>DSBV01000072.1 GCA_011045955.1 Bacteroidales bacterium | reverse complement strand
CCTGTATTTTTTAACGTTTAACGATTCACGTTTCACGGTTCGCACGCTTTTCAATCCTAACTATTTCCCATTTCCCCCTCTAACTTTAACCTCTTTTTTCTATCTTTGCAGGCTGAAATCAACTTTAACAAAATCAGGGTTTTATATGGACTACAATTTTAAGGATATTGAGCAGAAATGGCAGGAATACTGGCGTAAAAACAAGACATATAAGGTTGATATTGACTCAAACAGGCCTAAATACTATGTTCTCGACATGTTTCCATACCCATCGGGAGCCGGATTGCATGTGGGCCATCCGCTTGGTTACATTGCATCCGACATTTACTCGCGCTACAAGAGGCTTAACGGCTACAATGTGCTTCATCCCATGGGCTTCGATGCATTTGGCCTTCCGGCCGAACAGTATGCCATACAAACCGGTCAACACCCGGCCATAACCACCGATAACAACATAAAGCGTTACCGCGAACAGCTCGATAAGCTTGGCTTTAGCTACGATTGGGACCGCGAGATCCGCACCTGCGACCCCAAGTACTACAAGTGGACCCAGTGGGCATTTATTAAGATGTTCAAGCACTGGTACAATAACAAAACCCAAAAAGCTGAGCCAATAGAGAACCTGATTGCCGAATTTGAACGTAACGGGAACCTTGACGTTGATGCAACATGCAGCGAGGTTCGCACCTTTAGTGCCTTGGAATGGAAAGCTATGAGCGAAAAGGAACAGCAGGAAATTCTTCTTGCCTACCGCCTGGCCTACCTTGCCGATGTTATGGTTAACTGGTGCCCCGCTCTGGGAACAGTTCTGGCAAACGATGAGGTTAAGGAGGGTGTCTCCATTCGTGGTGGCCACCCGGTTGAACAACGTAAGATGCGCCAGTGGTGCTTGAGAATATCGGCTTACGCCGAACGCCTGCTCAACGACCTTGATGAGCTCGACTGGACTGATTCCCTCAAGGAGATACAGCGTAACTGGATAGGAAAATCGGAAGGTGCCGAGGTATGGTTCCGCATTGATGGCAGCGATAGAAAGATTTTGATTTTTACTACCCGCCCCGATACCATATACGGTGCTACCTTCATGGTTCTTGCACCAGAGAGCGAACTGGTTAACGAACTTACCACTCCTGCCTATGCCGAGAAGATGGCCAAATACCGTCAGGAGGTAAAACGCAAAACCGAGCGTGAGCGCATGACCGAAGCCCGCAAGGTAACCGGTCAGTTTACCGGCAGCTACGCCATTAACCCATTCACCAACGAGCGCATTCCCATTTGGGTTAGCGATTATGTATTAGCCGGATATGGCACTGGTGCCATTATGGCTGTACCAGCTCACGACAGCCGCGACTTTGCCTTTGCTAAAACCTTTGGTTTACCAATTGTTCAAACTGTAATTCGCCTGGGTGAGCAACCCACCAATCCTGAATCGTGGACTGAGTCGTACGACTCAAAGGAAGGCATTGTTATCAACAGTCCGGTAATCAATGGCTTAGAGGTAAAAGATGCCATTTCAAAGATATGCGAGGTAATTGAATCGCGCGGACTGGGCAAGCGTAAGGTAAACTATCGCCTACGCGATGCCATTTTCAGCCGTCAGCGCTACTGGGGTGAGCCATTCCCCATTTACTACAAGGATGGGATACCCTACCCGCTCGACGAGGACAAGTTACCCCTTGAACTACCCGAAATTGATGCATACCTGCCCACTGAAAAGGGTGAACCTCCACTTGGCCGTGCCAAGAATTGGCACACGCCCGAGGGCTATCCCTACGAACTAAGCACTATGCCTGGCTTTGCCGGATCGTCGGCCTACTACCTGCGATACATGGACCCACACAACGATGATGCGCTTGTTTCGCCCGAGGCAAATAGGTATTGGGAAAATGTTGATCTGTACATTGGCGGAACCGAGCATGCCGTGGGACATCTCATCTACTCACGGTACTGGAACAAATTCCTTTACGACCTTGGATACGTTTGTAAACAGGAGCCTTTCAAAAAACTCATAAACCAAGGAATGATTCAGGGACGATCGAACTTTGTTTACCGCATTAAAGGAAAAAATCAGTTTGTGTCGTACAACCTTAAGGATAAGTACGAAGTTACCCCAATCCATGTTGATGTAAACATTGTTAGCAACGATATTCTCGACATAGACGCATTCCGTAAATGGCGTCCTGAGTTCGAAGATGCCGAATTTATTCTGGAAGACGGTAAGTACATATGCGGTTGGGCTATTGAAAAAATGAGTAAGAGCATGTGGAACGTGGTAAACCCCGATACCATTGTTGAGCGCTACGGTGCCGATACACTCCGCATATACGAGATGTTCCTAGGCCCGCTCGAGCAAAGTAAACCCTGGGATACCAATGGTATCGATGGCGTGCATAAGTTCCTGCGCAAGTTCTGGCGTTTATTCCATAGTTCAGCAAATGAGTTTGAGGTATCAAACGCTGAACCAACACCCCAAGAGCTTAAAGTTCTGCATAAAACCATCAAAAAGGTTACTGAGGATATTGAGAAATTTAGCTTCAACACCGGTGTATCGGCTTTTATGATTTGCGTGAATGAACTTTCCGATTTGAAATGCAACAAGCGAACCATACTTGAACCACTAACCGTATTAATTGCTCCCTATGCTCCGCATATTGCCGAGGAACTTTGGCATCTGCTTGGGCATGAAACCTCAGTTAATGTTGCTGCTTGGCCTAAGTTTAACGAGGAGTATATCATGGAATCGACCTTCACCTGTCCTATCTCATTTAACGGCAAAACCCGTTTTACCCTTGAACTGCCCCTTAACCTTAAAGCCGACGAAGTGGAAAAAATTGTTTTAACCGACGAGAATACCCTTAAATACCTCGATGGTAAGCAACCCAAAAAGGTAATTGTTGTGCCAAACAAAATTGTAAACATTGTTGTTTAGTCAAATATTACTTTTGCAGGTGACAAAAATTTTGTATCTTTAGTAAACCCTTATTAATCATCATTATACTTTAAAAATCATTCAGCAGAAAGGAGTGCGATATGGACAAATCGGACAACAAAACCAAATCGTTTAAAGACTTGGTAGTATGGCAAAAAGCCCATGCTTTTGTGTTAAGCATTTACCAGCAGGTAAAAATCTTTCCCGACGATTATCAGGCCATTGTGGGCGATATGCTTTGTGAAAGTGCCACAGCCATTGCAACAAATATCGTGGGAGGCTATAAAAAGAAAGAACGTGAGGATAAACTTTTTTTCCTTACCACAGCACAGGAAGCCCTTGAGGAGTGCAGGTATTACCTTACCCTTGCCACCGACCTTCAACTCATGGACTCGTTCCAGGCCGATGAACTCGATAATAACCTCAATGAGGTTAGTTACCTGCTCAATTCTTACGCACGTTCCATAAAGCGTCGTAAGAATGGCGACTTAAAAAAAGACGACGAGCAGAAAGGCGAGTAGTTTGGTATCATTTTAAAAAATGGCAACAGGAAATATTTTTAAGACAGTCCGATCCTATGCCATCATAGTGTTCGGGCTGTTGCTTTATGCGCTATCGTGGACAGCCTTTTTGATTCCCCACAAAATTACTGGCGGAGGAGTTTCGGGTATAGGTGCGCTTATTTACTACGCTACTGGCATTCCAATGGGTTACACCTATTTTTTAATAAATGTAGGACTCATCCTTTTAGCGATTAGAATGCTGGGAGCCAACTTTGGGGTGAAAACCATTTTTGGCGTTACTGTTGGCGCATTTCTACTATCGTTGCTACAAATGACAATAAAGGTAGCAGTGGTTGAGGACAAGTTTATGTCCACAATCATTGGCGGCGCACTGGCAGGCGTTGGACTTGGTGTTGTTTTCACTCAGGGTGGAAGCACAGGCGGTACCGATATCATTGCCATGATAATCAATAAGTACCGTAACATTAGTCCAGGCCGTATCATAATGCTTTGCGATGTACTCATCATTGGCTCCTCGTTCCTAGTACTGCTCGACCTTGACCATGCTAAGCGTATCGAAACCATCGTTTATGGCTATGTAGCCATGGCCATTACAGCCTATTCGCTCGATGCTGTTCTGTCGGGGAGCAAGCAATCGGTTCAGGTGTTTGTCTTCTCAAAACGATACCAGGAGATTGCCGATAGGATTACATCTGAAATCAACCGTGGAGTAACCGTGGTTGATGGAATGGGATGGTACACCAAGGAATCGCAAAAGATGCTAATCTCACTTGTGCGCAAGCACGAGGTTAGCGATATGTATAAAATTATCAAAGAGGTTGACCCGGAAGCATTTATTTCGGTTGCAACGGTTACCGGGGTTTACGGAAAGGGGTTTGAACGCATCAGGCACTAGCCTGCCCAGTTCTCCCTATCCAAGCTGCGATACTGAATTGCCTCAGCCACATGCTGGGGCAATATTTTTTCGGATAGTTCAAGGTCTGCAATGGTACGGGAAACCTTTAAGATTCGGTCGTAAGCCCTAGCTGATAAGTTTAGCCGTTCCATGGCAGTTTTCAGGATGGCTGTTCCGGCCTCATCAAGCACGCAAAACTGCCTAATTAACTTTGAGGTCATTTGCGCGTTACAGTGTACATCGGCCCAGGGAACAAAACGCTCCTCCTGAACCTGCCGTGCTTTCACTACCCGTTCCCTAATATGCGCACTACTCTCAGCGGGTGGCGCCGATGAGAGCTTCTCAAAGGGCACGGGAATCACCTCCACATGAATATCGATACGATCGAGTAGTGGCCCTGAAATACGATTCAGATACTTTTGTACAGCCCCAGGCGAACAAACGCACTGCTTTTCTGGGTGATTGTAGTAACCGCATGGGCACGGGTTCATGGATGCTACCAGCATGAAGCTGGCCGGATACTCAACGGTGAACTTTGCCCGCGATATGGTAATTACCCTATCCTCAAGGGGTTGACGCATTACCTCTAAAACAGTCCTTTTAAACTCTGGAAGCTCGTCGAGAAAGAGTACGCCGTTGTGAGCGAGCGATATTTCACCGGGCTGTGGAAACTGTCCCCCGCCAACAAGAGCAATATCAGAGATGGTATGGTGAGGACTGCGGAATGGCCTACGGGTCATCAATGATGTATTCCGGTCAATCTTACCTGCAACGGAATGAATTTTAGTTGTCTCAAGCGCCTCGCGCAACGTTAAGGGTGGAATTATTGTTGGTATCCGCTTGGCCAGCATGGTTTTTCCTGCTCCTGGTGGGCCAATCATAATAATGTTGTGTCCACCGGCAGCCGCAATCTCAAGTGCCCGCTTCACATTTTCCTGCCCTTTAACATCGGCAAAATCAACATCGTAGTTGTTGGCGTGGGCAAAAAACTCCTCACGGGTGTTCACTATGGTTGGCTCGAGAGAGCTATTGCCATTAAAAAAGTCAACTACCTGTTTGATATGCTCAACCCCGTAAACGTCGAGGTTGTTTACCACGGCGGCCTCGCGGGCATTTTGGACAGGAACTATAAACCCCTTAAAGCCCTCCTCGCGTGCCTGTATGGCTATGGGCAAAACTCCTTTAATGGGCTGAATAGTTCCGTCGAGCGATAGTTCTCCCATAATAACATAATCCTGAAGCAAATCGGGTTTTATTTGCTCCGAGGCAGCCATGATACCAATGGCCAAGGGCAAATCGTAAGCCGAACCCTCCTTACGGATGTCGGCTGGCGCCATATTGATAACTATTCTCTTTTTGGGAAACTTGTAGCCGTTGGTCTCCAGCGCCGACATAACCCGCTGTTGGCTTTCCTTAACCGCACTGTCGGGCAGCCCAACAAGGAAAAAATTTACCCCTTGCCCAACACTTACCTCAATGGTAATGGTTGTAGCTTTTATGCCATGAACCGCACTGCCAAAGGTCTTTACAAGCATAACTCGAAAAAAACCCGGAATAGAATGACCTATTCCGGTGCTTTCATTAATGGCATACCGATAAAGTTCTTGCCTCTTGCATCAACTTGCGGGTTAATTTGCTTAGCTCAACCTTTGCAGCCATAAGCTGTTCAGGACTTGCGGCTACACAAAGAACCTCAATGGCCTGGTTTTCGGCATCATCGCAGCCATAGGGGTCGTTCGGTGTTGCTTTTGTTTTATCGCAGTAAAATCTCTGATCAGCATATTCAATGTAACAATCTCCATCGCCAGTTGGACAGCAAACATTAGGTATTTCACAATGTTCTCCTAAATCAAACTTTTGACATACCTCCTGTTCTTCCTTTTCACACCCCAGGGTTAGGAATGCAAACACTGCACCTAGAATAATTGGGGCAAACAGTAATTTTCTCCGCATAGCTTTGTTGGTTTAAATGTGTTTTAATAAAATCGATTTGAATTGATCATAGGGCATATACCCCTTATAAACCCTATTACCTATTACAAATGTTGGCGTACCAGTAAAACCAAATTTATCAAATTCGTTCCGAATTTGCAAAATATATTCCAACGATTCGTTACCCAAAATACACTCGGCCACCAACGGGTCGCTATCTATAAAATGATTTACCATGTCCCTAAACTCATCGGTGTATATCACACTGCTATTGGTTACCAAGAGTTCATGTAACTTTCCGTAATACCCGTACCGGTTTATGCATACTGCTGTTTTCACCTCGTTCAATCGGTCAGCGTTGTTTGAATGCTCCACCAACTTCAAAACCAACTGAACTTTTCCCGTAGCTATAAATTCCTTTTCGAGCTCAGGATAAACCTCAGTAAAAAAAAGCCTACAGTAACCGCAATGGTAACTGATGTATGCGTAAATGGCAAGCTGAGCCGAGTCGCTGCCAAACGTAATGTCTAACGGGCTGTTTGAAATAGGTACTTCCAGCTTGCCATTCCCTTTCCCGGTTAATTGCCATACTTTGATGCCAATTAAAACGATAAGCACAACAGAAACTACAATTGCAATCCACTCAATTGGCCTTAACTTCCTTACCATTTTTCTTCCCTTCTTGTATTTTTCTTTTAGGTTCTTTTCTGTCCAACTCAGTACTGAAATTCGTTAAATTGGGGTGAAAAATCAAATTAAGTCCGCGTTCCTGAACGCGAATGGTAGCCTTCATTATAGCCTGTAGCTCCTTGGTATCAAATCCATATTTCGATTCCTTTCCTCTTTCAAGTGCAACAAGGTATAACCCTGAACGTTTGGCCTTGTTTGGCCCTTCAAACCCATCATCTCTTAAACCCTGCTTTTTCAAGAGTTTCTTTGATTTCCCAAGCATAACATCACCGGGATAAACCACAAAGTGGTACTCGTAATCGTCGCCAAAACTCTGCATGCCGTAAACCGACATATCCATGGCTGTGCTTACGATATTGGTTTTTCGGAAGTAGATTTGGTTATTGTAGATAAACACACTGGTTACCAATGTGTTGAATATAATATTGTTTAACTCGTTGAGGTTAGTAAACTTTGATAGTTCCATGGCTGGCTCAAAGTTGTAAATTCCACCGTTTTCGAGTTTAAAATTGCCTAAAAGGTTTATCTTGTCGTAAAGTAGATTGGTATCCTGCATTACAATTCTTCCGAAAACTGTACCAGTTACCAATCCATTAATATTATTATGGGTAATGTAATCCTGCTCAAAATTGTCGTTTTGCTCAAGCAGCTGCTTGATATTCACCCTATTTGACTCGTTTTTAAACTCAATTACTTCCAGGGGATATTTCCGGGTATCGTAAACTAAAGAGGTTACCATGGTGCCACCAAAGGCTTTCATACGCAAATCATCAAGTACGTAAAGGCTGTCGTCGATCCTGAACTTGGTTAAAAGGTCATCAATCAGAACCTTACCATACTTAACCTTATCGACCTTGGCAATACCTCGAATAATGTACTGTGGAATTGTAGAGGCAGTCGTATCGGGGGTTGCTGTAGAGTCCACCGCCATAAAGGGTAGGAAAATGTCATAATCTATGTGGTTAGCCCACAGTGAGGTGTTCACTATTAACTTTTTATCCTTTTGCTCTAAGATGAAAGTTTTATATGCATTCCAAATAGAGGTGCTGTCGGATTTAAAATCCAAATTCTTGTAACTTCCCTTCACATCGGTTAAACGAATGGTATCCTTTGCCATTGAAAGGGTGAGCGATAGCTTATCGATGCCAATAAGGCTATCGTTGGGCAATGAAAAACCAAAATCCGTGATTTGGGCAGCAAACATGCTGTTTTCAAATAGTATTTGCATTATCTGCTTATCAATAGAATCGGGGTTAATTGTTCCCGAGGTGCTGAAACCAAAATCTATCTTACCGGTTATAAGGCTAATAAGCGTATCAGGTATAAATTGTTGTAAATTAGCTAAATCGGCATACAGACGACCGTCGCACCTAAAAACGGGATTGTTCAGGTTCTTGAACTTCAACCTGCTGCTAAAACTACTATTGCCCATGGCAATATGAAGGGTATCGACCCGCACATCAATTTTATCGAGTTCCGAAATCTGACCAATGACTTTAACCTTTAGCAATCCATCCTTTAAACTTACCTTGTAGGCAGGTAACCGTAATGAGAGGTTGTTGAGTGTTAACTCCTTTTCAGGGCTATAAGTTACCTCGGCACTTAATTCCTTTACAACATTAACCGTGTCGATCCCGGCACTGATATTGCTAAAAGTTAGGGTAAATCCCGTATTATCCATGAAGTAGTCGGAGCTATTCATGTCAAGGTATTCGGGCATTTTACCCTTGGTAAAAAACTTAGCATGAACCAATCCGGAAAGTTCCGACAGAGTACTATCTGGCAGCAATGGGGCAAACTCGTCGAGGACAAGATGAATATCGCCTTGTATGTTGTAAAGGGGTTTGTTAGGATTTTTAAGCGTAAGAGTTAGGTTAGCACTGCTTTGCTGAGTTTCAAGATTTAATTTTCTAATATTAATAGCAGTTGTGGCAAGGTAGTTCGGATTTGGGATTGAAACGCTGCCCACAAAGTCTAGCCTATTTACTTTAGGGTACTGCTTTGTTTCAACTACGCCTTTTCTCAAGTCAAAATTAATAAAAACGCTGGGTAGCATTAGAGTATCGTATAGATATCCCCTAATAGTTGCGTTAAACTTAAGGGTTCCCCTAAGCCTCGATAATCCATACTCCTTAATCATACTTTCAGGAATAAATCCATATAGCTCAGCAAGATTAAGTTTTGGCAAAGCGAGGTTAAAATCCATCCAGATGGAATCCGAAAGGGAGGCGTTGCCTGCTGCTTTAAGCTCTATGCCATTTATTTCGAACCTGGCATAGTTGAGTAAAAGGTTTCCATTGTCGTAATCAACACTGTACGAAATGTTAAAGTTTGTAACCTTATAAAGGGGCAAATCCGCAAAGCGGGTATTGGATACAACAATTTTGCCATTACTTTTTCCCCAGATACTGTCGCCCGAAACCCTTCCCTCAAGGTGAAGTTTAGGAATAGCAATATTCGCTGCAGCCTTTAACTTTTGATCTAAATAAGTTAAGTGAATATCGCTAAGAGTAAGGTTCTTAAGAAGGATGTTTAGAATGGTTTGGGTAACTGTATCAACAGGAGTTTCAACTGTATCGGGAGGTATTAAAAAATCAAAGTTCGATTTCCCAGTGGAATCAACCAGGTAGTTTACCCTAAAACCATTTAACTCAACTCCATTAATTATCACCTTGTTTTTAAACAAAGGGTAAGCTTTAACCGAGACAAAAACATTTTTAAACCCAACTAGAGTATCGGGTAAATTCCCAATACCAAATACCCGAACCGAGTCGGCCTGCTGCCCCAATTTAAAATCGGAAATGCGGACAGTAATGTTAGGAAAATCACGAAAAGGCACCAATGAAACCTCACCGTAACTAATCGGAGCCTTAAGACTCGATTCTATCTCTTTCACAGCAAGGCGAATAATTGTTTTCTCAAACAGTTTAGCAGTCCCAATAATAAAGAATACCAATAAGTGTAGAAAAATAATGGCTAGACCAAAATACTTTAACAACCTGGCAACATACCGTTTTACCTTCATACTCTATAATTGGAATTACTAGTTTTTGCAATCGGTGTTACTAAAAAAACTCCATTTTCGGTACTTGCGTAATGCATTGTTGAGTTCTGAACCTCGGAGGTTCTTTGCAACAACTACGCCCGAACTGTCCACCAGAAAGTTCATCGGTATAGCATTGACACTGTACGCTTTTGCAACCTCGCTCCGCCAACCCTTTAGGTCGCTTACATGGTAAGGCCATGCTAATTTATCGTCGGCTATGGCATTCACCCAGTTATCGCGTTTCAAATCGAGCGATACGCTGAAAATCGCAAATCCATTCCCATTGGTAAAGCAAGCATCTTTGTAATTCTTGTAAACCTCTGCAAGTATTGGGTTTTCCTTTCTACAGGGTGAGCACCACGATGACCAAAAATCGACTAGCACCAACTTCCCCCTTAACGACGAGAGTTTAAACTCCTCACCATTGGGGCTGTAGCCTATTATATCGGGAGCAATCTGCCCAATAGTTATTTCCTGCGAATAACCTTGAAGGAGAGTTGTCATCATGCTGATTATCAGTAGATATCTAAATGATATTTTCATGAAAAGAATTTTATTCTATATCAACTCAAATTTCATGCAATTTATGGAATTTTAGATAGATTTTTAGTAAAACGAAGAAATAAATTGTGCGAGTCAGCTTTGATGAAAAGAGAATGATAATGGAACGCAGATGGTATAGTTGTTCGTTGTTCGTGAATTGGAATGGAACGCTGATGACACAGATTATGCTGATTTACTCTGTGAAACACCGTGTGAGCATTGTGCAACCCTGTGATACTGATTTAGTTGATGGTTTACCGTTGTGGGTATTAGAACCTTGAACTCCGCAGAGGGGAACAGGCTCTTTATCCTTTATCCTTAATGTGATTCCTCGACTACGCTCGGGACGACAATACCCCTTTGGTTTTTTCATTGCTTTTGTCATGCTGAACTTGGTCGAAGCATCTCGTTTTACCTTCAAACCTTTTTCCCTTTTTGAATGATTTTCGCTAAAAATCGCTCTTTGCCTTACTTCCCCTTTTGCGATGCAACGCTTCCCCATTGCTCTTTGGATTATACAACACGTGCATCGCCAAATACTAGGAATACCTCTAAACCCAGGGTTAAAACCCTGGGCTAACTCTATTTGCCT
>DSBV01000081.1 GCA_011045955.1 Bacteroidales bacterium | reverse complement strand
GACGAATATAGAGCTTATTTCCATTCAGCGGAAGAGAGCGGGATTTTTTCCCCTCTCTTTGCTGAAAAAATATTGATGTCATCCTCACCGAAAGTTGCATTTATTGGTTGAATTTAGGAAATAAAAACGTAAAAGTATGTGAGTAAACACTCAAATAATGGTTTACTGCCCATGATAAAAAACAATTTTCATAATGAATAGGTTTAACCTATGTGACATGAATTTAGAGAAATGATTCGGAATGAATTGGAATAGACTAAATATAATGGAGTTAGATGAAGTTGGAAGAAGTTAGAGGAAGTTAGAGGAGTGGTGAAAAGTAAGCTGTTAATTCATGGTACTTGGGTTTAAAGCAAAGCATTTTAAAAAGCAAAAAGCACGCCAAGCCTGGCGTGCAAAAAACTTAAGGAAGTCAGAATACAAGAGTTAAATTGATTCAGTTTCTACAACCTTTGCCAGCAAATCGGCGTAGGGTATTAGGAGGTAAGTTTTCCCCTCGAACTCAACCTCGGTTCCCGAGTATTTCTTGAAAACCACCAGATCGTTAACGGCAATTTCGGAATTCTCGATGTTGCCTACGGCAACTACCCTTGCCCACGATGGTTTTTCCTTGGCCGTGTCGGGTATAATAATTCCCGATGATGTAACCTGTTCAGTGTTATCATCGCTCAGGTCGAGCACAACATGTTGGTTAACTGGTACTAATTCCTTCATATCGAACAAATTTATTGGGTTTGAATATTAAGTAGACGTTTAATTTTTTGCTGGTCGAATCCTACCACCCACTCGCTACCAATGTTGGCCTGCGGGACACCCTGTTGCCCGGTTGCTACCACCATTTGGCGGGCAGCCTCATGGTCGCGCGATACGTCGATATCTGTAAATACTATCCCATTCTTACGGAGGAAACTTTTGAGCGTGTTGCACCATGGGCAGGATGGGGTTGAGTAAACGGTTACGCTTTTTTGTTGAGGCGTGTTTTGTACTTTTTGCTGGTAAACAGCATTCTCAAATAACTGTTTATAGAATTGAGTATCGTGGCAACCCTTTACCATATCCTTAAGTTGCCCTTTTCCAAAAACTAGAAGCGACGGTGCACTGGTTACCCCGTAGTATTTATGTATTTCAGGATAATTTGGGGCATCAACGTAATATACATTGTCCATTTTAACTGCTGTAGCAGCTTCATTTACTGCGCTGAAAGTGCAATCGCTTACTCCTGTTCCTTTTTTAAACACTAGTAGGTATGCCTTATCGGTTGCTTTGATTTGTTCCGTTAACTCATTTAACGTTTTAACCTCTTTCATATCTTATGTTTTTAATCCGTCAATTCAAATATCAAACCAATTACAAAAGTATGCAAATATGTCAATTTGAAATATGACAAGTTTGCTTATGTTGAAATTTTGTCACATGTAGTTTTTGCTATTTTTGTTACACAAAAAATGACATTTGCCAACAAGTAATGTCTGTTCACAGAAAAAAGGCAGCAAAATGTATCGTAAAATAAAACACAACGTATGATTTAGGAAAATTTGTAGTTGTTTAAAGTAAGGTACATTATGGGTAGAGTTTCAATAAATAAACACGTTTTAATAGTATTCCTTTTAACAATATCTTACCTAGCTCTTTCAAGTGTTCCCAAGCAAGAAACCCCAAAGGTTGAGGAGCTTATTGTTCTGGCAAGGCAATTCGAAAATGCTGGCAATGCCAACCAAGCAGTTTATTACTACAATAAGGCTGCAAATGCTTACTGGCGAGCTAACGACTTTCGAAGTGCTATCGCATACTTTGAGAAAACCATTGAAAATATTAAAAAGGTTGGTAATAGGAATGGAGAAAAGCTTTTATACATCAATCTTGGATTACTTTACACTGAGATAGCTGATTATGTACATGCTCAAAAGAGTTTTGAGAACGCACTAAGTATTGCCCGTTCCTCTGGGAAAAAGCAGGACATTGGTCAAATTTTATATAATATTTCAACGGTTCAGATTGAGCAGGGAAACTATCAGGGCGCATTGTCAAATCTTACTAAAACAGAAGCTCTAGCCCAGGAGGTTGGCGATCAGAAATTGCTACGTAATGCATACTACAACTACAACAGGGCTTACGAGGGGTTAAAGAATACCGAAAAAGCTGCTGAGTATTTTAGCCTGTATGCCATGCTAACCAAGAAAATACAAGCCGAGGAAATCAGAAAGAAAGAATTGCAGGCAAAAGCAATGGTTGATAGCGCTGGCAGGGTTGTGCAACAGGTAGCACAGGAAAAGGAGCATACCGAAAAGAGACTTGTTGAAACAAGTAAGGAACTGAAAGAAAAGGAGCAAACCCTTAAAGAGGTCGAAGAGTTAACCCGTGAGCAGCAAATGCAAATAGAGCTTTTAAATGCTGAGATGAAGTTGCGCGACGCAGTAATTCAGCACCAAAAGTTGCTTCAAAAGGTTTACATTGGCTTAACACTATTTTCGTTGGC
Organism: Bacteroidales bacterium; assembly: GCA_011045955.1. Classification (GTDB taxonomy): domain Bacteria; phylum Bacteroidota; class Bacteroidia; order Bacteroidales; family Tenuifilaceae; genus Tenuifilum. The sequence goes on along the minus strand of DSBV01000081.1, from coordinate 8,714 downwards.
ATTTGCAGCGGCACTCTATTACGCATACCTTCAGAAACGCAGGGCAAATAGATTACTAAATGAAAAGAATGAAGAAATATCCAGGCAGCGCGATGCTATTAGCCGTCAGGCCGATGAGTTACGTGAGCTAAATTCCCTCAAGGATAAGCTATTCTCAATTATTGCCCATGATCTTAGGAGCCCACTTTTCTCCTTAATTACCATGCTAAACATTGCAAAGGAGGGCCATTTTTCTCCTGAAAATTTCAAGGAGATACTCGATGAACTCTCAGTTAACGTTAGCCACACTACAGCACTACTTGAGAATCTCTTAACCTGGGCTAAAACCCAAATGCATGGGGTAAAAGTCAATCCTCAAAATTTCGATTTAAATCAGCTGGTTAATTCTCGTATTCAACTTTTAAACGAGGCTACACAAGCCAAGGAAATTCAACTTAAAAATAATATTTCACGGGGAACCTTTGTTTTTGCCGATACCGATATGGCTGATATTGTAATTCGTAATCTGATTTCCAATGCCATTAAATTCTGTAATGCTGGCGATAGGATCACGATATGGAGTACTACCGGTGCGGATAGGGTAACTGTATGTGTTGAGGATACCGGTAGGGGTATGACACCCGATGTGCTTCAAAAACTTTTTGGCACCCAAATTACCTCCACACCTGGAACTAGGAATGAAAAGGGTACGGGATTGGGCTTGATTCTTTGTAAAGAATTTGTTCAAATGAATGGGGGTGAGATTTGGGCAGAAAGCCAACCCGATATGGGTAGCAAGTTCTTCTTTACATTGCCAAAAGCCAGTGTTTAAAGGTTGTTCAATTTCTATTTTGACCAAATCATTAGGGGGTAGTTTTTTCTAACCCCTTTTTTATTGACTTTAAACCTTAAATTTTATATTTTTAGAACAAATAGAAAATTCTATGAGTATAGCCCTTATTAAATATTTATCGGAGTGGGGGAAACGTCCAGGCGATTCATACAAGGAGCCAGGGCCGGTTGTAACCATCTCGCGCGAAATGGGATGTCCTGGCAAGCAGGTTTCTTCTACCCTAATTGAGGAATTGAATAGGAGGTATAGGCTAAAAAATGAGTTAGCCTGGCGTTGGCTGGCAAAGGAGGAAATTCTTCAAATTGCTTCTGCTAAACTTGGTTTACCCAAGGAAGAGATTGACTATGTTTTTGAAGCAAAGCGAAAGGGGATAATGCAGGAGATCCTTGAATCGATGTCAACCAAGTACTACAAAAGCGATAGACACATTCAGAATACAGTAAAAAGCATTATTAGATCCGAAGCCTCAAAAGGGCATGTGGTTATACTGGGAAGAGGCGGTGTAGCAATAACCCGTGATATTCCACGTTCAATCCACATACACCTTGAAGCACCCTTTGAATGGAGAGTTTTGCGGGTTGAGGAAATGTACCATTTTGAACCCAGGGAGGCTGAACTGTATGTTCGTGAAATTGACCGTAAGCGCGAAGAGATTAGGGTTTATTTTGGTGGGAAGGACACTGATTATACCCGCTTTGATATCACCTTTAATGCCATGACCCTATCGGTTCAGGAGATTGTTGATACTATAATTCATGCCATGGAGGTACGTAACCTTATAATGTAAACCTATCCAACGTGTCCAATAACTATTTTTATCCCTAATGCGATTAGGATTAACCCACCAAAATCTCCATTCTTTTCCCGATTGCGCTACCAATACTTTTCCCAAAAAGCATGCCAAGCATGGCTACTATAAAGGTGACTGTACATATAATAAGGTATGCATGAAAAATATTTACAATAACTGCTACAAACCCTATTCCTACTGCAAATGCATCGATACTGGTTGCTAATGCAAGGGTGAAAAGTACTTTTGGGTTTAATGGATCAAGAGTGCTGTTGTTCTCATCTCTTCCGAAAGCCTCAATAATCATTTTTATGCCAATAAGGCACAGTAACGCCAGCGCTAACCAATGGTCGATAGGCTCAATTATTGATTTTATGGTCATTCCAAAACCCCAACCCAAAAGAGGCATGGTTGATTGGAAAAAAGCAAATACAAGTGCAATTCTAAAGGCTTCCCAAAAAACAATATGCTTTCTTGCAATTCCGCACGTAATAGAAACAGCAAACGTATCGAATGAAAGGCCAATAGCAAGAAGAGTAAGTGTAACAAAAGACATGATTGGTTAAATTTCGACAAAGATAGGGATTATTAAAAGAAGTTGTTGGTTGATAGTTGATGGTTGACAGTAAGAGTATGACCCGTGAGGGTATTGTCATGCAGAGCTGAGCCGAAGCATCTCTTAAAATTTTCTATCCTTTTAACCTTTATGATTGGGTTTTGCAAAATTGCTTTTTGGGATATTTCCCTTTTGCGATGCAACGCTACATGTTTGCTCTTTGGCCTATGCACTGCGTGCATCGCCAAATGCTTAGTATGCCTCAATGCCAGGGTTCAAACCCTGGGCTAATCCGATTTGCCCTTACAGGGCGATTAGTAGAGCGAACGCACGCGCCAGGAGACGCGCGCTAACGAGGGAGAGATCCTTCGCTGCGCTCAGAATGACAAGCGAAGTATATAGTTGTTGACTTCGTTTAACGGTTAACGTTTAACGGTTCACGAACCTCCTTTAACTTTTAACGTTTAACTTTTACCCTTTGGTCTTTATCCTTCCTTACCTACTTCCCTATAACCTCAATTTCAACCCTTCGGTTCAATGCACGGTTCTCTTCGGTATCGTTGGGGGCCACCGGTACGGTGTTGCCAAATCCGCGTACCTGCAGATTACTAAAGCCATTCTCAATGAGGTATTGGGCTACCCTCTTGGCTCTTTCTTCAGCAATCTTGTCGTTATTGATGGCCTCAAGGTCATCGGCGTGGCCCTGAACCTCAATCTTAATACCCGGATTTTGTCGCAGGATGTTGATAAGGCGGTTCAGCTCAGCTACTGTTTCGGGACCCAGGTCAGCCCTGTTGATATCGAATCGGATGTTGAGCTCAAGTTTGGAGCCAATAGCTATGGGTTTAAGCAGCACATCGCGTGTAACATTCATGAAGGTGGTAACTTGGTTCAGGTTAAGATTTTCGGCATAGTACCAGTAATCGTCGGCAACAACCTCAAGGGCGTAAATATCATCGGCCATGAACGATATTGCATAATCGCCGGTTTGGGGGTTGGAGTAAACCGATGCCACAATGCTATTGTTCTTGGTGTTAATCAGGTTAATGCGAGCCCTGAGCGGCTTAACCAACAGGGCATCTTTTACAGTACCCCTGAGGTTTGTACGTCGTACTTGTGTAACACCTTCGGCTGCCAGGTCTTGAGCCGAAGGGCTGAAGTTGATACGGCGTATCTTTTCATCAAATACAAAGTTAACCTCAAACTGTTTGTAGCCGTTGAACTGAACCCGGAAGTTGTTTTGGCGCAGGTCAAAGTTTTCGTAATAAATGTTGTTAATATTGACTATGTACTCATCGGTAACGGGAGCATAAATAACAAACTCGCCGTTTTTATCGGTAAGAGTGGAGTATGTATTTCCACGGCTATCGGTGGCCGTTACCCTAACATTTGAAACATCAACCTTGCCTAAGCCTGAGAGTTTGCTACGGTTCAGGATAACTCGGCCAAAAACCTTATTCTTTTCAACAAAGGGGATATACAGGGTCATATCCTTATTTAGTGTAAAATTGATGTCAATGTCGGCTTTAGAGAATGTTCCTGCTTCATTGCCAACAGGGTTGTAAGACAGTTCATAAATTCCTGCGGGAATTTTTTCATAAACCACTTCGCCATATTGGTTTGAAAGTAATTCACCAGAAGTAAAATCAGCATACTCCATGGCATCACTATCAACCCGTTGAATATTTACTAAAACATTTTTAATTCCTGGTTCATTCTCATTCATTATCCTATTACCGTTGAAATCCTTAAAAAATACAAGTTTCAAGGTGTGGAACTTTAAATAAGGCTGTTGAAATCCAAACTCCTTCCGAACGCTAGCCTCAAAGTACATATTCTGAAAACGCTCAACAGCTTCGGTTGGCGTTACCCTTGATTGTATGGTGTAAACGTTTAAAAATCGTAGCTGCCAATCTTTAGGTAGATACCAAAAAATTTGAGAAGTTATATTGGAGTAGCTTGACTTTGAAACTAAATCGTTAGAGTATGAAATATTTACCTGTAGGCGCAACATTTCTTTGTAGATGTATGAATCAAAGTAAGGCATAGCCCTTAAAAGTCTGTTTGGTCGGGAAGCGTAATACCAGCTAAACTGCTCGTATATTGAACGGGGGCCATTGGTGTACATGGCTTGAAAGCCCCAACGCGGTTGTCTTAGATTAAGTGAGAAGTACTGATAATTAAATTTTGCACGTGTAGGAGGTATGGAAAAGGTTGAATCAACAAAATAAATCGGTTTGTGGATTACATTTACAAACCCAGTAAAAACTTGTGCGGTTAGGGAACTACCGGGCTTCTCGCCTTTAAACCGGAAACCTAAATTGAAATTGTAGACAAACGTTGAGAAATAATCTTCGCCTCGTCTAATAACGGGGAAAATATCTGAAGCATTAAATTCAAAACCTGGCCCAGTAAAAAAGTGAACCCTGTTATTTGGGAAGTACCCCCAAGTAATTAGCTGCTTATGGAAGTTAGTAAATGGTTGTTTAATTAAGTTGTAAGTACGGTAATCGCCAGGGCTATTCCGGTTGTCAATAGCATAGTACTGTATATTGTTTTTATCATTAAAAGTATAAACAAATTGCGACATTAATTCAGAGCGACCATTAAAGCTTGAGTTTAGAAAGGGTTGACCAGATTTAAAACGGACTGATGCATTCAATTTTTGGGTATTGTAGTTTGCATAGGCAGTATGACCTAAAGCAACTTTATTAAAAACAGTATCGTTTGGTCTTCCAAATTCTACCTGGTTATAAGCAATATCGTAACCTATTCTTAATCTTTTTATTGGAGCAAGTCTAAAGCCTGTTATCCCAATAGTTGAAGTGAAATTTTCATTAAGCGATTCGGTATAAACGCCTCCTAACTTAAAACCATAATTTTGTGATGGAGAAAATTCAAATTCAGCACCAAAATTATTTTGTGGATTTAAAACTCTTTGAGTTGCAATGGCTTCAAATTTCATTTTCTTTGAACTAAACCCAGCACTCCCGCCTCGTCCGTATAGACTGCTTTCAATGCTCTTATTAATATCACCAGCCTGAAAAAAATATTTACCATTCCGATAACCAATCCACATTCTGTTATAGCGATAAAGATTTTCAGCTGGTGTTGTATTATCGTTGTTATAAAAAAAGTAGATCTCCCTTTGTTTGCGAAGTAAGATATTTCCTTGTATAATTGATGCATAGGCTGGTTTTGCATAGTTTGAGAAAAGCCCTCTGGCAAAAAGTTCTGCAATTAAGACCCTTCGTGACTCGGGGATATAATTCGTGTATGAATATGATAAATTTTTTAACCAGCTGGTAGCGTGGAATGTGCTATCGATAGTTTTCGCTTGTATATTCAACTTAAATAAATCGCGGCTAGTTTGTATTTCTTTGTCTAGGTAAATGTCAAAAACAACAGTAGAATCGGTATAAGGAGGAATATTTATATCGCAAATGTAATTTTTTAGTCGTGCTGAACCAATGCCTAAATAGTTGTCAGCCTCAAGGTTAATACTTACAAGTTCTTCCCTATTCCCTCTATTTTCAACTTTTACCTTAATGGGTGCATATCCGGTTTGTTGGTCCAAATATTCAAATCGTGTTAGGAATTTTACCTTAAGGTCAACTTCACGGGGAACCTTAACAAAACTGTACTCATTCTTAATAAGATTACCACGAGAATTTGATATTGCAGCAATTATTGAGTACCCAATATCACCTCTAACATTTTCACCAACTGCAACCCTAACGGGTATTAGTGTTGAGTCGAGTGGGGGGAGTGTTAACTCTTGCTTCTCATAACCTAAAACTTTCCAACCTGAAGGAACAGTTAGCTGAAATGTGAATGTTTGTGATTGCGACGATTGATTCACTATTTTAACCACGTTGAAAATAGTCTTACCTTTACTTGCCTCAACGCTATGCTTAACAAATTTTATATCGATTTTTGGGGGTTCGTAAGTATTTAAAAAAAAGTATTGCCCCATAATATTATGGGCAATCAGAATAAAAGGTAATAGTATTATCTTTTTAAATTTTTTTTTCAAATCATTAAGGATTAACCTCAACCAAAGTAAAAATTAAATCAACAAAGTAGTAATCGGGCTGCTTTCCAAGTAATGGGGTAGCAGTACCACATTCGTAGGTAATAACAATTTCTCCAGTAACCGGTAATGCACCAGGATCGTTGCCTTCAACTATATTTTGATCTGCTGCAGTAAGTGTAATATCGGTAATATTAACGCCAGGAATGGTGCTAGTGGGTTTTATTTGTATCGATGATAAAGGCAAATTAGGGGCTGCCCCATCGGATTGAATAGTTGCAGCGCTGGCTCTAACCATTACTTTCCATCCAATACTAGTACCATCACCACCTACATCTGATGTGTCCCTGTAATGTATATTTAATCGGGTCCAGTTACTCAACGTTTTCCCTGAGGAATACTCAGTAAGGGATTTAAAATTAAAAGCAACTGACCCACCCGATGTTACCCAGATTCGTTTAGTTATATTCTGAGCCATTACCCTACCAGGGATAAAGGCAGTAAAAACCAGTATTGTTAGAAAATATAAAAAAACTTTTATAAACCACCTCCAACAGGCCATTACCGGTATATTAAAATGAAAAGGATAGGGCTAAAGCCCTATCCTACTATTTTGGAACTAGTTCTAGAAAAACGTTAGTAATATACCTATCAGGGGTTAAACTTTGAGCAAGCAATGTGCTTGTATTCATTGCACCTTCACCGGTTCCCAAACGCCAGCGAATGGTGAAGTTGTTTTTATCGGCTCCACCTGCAGCAGCACCTGCCACTCCAGTAACAATGTTCTGTGCCCCATTGGTTAATGCTAATACGGCAGTAGGCAATGCCCAGTTTGCTGGGTCGTTACCAGTTCCTGATTCACTTAAATCAAGGCCTACATTGTCAAGAGGCATAGTGTTAGTAGCATTGTCCTGACCTATAAATGTAGCGTCTTCGGCTCTAATGGTAACATCAAAGTCCTGAGAGGCTGAAACGGTAAAGTTTGTTTGGTAACGAGCATCTCCACCACCGTTATTGATACCAGAGGTGTACTGGCCTATTGTATTTACAACAAAATCAATATTACCACCTGAAACAACGGTTAAGCGTAAGATAGAATTCAGCGTGACAGACACAGGAATAATAGCCTGGTCGTTTACTGCCTGCCCAAAGCCGGCCTGGCTTAGGAGTAACATGGTTGCTGCAAAAAATAGTTTTCTCATAGCTGTAAGTGTTAAGTTAATAAATAGTGTTTAGAGAATTTATTTCCAGTCAATAGAAATATTTTTATAAAAATAATATATTTTTTTTTTCACATGCAAATTTTGTTGATAAAATCTTTATTTATGGGGATAAAAAGATTGTTAGGCTTGGGGAAGGGGGGTAGGGTAAAGTTAAAGGTTAAAAGTGAGCAGTAAAAGAAAATGCGTGAGCCGTGAACCGTGAGCCGTTAAACGAAGTCAACAACTATATACTCCGCTTGTCATTCTGAGCGCAGCGAAGGGTCTCTTGAATAGTGTACAGTGTGCAGTGTACAGTGTGTAGGGGTTTTTAGTGTTTGGTGTTTAGTGTTTAGTGAAAGGCTTTTTTTCACTATCAACTATCAACCATCAACTGTCAACTCAACTTGTCATCCTCTCGTTAGCGCGCGTCTCCTGACGCGTGCGTTCACTCTACAAATCGCTCTGTAGGGGCAAATCGGATTAGCCCAGGGTTTGAACCCTGGCATTGAGGCATACTAAGCATTTGGCGATGCACGCCATGCATAAGCCAAAGAGCCAGGGGGAATCGTAGCATCGCAAAGGGGAAAGCATTCCAAAGAGTCTTTTACATGTTCTTTCTTGTCTTGATACAAGAAAGAACCAAAGAAAATCAAGGCTGAAAAGCCCGACCCGATGGGTACCCTGGGGGCGGAACTGCCGCGCGATACTATTCGCCCCGCCTGCGGCGTGGCACATGTGGTATCGCTTACTAAGCCCATCGCCACGTTCCACCCCCGACCCATTGGCGGGTCAGGCTTTTATGCCATTGCTTGCTTCTTTCGCTCCTCTCGTTAGCGCGCGTCTTCTGACGCGTGCGTTATTCTAATTCACAAACAACGAACAACTTATTTTGTCATTCCGAGCAACTGCGAGGAATCTCAATATAAAAAGGATTGAAGGAACAAAGAGATGCTTCGACGGTGCTCAGTATGACATGAGAGGACGGGTCAACCATCAACCATCAACCAACAACTAAAAGTGTAAATCCGCCCAATCGGTGTCATCAGCGTTCTATTTCAATTCAAGAACAACGAACAACCTTCACCTTAAATCTTGCTATCGAGCATTTTTTGTAAGGAGTACATCTCGTCGCGGTAACGGGCGGCTTCAATGAAGTTAAGCTGCTTGGCCTCGGCTTCCATGGCTTTGCGGGCGTGCTCAATGGCATCGAGTAGCTGGGTGCGAGTCATGTATTTTACAACAGGATCGGCTGCATAATCAACCTTTTCGGGCTCCACATAAACCTTTGCAGATGCTTGCAT
>DSBV01000011.1 GCA_011045955.1 Bacteroidales bacterium | reverse complement strand
CCATCCTGATCCATAGTGGGTGCAGGTACTTGCGCTTGTTGCCCTCCACCTGTGCTGTGGTAATGCCATCAACACCAGCACTTCCGCCATGGGCTCTCACACGTTTGAAAGCCTCTAGAACCTGCAACCTCGTTATCGGTTGCGCCTTTTGTTCTTCTACAAAAATCATCCTTTATGAAATTAAGTTGTTATACATACAAGAACCTGCCATGTGAAGCCCTTCGCTCGCGGAGGCGTTACTTCCGCTCTCGTGGGTATGGTCTCCACTACGGCTTCATCCGCCCCATCGCTGCACTTCGCTACTTTTGGCATTCCCTTACAGGTTATCTGCCGTTTCGCTTGGCATTGCAGCGCTGGTTCTCCGGTTCCTTACCAGAGCCCAGACAGGGTTCTTGCCATCTTAATGCCGTGGAGCGCATAACCAGTAGTCAGGTTGCCGTAATGATCGGTCTCTCGGGGGCAATCCCCCCCTCGATTTTGCTCCAGTAAAGGTTATTTTCGACACGTCGGTAGTGGATCACTTGCATTCAACTCCCCTGCCCTCACCAGGCAAGCGGTAAGCGTACAACTGACCACGCTTGCTTTGACCATGTCGCCCAGCACCGATGCTCTTTACACCAGCACCACATGGCGGTTTGACAAATACGCCTGAACGCCTTTGCCGATAGTTCGCCTGTTGGTTAGGCGTTGGAGTAATTCTGCCAGTCAGTTCGCTCGACCTCCGCAAGTTGCTCACAAAGTTGAATTCAGTCTCTCATTTCATCTAAAGTTATGATGAATCAATTTCAAAGAACGTACTCCCTGACTTGCAGAAAGTTTTGTATATTTGAAAGTGCCCTGATTCATCGCAGGACACACCTACGGCTTGTAACAGGCGGTATTTTTATTGCCAAGTTAGTACTAATATGAAAGGTTGTAGCTCGCTTCAAACTTCATAGTGGCTTGACAGTTAAGTGCTCCGAAATCGGCAACAAAAACATACCGCCAAACCGTTATAGCCAATCAAGGGTTAAAATGTTCGCATAATTATTCTTCTAACGTTTGCTTCTATCAAAACCTATAAAAACTACGCTATGGTTTTGCTAACCTACCAATAAATAGAATGGTATTGGTTGGTTTGTGCCTCAAAATGAAAATAAACGGCCTGTTGGCATCAAATACGTTAAAGCTAGGCATCGACTTCATGGCTACCACAACAGCAGTGGCAGCGGCTGCAGTTGTGCCCTCTTCCGATACCTCAATAAAAGCTTTATGGTAGGCGTTGCTGATCTTTAAATCCTTTTTCCCTGATATTCCCGAAAAATCGGCTTCGTCGCTAAAGGGTATGGTCAAACCCATCTCGCCTAAAACCTTTTTCATTGAAAAGCCGCTCTCAACGGTGAACCGTGGAATAAACACCAGGGTTTTTTGGGGTTCTATTGCCTTTACTACCTCGTTATAATTTTCAATGGTAAATGTTTTCTCGAATTCGTTCAGCGGTTTTCCCTCTTTGGGTAGTATTACCAGCATCGATAGCTCCTCGCCCGTGTAGTCCATTTCCAGGGCTGTAAAATTGTCTGCCTTAAAATACCCAAAGGTTTTATTGGTGCTCATAAACGGGTGCTTTATCCTTGAGCCATCTGACAGGATAAAGTCGCGCTCCTTAGTTTTTTCGGGTTCAAAGGGTTCCTTCCACTTCCCCTTGAAATAGATGGCGTTGGTTAATACCAAACGCGTTAACTCACTTATGCTCCCCTGTGGCAGCAGGTTCTTTATGTGTTGCTTCGTATCGTACTCAACGGCCAGGTTAATGGTTTGGCGCGACAATTCCGGATCTTTTATAAAATCAACCCTATACATTGCAGCCTTGTAGCACTTTTTCAAGTTCTTCCGATAGCTGCGTAAAATACTATAATCGGATTGCATCCATGCCTTGTTGGCAACAGTAATTGTTATATCATCCGAAGTAGATGATAGTAAATTAAGTTGAAGCATGCCTAACGATTGGTGAAACCTTGGTTTGTTGTCAAAATGAAAGGTAGCATTCAACTGCTTTAGCGTTTCGCCTTTGGCACCCAGCGTTACCATTCCAAATGCGGGGGAAATGCTAAATGGTGAATAAACCAGGTTTTCGTTTCCCCCAACCTTTAGTCCATTATACAAGTCGAATGCAAAAGTATTGATTGCTTCAGATGCACTTTGTGCATGGGTTACAGTTCCAGCCAGTACTGCAAGTACGAATGATGTAAGCTTTTTCATGTCGATAGTTTTAAGGTTTATCATTGTCAAACTATAAAATTCAAACATCATGCTAAGTTCATAATTTTAAACATTTTTTACAATTTTCTTTTCCTGCAATTTTACTATGTTTGTATTCATTTTCAATAAAAAGGATGTCAGTTACCGTTAATAACATCACCAAGCGATTCGGCAAGCAGGCTGCACTGAATAATGTTTCGTTTCAAATTACACAAGGTCAAGTTGTTGGCTTATTAGGCCCCAACGGAGCCGGTAAATCAACTCTAATGAAAATTATCACCGGCTACCTAACCCCCGACGAGGGCAGTGCGTGGGTAAATGGTGTTGATATCCTTTCGCCCACATACGACTACCGCCGCGATATTGGTTACCTGCCAGAGCACAACCCGCTCTACACCGATATGTACGTAAAGGAATACTTGATGTGGGTTGCCGGAATTTACCGCTTAGGTAAAAATGCCCGGAAACGGGTTGTGGAGATTATTGATATAACTGGTATTGGGCATGAACAAAATAAAAAGATAGGCAGCCTTTCAAAGGGTTACCGCCAACGAGTTGGCTTGGCGCAAGCCCTAATTCACAATCCATCGGTTTTAATCCTCGATGAACCCACCAGCGGTCTCGATCCTAATCAGATTGTTGAAATTCGCAACCTTATTGCTGAGGTTGGCCAAAATAAAACAGTCATACTTTCTACCCATATCATGCAGGAGGTTGAAGCAATTTGTGGCAGAATTATTATAATAAACAGGGGTGATATAGTAGCCAATGGTTCTACCGATGAAATCAAAGCGCTTACCGCTTCATCTGCCCAAAATGTTTTGGTGGAGTTTGACCAACAGCCAAAGGTTGATGATCTCCTTAAAATTGAAAACGTTTCAGCTGTTCATCAACTAGAGGGAAACACTTTTCTAATATCATCGGGTTCATCTAACGATATTCGGCTGGTTATCTTTAACTTTGCCAAAAACAACAACCTTACCATTCTCACCCTTCAACGAAAATCGTTAAATTTGGAAGAAGTTTTTCAAGCGCTTACACTAACCAACTCAAATTCTCGTTAACTTTAGTCAAACAAATTATCTAGATATGGAAAACTCGAAATCGTCAAAAGCAGTATCGTTCCTATCGATACTCATTGTCATTCTCCTGGTTGTAATTGCAGGTCTTTCCTACGTTTACTACCAGCAAAAAAAAGAAGCAAAGGAAAACGAAACCATGTTGCTTGCCGAAAAGGATTCGCTCAGCAACAACCTACTTAACCTGATGAACGGCTACAAGGATTTGGAAACCGACAACGATTCCTTGAACCGCAAGCTTCAAATGGAGCAGGAGAGGGCCCAAAAACTTTACTCGGAGCTTCAAAACCTTAAGCGCGTGAGCTATTCAAAAATCAAGGAATACCAAAAGGAACTCGGAACCCTTAGGGCTATCATGAAGAACATGGTTCGCGAAATAGACTCATTGAACACCCTTAACCAGCAACTTGTTGCTGAAAATATCAAAGTGAAGGAGGAAGCTGCAACGGCTAAGAAAACCGTTAAGGAACTTGAACAGCGTACCGAGGAGCTAAATACCCAGGTGGCAAAGGGTTCCGTTGTTAAAGCGCGTAATGTTACAGCTGTTGCTCTTAATAGAAGAGGTAACGAAACCTCCCGGGCTAGCCGTACGGCTAAAATTAAAACCTGCTTTACCCTTAACGAGAATGCTATTGCCAAGCCAGGCTCACGCTATGTTTACATGCGTGTAGTAAGCCCCGACGATTTTGTCCTTGCAAAATCGGAAACCGACCTTTTTGATTTTGAGGGCGAAAAGATTGTGTTCTCGGCTAACCGCGAGGTTGATTACCAGAATAAAGATGTTGACATGTGTATTTTCTTCGATAGTAGCGGTGAGCTGGCTAATGGCTCCTACAAAATCACACTTTACATGGATGGATACATGATTGGTTATACTGAACTGGTTCTAAAGTAATAGCATAATTCCAATAGATGCTAAAAGCGCCCTTGGGGCGTTTTTTTAGTTTATGCAGATCTCTGAGCCCAAACCCGTCAATTGAAAAAAACAATATTAAGCTCAACTAAATATACCCTTTCAGGAACTTATTGAGAGATGGATAAACCAGAACAGCAACTGCAGCACCAAGTATATCGGCAAAAAAATCAGCCCACTCAGCGCTGCGCGAAGTAAAAAGGTATAACTGGGTTAACTCTATCAAACCACCGTAAACCGAGGCTACAATAAAACCCACCCATTTATGCCGATTGCTAATCGTGAGCTGAACCCTTTGGTAATTCATTTCTGAAATAAGCAAAAGGGTAAATACAACAAATAACCCAAAATGAACTACCTTATCAATGCCGGGTATTTTTATGGTGGGCAAACCGCTTGGCGGCATTCCGCAAAGGATTAAAATTACTAATGCCCACATTATTGAATTCTTGTACTTTGCTATGAACTTATAGGTTTTTTCTATCATTTTGCTCTACTGGTTTACCTCCTCAAAGGTATAACCAAAAACTTCAATTTCATGTTTAAAGAGTTTCTCAATTCTTTCCTTTTGTTGCTGGTTATAGTATTTGCTATAGTGTTTTTTTACCTTTCGGGGCTTAATTTTCAGTAGTGGCAGGCCTCCCAGCTCAACACCAAATATACATTCCAGGTCATTTAATCCTTTACTAAGGTTTTCAAATCTTAGGTAAACATCACAAATTGGATTGCCTTGTTCATCAAAGTAAAACCTTGAGTTGGTCCAGTTTTTATCGAAGTATCTTATGAAATTACCAAAAGTAGATAGTACAAAAATCAATTTTATCCTATGTTGTAACCTTTTATACCTTACTATAGACATAGGCTCTCTCAAAATGTTAGTTATATTCTTCTTGATACTGGGCCATAAGCGTGCTTTTTCCCAATGATATCGTGAAACAACCATATCCCAAGGATTTCGTACAACGGTAATCTTCAGGTATTGGTTCCATATCCTTTCGCCAACCTTTTTCTTAATTTCATTTACCGACATATGGTTTTCAAATCCTTCATTATTCCTAGGTTGATATTCGTAGTAATCGGCATCAAATCGCTCATCAAAAGGGGCTAAGGGAGTTAACACATCATCGGGACCACAAATTATGCTTAGCATTAACTCAATGCTTGAACTGGCAGTTTTAGCCGATTTAATGAAGATAAACCTATGCCTATGCGAAACTATCATTTATTTTACGATTCCTATCAACAGGCCGTAATAAGCGTTGGTTAAACTATTTTTTCCGAATATACTGTTTTTTGCTTTCACTTTATGCAGATATGCAATATTAACTTAACCCTTTAACACTATATTGATTTTTTCTCTTGTTAAATAGGGTTTTGGTGCTTACATTTACAGCAACCATAAAAATTCAATAGCTATGTTCAAAAAGCAAGTTTACGTAGAACGCAGATTAAAACTACGCAAAAAGATTAAATCGGGCCTGGTGATGGTACTCGGAAATACTGAAAGCCCAATGAACTATAAGTCAAACACCTACCGCTTTAGGCAGGATAGTAATTTTCTCTATTTCTTTGGCCTCGACATTCCGGGCTTGGTGGGTGTAATTGATATTGAAGACGGAAAAGATTGTTTATACGGCAACGATTTCGACATCGACGATATTATCTGGATGGGTCCTCAGCCAACCCTAAAGGAGCTGGGCGAAAAGGTTGGTATCCTTTCAACTCATCCGCTCAAGGAGCTATACTCCACTTTAAGCCGCTCCATACAACGCGGGCGCCATATACATTTCCTTCCCCCTTACCGTGCCGAAAATATCTTACTACTTGAACAACTTCTGGGCATTAACCAAACGGTTATTAAAAACTATGCATCTGTTGAACTGATTAGAGCCATTGTAAACCTGCGCTCAGTTAAGGAAGATGTTGAAATTGCTGAAATTGAAAAAGCATGCGAGGTGGGTTACCAAATGCACGTAACCGCTATGCGTATGGCCAAGCCTGGTATTAGCGAACAAGCAATTACTGGTGCTATTGAGGGGGTTGCTATTGGTCAGGGATACATGCCTTCATTTCCAATTATTCTCTCTCAAAATGGCGAAACCCTTCACAATCACGACCATTCCCAAATACTTACTTCGGGCCGCCTATTGCTGGTCGATAGCGGTGCAGAAATTAGCAGCCATTACGCATCGGATTTTACCAGAACCATCCCAGTTGATGGCAAATTCACCGAAAGGCAGAAAGATATTTACAACATTGTTCTTGCTGCCAATAATAAGGCTATCGAAATTTCCAAACCCGAAATCTCCTATATGGATGTTCATAAAGCTGCAGCGCGGGTAATTGTAGAAGGGCTCACAAAACTTGGTTTAATGAAGGGTAATCCCGATGATGCTGTTGCCAATGGCGCTCACGCCCTTTTCTTTCCCCATGGCCTTGGCCATATGATGGGGCTCGATGTTCACGATATGGAGGACCTGGGCGAAAACTATGTTGGCTACGACGATGAAATTACCCGTGCCGACCAGTTTGGCATTGCCTACCTGCGGTTAGGCCGTCGCGTGCAAAATGGTTTTGTTTTAACCGTTGAACCAGGTATCTACTTTATTCCTGCCTTAATTCAAAAGTGGAAATCGGAAAAAATTAACAAAGCGTTTATCAACTATGCCAAAGTAGAAGAATATATTGGCTTTGGTGGCATTAGAATAGAGGATGATATTTTAATTACCAATAATGGCTCACGTATTCTTGGAAAGCGTATTCCGGTTACCATAGATGAAATTGAAGCATTGATGAACCCTTAATGCTTACTTTGTAATAAAGAACCCATCGGAACAAACCCGATGGGTTTTTTGCTCTAAAACGCTTCGGTAACCGTAAAGTAGTAAGCCATTTCTTTTCTATCGCTGTAGGCAGCATCAAACCTAAGATTTACTTTTATGGGGTTTACTCTTATTCTTATTCCTGCACCGTATGCTAACTTGCTTTTGCTTATATCTAACTTATCAAAGTAAGGCGCAACATCGCCTACGCTGCCAAAAAGTGTTCCTTTTAGCCACTTATATATCGGAAATCTGTATTCACCCTGTAAGCAAGCCATTGCATTGTCGCGATATCGGCCCTGGTAGTAACCCCGCATAATATCAGCCCCCCCAATCATTGGCATTAGCTGAAAAGGAACTCTTCCCCATGTCAAATCGGCTAGGAATTGAAGGGCAAATACATGGTCGTCGTATATATTGTAGTAGTTCCGTAAATCGATAGTTAACTTTGTAAAGTTCAAATTGCTGCCAAATATCTTACTGTAAACCATTAGCGACGCCTTGTAGAACTCACCAAACGATGGGTAGTAAAGGTTCTCCCTGTTTTCCCAGGTTAAAAGAACACCCAAACCCGTTGTTAACCTTTCATTTACTCCAGCTATACCGGTTGCCAGCAAGCGATCGCTGGGGTAGTCTCCAGTTTTGTAGTAATTAAGTTGACCTTGAACACCAGCCATTATTACGCCAAAAAGTACTCTTTGATACTGGATAAGAACTGAGTAATCATCGGAAATATACTTTTCCTCCAGGGTGTCGGATGTGTTCTTTCCAACTCCCCAAAATTTGTTTGGGAAATGGTTTGCCTTTATATGACCTGAATAGTAATGTTCCCTATCTGTAGTATATATCCTGGGCGATATCCATAAACTTGCCTGGTTCTTTAGGGTGTAAACGGCTGTTCCCTGCACGCTCGATACCTTATTATCCCTACATCTAAAGTAGTATCCACTCGATAGCCCACCGCCCCAGCTTGTTTCTTCTCCATAAAAGGCAACGGGTACTACTACAAAGTAATTACTATTATTACTTTTCTTGTCTAAGCATAGCGTATCCGTGTTGCTACCCCAACCAGAATGTCCGCAAATTAGGCCAATGGCCATAAATACAAACATGCCTAGGCGATTTGATTTCATTGCAAACCTGTTAATTATTCCACTTCAAATATAAACAAAACAAACCAAGCACGTTTAACTAGCTGTGGGTATTTGGTTCAATACCTGTTAATAATTATTTAAACTAAACTCTTGACAAGTATTACAAAACCTACATATAATAATTTATCCGAACTAACCATAGGTTATTATGAATTTGTTTAACCTACTTATCAAGAAATTTTCAAACACAACTAACAAATTCACTACTCTAAATTTTATTAACACAAGATGTTAATAACAACTGTTAATAAGTGTAAATTTAACCTGTATTACAAAGGGTTACAAATTTTATGGTGTTAATAGTTTGTTTTAATCCATTTAATAACCAATTTTGCAAGTCGCTTTCCAAAAAATTATGAACTAAACTAACAGCATAATAACATCATTATTTTTTTAATTTTTAAAATTAATTTAAAGAAAAAATTAATGATAAATAAAGAATCTGTTGATAAATTGGGATATATTGATGAACCCATCGATAGTGATATCAATCTTGTAAGTGAAATCAACCGTTTAAAGGTTGAGAAAAATGCGGTAATACTTGCGCATTACTATCAAAACCCTGAAATTCAGGATATAGCCAATTTTGTGGGCGACAGTCTTGCTTTGGCTGTAAAGGCAATTACTTTAAAGAGTAAATTAATAGTTTTTGCCGGTGTTAAATTTATGGCTGAAACCATAAAAATTTTGCTTCCAGATGCAAAAATTGTTTTACCCGATATGAATGCGGGATGCAGCCTGGCCGATTCTTGTAATTATCACGATTTCAAAGAATTCAAAAATAATCATCCTGACAATCTAGTTGTAACATATGTGAACACAAACGCCGATATCAAAACACTTTCCGATATATGTTGTACTTCATCAAATGCAGAGAAAGTTATAAAATCAATTCCAGAGGAAAAAACTATAATCTTTGCACCCGACAAAAATTTAGGTAACTACCTGAAAAATAAATTGAAACGCGATAATATGGTTGTTTGGGATGGATTTTGTCATGTACATCAACGTTTTTCGTCAAAAAGACTAATAGAACAAAAAAAACAGAATCCAAAAGCAAAAATAATTGCTCATCCGGAATGCCAAAAATCAATTCTAATAATGGCCGATTTCATTGGGTCCACTTCACAACTTATTGATTTTACAAGAAACGATTCATCTACCTCATATTTAGTAGCAACTGAATATGGTGTAATTCACCAAATGAAAAAGTATTCACCGTCAAAGGAATTTATACCCGTACCGCCCGACGATTCAACATGTGCTTGCAACGTCTGCTCTTATATGAAAATGGTATCACTTAAAAAGTTATATTTAAGTCTTAAATATGAATACCCGGTTGTAGAGTTAAACCAAGATATAATTGCTAAAGCTAAACTACCTATTGAAAGAATGATAGCTATTAAGTGATGGATAATAAGATTATTATAGATAAAGAGTTTGAAAAGCAAATTCGCCCAGTTGAGTTTAACCAATTCAATGGGCAGAACGATATTGTTAATAATCTGAAAATATTTGTAAAGGCAGCTAAGTTAAGAAACGAAGCTCTAGACCATGTTTTATTACATGGACCACCTGGTTTAGGTAAGACAACCTTAGCCAACATAATAGCCAATGAGTTAGGAGTTTCAATAAAAACCACTTCAGGGCCAGTACTAGAAAAACCAGGAGACTTGGCTGGTTTACTAACAAACCTCGAACCCCACGATATCCTATTCATTGATGAAATACACCGGTTAAACCCTATTGTGGAAGAGTATTTGTATTCAGCGATGGAAGATTATACAATAGACATTATAATTGATAAAGGTCCAAGTGCACGATCAATTCAAATTGAGCTAAATCCGTTTACATTAGTAGGAGCAACAACTCGTAGTGGGTTGTTAACAAGTCCATTGAGGGCGAGGTTTGGAATAAAATTCCTACTTGAATACTATACTGTTGATATTTTGGCTGGAATTGTAAAACGTTCTGCCTCTATTCTAAAAATCGATATACGAGATGATGCAGCTATTGAAATAGCTTTGCGGAGCAGAGGCACTCCACGTGTTGCGAACGCTCTGCTTCGAAGAGTTCGCGATTTTGCGCAAGTAATTGGTAATGGTTACATAGATAACGATATTACTAAGGAATCGTTGAATGCATTAAAAATTGATTCAAGAGGTCTCGACGAAATGGACAATAAGATATTATTGACCATAATTGATAAATTTAAAGGTGGACCTGTAGGATTAAATACTATTGCTACTGCGGTAGGCGAAGATGCTGGTACTATAGAAGAAGTTTACGAACCTTTCCTGATTCAGGAAGGATTTTTAAAAAGAACAACACGCGGCCGTGAAGTAACCGAACTAGCGTATAAACATCTTAATAAAAGCAGATTTCCTCAGCAGGGAAAACTTTTCTAAAAAACAGAGTCCGATATCAGGTTCATCATCTTCTTATCATTAATCTTTATTTTTTTACCATTTATTGATATTAAACCAACGTTCTTAAATTCACTCAAAATTCTAATTACCGATTCGGTTGCGGTTCCAACAATACTAGATAAATCTTCTCTAGTTAAGTTTACCGCAATATATCCCTCTTCGTCTAATTTGAATGTATTTTCTAACATTAGCAAAATTTCAGCAAGTCGCTGTTTAACAGTTTTTTGTGCTATATCTTTTATAAAAATATTAGCCTGATCAAGTTCCCTGCAGGTTAACTGTATCAATGAGAGAGCAAAATCACTATTGGATTTAATTAATTTAAAAATGATTTCCGAGGGTATAAAGCATATTTCGGCCTCTTCAATAATTTCAGCTGTGGTACAAGCCATTTCATTGCTCAAAACCGATCTGTAGCCTGTTATATCACCCTTTATTGCAAAGGCTACTATTTGCGGTTTTGAATCAATACCTGTTTTATAAATTTTTAGAATACCTTTTTTAACACAGTAAATACCTGTTATTCTGCTGCTCTCTCTGTATATTACTTCCCCTTTTCGGTAAGTGTTACACTTTAAGTTAGAATTAAGAAGTTCAAGTTCTTCAATACTAAGCGATTTGAATATCGCAAAACTTGATCTTATACAAGTATTTGAATTTTCGTCTTTTAGCATTTTCAGTAATTCTTG
>DSBV01000069.1 GCA_011045955.1 Bacteroidales bacterium | reverse complement strand
ATTAAATCTATGAATAAACGTTTAGAGCAAGCTATCAATGAGCAAATAAATGCCGAGATTTGGTCGGCATACCTTTACCTGTCCATGTCGGCCTACTTTGGAGCCCAGGGCTTCAATGGCTTTTCCAATTGGTTTAAAGTGCAATGGCAAGAGGAACTTACCCATGCTATGAAATTTTTCGATTACCTTATTGAGCGCGGCAGTAAGCCCGAACTCAAGCCCATTAAGGAGGTTCCCACCCAATGGGATTCGCCTCTCCACGCCTTTGAGGAGACTCTGAAACATGAAAAGGAGGTTACCCGCTTAATCAATAACCTGATGGATATTGCCATTGAGGAAAAAGACCATGCCGCAAAGGGAATACTACAATGGTTTGTTGATGAGCAGGTTGAAGAGGAAGCTAACGCCCAGGAATTGATTGATACGCTAAAACTAATCAACGGCAATGGTAATGGCCTTTTCATGCTTGACCGTGAACTTAAACAGCGCACTTTTGTTGACGACACCAAAAAGGCAGAATAAAAAACGTTTAAAAGTATAAAAATGGGGCTATTCGCCCCATTTTTTGTTTCTTAGCCATTGCCTTAAAAATGCGAACATACAACAGGTAAAGCCGATAAACCCAAATCCGTCAATTGAAAAAAACAATTGACGAATCGATTAAGAAAATCTATTTCCTTCCGAAAGTTCGGAATAAAAGATTCTGATAGGTCGGTGTTGCGCCGGTAAGTCAATAGAAACAAGGTATTTGTAAATTTTTTTGTTTCAATTAACTAATCTCGGAAAAACTTATCTATATACGAAGCAATAGAAAGCTTAATCCGCATTAAAAACAACTGTATTAAAAGAATTAAACACATATTCGATAGTATCTTTTCGTTATCCAAAAAATTCAAGTAAATTTGTAAGCTTCAAAAAATTCTAAAATTTCTACAAAATGGGCTTAAGCAATTTTCTAACCAAATTTTTTGGAACCAAATCGGATCGCGATTTACGCGAGTTGATGCCTATAGTAAATAGAATCAGGGAGGCTTACCCCCGATATACCACCTTAACAAACAATCAGCTAAGGGAAGAGACTGAAAGACTACGCAAGGTAGTGCGCGACTATATAGCTGAAGATGAGGCTAAAGTGGAACAACTTAAAGCCCAGATGGAGTCAGATGAGGTTGACTATGAAGAAAAGGAACGTGTTTACCAGGAAGTTGAACGCTTAACAAAGCAAATTGACGATAAAATTGAGGAAGTACTTAACCAGATACTTCCGGATGCCTTCTCCATTGTAAAGGAAACCGCCCGTAGGTTCAAGGAGAGCGAAACCATTGAGGTAACAGCCACTCAATTCGACCGCAACCTCGCAGCCCAAAAAGATTTTGTTACCATACAAGGCGATAAGGCCATATATAAAAACAGCTGGATGGCTGGAGGTAATGAGATTGTGTGGGACATGGTTCACTACGACGTCCAGCTCATTGGTGGTGTAGTACTGCATCAGGGTAAAATTGCCGAAATGGCTACAGGCGAAGGTAAAACCCTGGTTGCCACACTCCCGGTATTCCTGAATGCCCTTGCTGGCAAAGGAGTTCATGTGGTTACCGTAAACGATTATCTGGCACGCCGCGACTCGGAGTGGATGGGGCCAATTTATGAGTTCCACGGCCTTTCAGTGGATTGTATCGACAAGCATCAACCTAACTCGGAGGCTCGCCGTAAAGCTTACAACTGCGATATTACCTATGGAACTAACAACGAGTTCGGTTTCGATTACCTACGCGATAACATGGCAATTGCTCCCGACGATCTGGTTCAGCGAAAGCACCACTATGCCATTGTGGACGAGGTTGACTCGGTTTTAATTGACGACGCCCGAACTCCGCTGATCATCTCAGGCCCAGTCCCCAAAGGCGAGGATCAGATGTTTGAAGAGTACAAACCTAAGGTTGAAAAACTTGTTAACGCCCAACGCGCACTCATCACCCAGCTCTTGACCGATGCCCGTAAATTAATTGCTGAGGGCAAGACCGAGGAAGGCGGTAAACTGCTTTTACGTGCTCATAAGGGCTGGCCTAAATATAAACCCCTTATCAAATTTCTTAGCGAACAAGGTAATAAGGCTCTCCTGCTTAAGACTGAAAACTTTTACATGCAGGACAACAACCGTAACATGCACCTTGTTACTGACGATTTGTACTTTGTAATTGATGAAAAGCAAAACTCTGTTGAACTAACCGATAAAGGAATTGACCTCATAACCAGTTCTGCTGAGGATCCCAAGTTTTTCGTTCTCCCCGACATAGGAAGCGAGATTGCTGAGATTGAAAAGATGTCGATAACGCAGGGAGAAAAATTAGCCAAAAAGGATGAACTACTTAGGGAATACGCAGTAAAATCGGAACGTGTACATACCGTTCATCAGTTGCTAAAGGCCTACACCATGTTCGAGAAGGATGTGGAATATGTAGTGATGGATAACAAGGTAAAAATTGTTGACGAGCAAACAGGCCGTATACTTGAGGGTCGTAGGTATTCCGATGGACTTCACCAGGCCATTGAGGCCAAGGAGCGCGTTAAGGTTGAGGCTGCCACACAAACCTTTGCTACCATTACGCTCCAGAACTACTTCCGCATGTATCATAAGCTGGCTGGTATGACTGGTACAGCCGAAACGGAAGCCGGTGAGTTCTGGAGTATCTACAAACTCGATGTTGTTGTGATACCTACCAATGTGCCAGTTATTCGCACGGATATGGACGATTTGGTTTACAAAACCAAACGCGAAAAATACAATGCAGTGATTGATGAGATAGTAAGACTCCGCGATGCAAACCGTCCAGTACTGGTTGGTACCACATCGGTTGAGGTATCGGAATTGCTTAGCCGAATGCTAAAACTAAAAGGCATTCAGCATAACGTGCTTAACGCCAAGCAGCACCAACGCGAGGCAGAAATTGTGGCCCATGCAGGTTTACCCAAAACGGTGACCATTGCCACCAACATGGCAGGCCGTGGTACTGATATTAAGCTTACCCCTGAGTCACGTGCTGCAGGTGGTTTGGCCATTATTGGTACCGAGCGTCATGAATCGAGACGTGTTGACCGTCAGCTGCGCGGTCGTTCGGGGCGCCAAGGCGATCCTGGAACATCGCAATTCTATGTTTCACTTGAGGATGACCTTATGCGCCTATTTGGTTCCGACCGAATTGCCAAGGTTATGGATGCCATGGGGCATAAGGAGGGCGATGTGATTCAGCACTCAATGGTTTCTAAATCCATTGAACGCGCACAGAAAAAGGTTGAAGAAAACAACTTTGGTATCCGCAAGCGCTTGCTGGAGTACGACGACGTTATGAACGCTCAGCGCGAAGTTATTTATAAGCGTCGCCGCCATGCTCTCTTTGGCGAAAGGCTCGATGTGGACATTTCAAACATGTTCACGGATGTTTGTGAGGCTATTGTAAATGAATACCATGGCAGTTACGAATACGAGGATTTCAAGCTTGAAATAATCAAGCAGTTCTCGCTCGATGTTCCCATAACCGAAGACGAGTACCTTGAGCTTAGACCAGCAGAAATTGCCCAAAGGCTTTACAAGGTTGCTCTTGAATCGTACGACCGTAAAGCACATGAAATTGCACGACAGGCCTACCCGGTAATCAAAGAGGTTTACGAAAAACAATCGGCCATTTACGAGAATATAGTTGTTCCAATATCCGACGGGCAAAAGGTTTACCAAACCGTTACCAATCTGAAAAAGGCATACGATACAGGCGGGAAGGAACTAATTCGTTCATTCACAAAGAACATCATACTATTCACTATTGACGAATACTGGAAGGAGCACCTGCGTGAAATGGACGACCTAAAACAAAGCGTTCAGAATGCTGTTTACGAGCAAAAAGATCCTCTGCTCATTTACAAGCTGGAGGCATTTGACCTATTCCGCACAATGATTGATAAACTTAACCGCGACATAGTTGCTATTCTTGTAAAGGCTTTCATCCCGCTTCGCGATCCAAATCAGGTGCAGGAAGCACGTCAAACCCGCCGAACCGACATGACTAAGTACCAAACCAGCCGTACCGATAACCTTCAGCCCGGTGCAAATACCCAGAAGCAGAGCCGTCAACCCGTTAAGGTTGAGGTTAAAGTAGGTCGAAACGATCCATGCCCCTGCGGTAGTGGTAAAAAGTACAAGAATTGTCACGGTAAAAACCAATAATTATTTCTGAACTTACAGGAAAATGACAGCAGAAAAGTTCATTCAGGGATTGGTAAAATCGGCAGCTGAAAAACTATACAACCAACCTATTGCCGATAGTTTGATTCAGATACAGAAAACAAGAAAGGATTTTGAAGGCGACTACACCATGGTCGCCTTTCCGCTGCTTAAGTTGTCGCGTAAATCGCCCGAGGAAACCTGCAAGGAAATAGGCGAACAACTCATGGCATTAGATAACCAAATTGAAAGTTTCAATGTAATCAAAGGTTTCCTGAACATCACCCTTTCAAAATCGTATTGGGCTAATGTGCTGAACACAATTGTTCAAACCAAGGATTTTGGGTTTTGTGAAGCTAAATCGGAAAAACCTATTGTAATTGAATTCTCATCGCCCAATACAAACAAACCCTTGCACCTTGGGCATATCAGGAATAACCTTCTTGGTATGTCAATTTCCCGAATAATGGAGAAATCGGGAAAACGAGTAGTGAAGGTAAACCTGGTTAACGATCGTGGCATCCATATTTGCAAATCGATGCTTGCCTGGCAAAAGTTTGGCAACGGAGAAACGCCTGAATCAACAGGGATAAAAGGTGATCACCTGGTTGGCGATTACTACGTAAGATTCGATAAGGAATATAAGGCTCAGGTTGAGGAGCTAAAAGCCCAGGGTATGCCCGAAGATGAAGCAAAAGTAAAAGCCCCAATTATTCAAGAAGCACAGGAAGTGCTTCGACGCTGGGAAGCCAAGGATCCTGAAGTTATTCAGCTATGGAAAACCATGAACGGTTGGGTTTATGAGGGTTTTGATAAAACCTACGCCGATTTAGGAATTACCTTCGACAAGGTTTACTACGAATCCGAAACCTACCTATTAGGAAAATCGGTAGTGGTGGATGGGGTAAACCGCGGGTTATTCTTCAGGAAGGATGATGGTTCGGTTTGGGTTGATCTGACAAACGACGGGTTGGATCAAAAATTGCTTTTGCGCGGCAATGGAACTTCTGTTTACATCACTCAGGACATAGGCACAGCTATTCAACGATACAATGAGTTTAACTTTGATGAACACATTTACGTTGTTGGAAACGAGCAGGAGTATCATTTTCAAGTGTTAAAGTTGATAATGAAAAAGTTGGGGTACGAATGGAGCGATGCTCTTTACCACCTCTCCTACGGCATGGTTCAGCTGCCTGAGGGCAAGATGAAATCGCGCGAGGGTACGGTTGTCGATGCCGACGATCTGATTGAAGAAATGATTAATACAGCGCGTCAAATGTCCGAGGAACTTGGCAAACTGGATGATGTTGACCACGGAGTGGCATCTGAAGTTATCAGAATGGTAGGTCTTGCAGCGCTTAAGTACTTCATTCTGAAGGTAGATCCCAAGAAGAACATGACCTTCAACCCAAAGGAATCAATCGACTTTAACGGCAATACCGGACCCTTTATACAATACACCCATGCCCGAATTAAGTCAGTTCTTGTCAAGGCAGCCAATGCGGGCCATCAGGTTAAAGGGAAAATACACCCTGACTACATTAGTAATTCCAAGGAACTCGAACTCATACAACTTTTAAGCCAATTCCCTGAGGTTGTCCTTGCAGCCGCTCAAAACCACAATCCCTCACTAATTGCCAACTACACCTATGAACTGGCCAAGGAGTATAACCAGTTCTACCATGACTTTACTATCCTTAAAGAACCTAACGAAGGGGTAAAGCAACTTAGGTTATCGCTATCGGAACAAGTGGCCGATATAATCAAACGGGCCATGTGGTTACTTGGCATCGAAGTGCCGGAAAGAATGTAACCCATTGAATTTGTTTAGTATGCAATTGAATAAATTTTGCCTTTCTGCCTTTGTAATTTTGGTTACAGCCTTTAACGTTAAGGCACAGGAATTTGAGTCCGCCAAGGATTTGGGCTCTGAGTTTGGAATAACTGGCATGTTCGGGAAGGAAGGAATAGATGGGAACAACTCGGCATTTGTTGGAGTTACAGGAGCATACTACTTCGATTTAAAAAATGGACTACGAGTTGGTATAAATCGGTATCACAATTTTAGCGGAACCAAACACGGTTATACCTTCCCTATTCACTATGCTCACCGTTCCAAATCCAGCAGGAGTAATGAACCCTTAGTATTAGATACTTTTGGCGAGTTCTTACTACAACTTTTCACCCATTTAATTCCCGGCCGTGCAAAGTTCAATGCTGGACCGGTGATTGGTTATTTTAAATCAACCAACCAAACCATTAGCAATGGGTATAAACCCATCAACCCAGTTTACCTTGCAGCTAATGCAAAGCTAAGGCTTACCTTTCAGATTTGGCGATTTAATCTTGGAGGAAACTTCGGCGCAGTTACATACCATCAAAAAATTTTTCCCTGGTTTCGCCCGAACCTGTGTTTAATGGGAATAGGACTAGTTGGTCACTTGATATTGGTGCCTTTCTATCATTCTCCTTCGATTAAAAAACCTATATTTTTATTAAGTTTGCATAATAATTTGAAATAAGAGCATACCGATATGTTTGAGAATTTAACCGAGAGGCTTGAGCGCTCTTTTAAGATACTAAAAGGTGAAGGTAAAATTACTGAGATTAATGTTGCCGAAACCGTAAAGGAAATCCGCAAAGCGCTGATTGAGGCCGACGTTAACTACAAGGTTGCCAAAGCCTTTACCGATGAGGTAAAGCGTAAGGCACTTGGCATGAATGTGCTGAATGCCATCAAGCCGGGGCAACTGATGGTTAAGGTTGTTCACGATGAACTTGCAAACCTAATGGGTGGGCAAGCCACAGATATTAACCTTGCTGGTAACCCAACAGTAATTCTAATTGCAGGTTTACAAGGTTCAGGTAAAACAACTTTCTCAGCAAAGCTGGCCAACCATTTAAAAAATAAAAAAGGTAAAAGCCCGCTGCTGGTGGCTGGCGACGTTTACCGACCCGCTGCTATTGAACAGCTTAAAGTTTTAGGTCAACAAATTAATGTTCCAGTATTTACCGTATCCGGCAGCAACGACCCCATCGGCATTGCCAAGGAGGCCGTTAAGCAGGCAAAGAATAATAACCAAAACGTTGTAATAATTGACACTGCTGGGCGATTGGCTATCGACGAAGAGATGATGAAGGAGGTTGAGTCAATCAAGAAAGCCGTATCGCCTAACGAAATCCTTTTCGTTGTCGACTCAATGACTGGTCAGGATGCCGTCAACACCGCAAAGGAATTTAACGATAGATTGAACTTTGACGGCGTGGTGCTTACCAAGCTCGATGGAGACACCCGTGGCGGTGCAGCCCTCTCAATACGGGCAGTTGTTGACAAGCCCATTAAGTTTGTGAGCACTGGTGAGAAACTCGATTCCCTCGATATCTTTCACCCCAACCGCATGGCCGATCGTATCCTGGGTATGGGCGATATCGTTTCGCTGGTTGAAAAAGCCCAAGAGCAATACGATGCAGAACAGGCTAAAATCCTACACAAGAAGATTCTTAAGGACCAGTTCAACTTTAACGATTTTCTTGAGCAGATAAACCAAATTAAAAAGATGGGGAATCTAAAAGACCTTGCCGGTATGATTCCCGGAGTTGGCAAGGCCCTAAAGGATATAGATATTGATGATGACGCATTTAAAAACATAGAAGCTATCATCAAATCGATGACCCCTGAGGAACGCAAAAACCCCTCGCTGATGAATGGCAGTCGCCGTAAACGCATAGCCGATGGTAGCGGAACCTCAGTTGTTGAGGTTAACCGATTACTAAAACAGTTTGAGGATATGCGTAAACTTATGAAAATGGTATCGGGCGGTGGAGCGAAAAATTTGGCAAGAATGATGAACCAATCACGGAGGAGATAGTGTTTAGTGTTTAGTGTTCGGATTTTGGAATTCGTACTTCAAGAAATTTAGTTTAATAATATAAACTCAAGAAACCATGAAACTACTTGACGGAAAAAGAATAGCCAATGAGATAAAGGCTGAAATTGCAGCTGATGTTGCAGCTATCAAAAGCAAAGGAGGTAAAATTCCCCACCTGGTAGCCATTCTTGTAGGACACGACGGCGCAAGCGAAACCTATGTTGGCCACAAGGAAAAAGCATGTGCACAGGTGAATTTTAAGTCACAAGTTCTCCGTTTCGAGGATTCCATTACTGAAGCTCAGCTTCTGGATGAAATCAGGAAGCTAAATAACGATCCCGATGTTGATGGTTTCATAGTACAAATGCCTTTGCCAAAGCATATCGACGAGCAAAAGGTTATTGAAGCTATCGATCCCAAAAAAGATGTAGATGGATTTCACCCCGTGAATGTTGGCCGAATGAACATAGGCCTGCCTGCCTATATCTCTGCCACACCGGATGGCATTGTTGAACTGCTGCGTCGCTATAAAATTCCCACAGAAGGGAAACACTGTGTAGTTCTGGGACGGAGCAATATTGTTGGCCGCCCCATTGCAAACCTGCTTTCGCAGAAAGGCTACCCGGGCGATTGCACGGTAACCATTTGCCATAGCCGAACCCCTAACATCAAGGATCATACGCGTCGGGCCGATATCCTAATTGTAGCCCTTGGCAAGGCCGAGTTTGTAACCGCCGATATGGTTAAGGAGGGTGCAGTTGTTATTGATGTGGGAATTACTCGCGTTAAAAGCGAACAAACAAAATCGGGCTGGAAGTTACTGGGCGATGTAAAGTTTGATGAGGTAGCCCCCAAGTGCAGCTATATAACCCCTGTACCGGGTGGAGTTGGTCCTTTAACAATTGTATCGCTCTTGAAAAATACTCTCAAAGCAGCCAAAAAAGAAGTTTACGGATAAACTTAGCAATTCATTCTTCAAACCTACTTTTAAAAAGATTTTTAATGATTAGTTATGTCATTCTACAATGAGTTGGAGTATTATTATCCAAGCTAGAGTTGGCTCTACCAGATTGCCAAACAAAATAATATTACCTTTTGCTAAAGGAAAGTCTATCCTTCAAGTTATAATTGAAAACCTTTTAACTGCCTTTCCCTCTGATAAGATTATTGTAGCAACTACCGATTCAGAGCTTGATAATCGAATTGAACAAATTGCGAATTATTATAGCGTAAATGTATTCCGAGGTGACGAGAACCACGTTCTGAAGCGATTTATTGATTGTTCAGAATATTACGGTATAAACAAAATAATTAGACTTTGTGCTGACAATCCTTTTATTATTCCTGAATATATTAAACTTTTGTTAGAGCAAGCAACAGAAGACGATGACTACCTTTCTTTTGCATTTCCTGATAATACACCAACGATTCAATCTCACATAGGCCTCTTTACAGAATATACAAAACTAACTACCCTACGAATGATTTCAGAGTTTACTCATGAAAAACACTATTTAGAACATGTTACTAATTATTTATATACAAATCCTGATAAATTCAAGATTCGATTTTTGCCCGTACCACGTAGTATTCAATCTCGTAAAGATATTCGCCTAACTATTGATACAATTAACGATTTTGAACTCTTAAAAAAATTGTATCTAAAACTTCCCAATGTTACCTCACCAGATTTTATAAATTCATTACTTTTGCTTATCGATAGCGATCCCGAGATAAAACAAAAAATGCAGAATCAAATTAAACAAAATGCAAAAAAATAGTGAAACCTACATAATTGGAGAAATCGGTCAAAACCATAATGGTTCAGTTGATATTGCCAAGTTAATTATCGATATGGTATGTAGACCAATTGTTGAAGAATGTTTTCAACTTGAACTAAAACCAATAAATGCTGTTAAACTCACAAAACGAGACTTAAATGAAGAACTTTCTAAGTCTCAAATGGAAATGCTATATAACAATCCAAATTCATTTGGAAAAACCTATGGAGAACATCGAGCTTATCTTGAATTATCGGACGACGAACATTATGAGATTTACAAATACTGCAAAAACACATACAATATTGACTTTGTTGAGACTATTTGCGCTATTGGAGCAATGAGTGTATTAAAAAAATTCGTACCTGATTATTTAAAAGTTGCAAGTCGTGACATAACAAATCTGCCTTTGCTTGAGGCTCTTGCTTCAACCAAACTACCAATTATTCTTTCTACAGGAATGGCAGGTAAAAAAGAATTAGATGAAGCCCTAGAAATAATTACAAAATACCATAATAATATTTCTATATTACACTGCGTATCACAATATCCAACTCATCCTGAAAACATTAACTTAAATTCTATTCCATATTTAATTGAGAATTATCCCGAGTACACAATCGGCTACTCAGATCATTCAATTGGTATTTCTGCCCCTGTTGCTGCAGTTGCAATGGGTGCAAAAATCATAGAGAAACACATTACACTTGATAGACGAATGAAAGGTACTGATCAAAAAAGTTCATTAGGTCCTGACGGTGTATATCGCATGATTAGGGATATTCGTTTACTTGAGAAATCATTGGGAGTTAAAGATATTTTTATAGACGAAGCAGTAAAAAGCAACCAGATTAAACTCGAAAGGAGCATTGCAACAAAACGTAAGATGAGAAAAGGTGAAATAATTACTCTGAATGATATTCACCTTCTCTCGCCAGGTAACGGATTTAAATGGATTGATAAAAATAAAGTTGTCGGTAAAACTTTGCTAATCGATATTGATGAAAATGAAATCATTTTCCCTGACATGATTTCATAAATCTTAAAAAGCCATTTATGATAAAATTGCCAAAATTAGTACTTACCGATATCGACGGAGTATGGACTGACGGGGGAATGTACTATTCCACTAATGGAGATGAATTTAAAAAGTTCAACACATACGATAGTGCTGGAGTTCTTTTCTGTCATGCACTAAAAATCCCCGTTGGTATTATAACTGGTGAAAAATCATTAGCAGTAGAGCACAGAGCAAAAAAATTGCAAATTGACTACTGCTATACAGGAGTAAACAACAAAGTAGAAGTAGCAACTAAAATATGTCACCAACTTAAAATATCTTTAGAAGAAGTAGCGTTTATAGGGGACGATTTGAACGATATAAACCTTTTAAAACTTGTAGGATACCCTGGCGTAGTAAACTCGGCTCCTGAATATATCAAGCAATACGCTAAATACATAACAAAACGAAGTGGTGGAAAAGGAGCATTCAGGGAATTTGTTGAACATATTCTAATTCAAAACAATAGTTTTGACAAGGCCATGAAAAGCATTAACATTGATTTGTAAAGTTAATACCAGTT
>DSBV01000038.1 GCA_011045955.1 Bacteroidales bacterium | reverse complement strand
TTGATATTTTCATGATGTTTACATTTTAGTTATGAAAGATAAACAGAAAGGGTGATCAAATGTTCAATCCCTATTGCGAATTTGTAAGAAAATACGAGATGGACAATAAATTTAATACGCGAGATTAGTCAATGGAGATGCAAGAAATATGTACACGCCTTGTTTCTATTGATTTATTGGAGGGGACCCCGACTTATCGAAATTTTTCACTCCAAACTTTCGGAATGATTAAATTCTGTTAGTCGATTCATCAATTATTTTTCAATTGACGGATTTGGGATAAAGCGATGTCGATCACCAAAGTTTCTATGATGAAGAGCCAACCGTCCCCAGAAAAAGGTCTGGCAGTCTTGATAAAAATTATCATTGGGGTTTCCGACAGTAAATTGATGTTCGGAACAAGTTTTGCTTTACCGAATTAAATTCTTTCGAAAGCCGATTTGGGCACCCATCCCTTATTACCATCGGCAATCCGAATCTCGCACCACTCGCCTACATTACGAAGGGTTTCGATCTTAGTTCCTGCATGCAGGATGAATAAATCGTTTGAGTTATCGGAGGGTGAACTCTTAACTGAAATTGCCGAAGTGGTAATAATAGCATGGTTAGAGTTAATAATCCTATTCTTCTGCGAAATGCTAAACGAAAGAGATACAATGAAGAGCAAAAGGGCTATCCACGAAGAAATAAAAGCATTCTTCTTAATAAGGTATTTCCCTGAAAATTGGTAAATAATTAGTAGAATCAAAGTTAAAACAAAAAAGCTAATGGCTAGAAAAGCCCATGCATTTGAGCTAAAGATGTTTGAAATCGACATAAACCACTTAACCACAAAGAAATCGGGGATAGCCTCAATCTTATCAGTGGTGTAGGCTCGGGCAAGATCGAGGTTAAAAGCAATATCATCATCGCTAGGATTTAGCAGGTAAGCCCTCTCGAAATAAAGAATGGCGTGTGCGATATCGTTAAGTTTGAAATAAGCATTCCCAAGGTTGTAGTAAAGTTCTGCGCTCATCTTCCCTAATGCTATAATAGCCTCGTAATTTGTAATAGCTTCGCTATATTTACCTTCGGTATAAAATTTGTTTGCCAAGGTACAAAGCGAATCGGTATTTTGCACGGTTACCATTCCAAACAGACTAACTGGTGCTAATACTAAAGCGATGTATAGAATACGTTTCATTTCCTGAAAGTTTTAATACCACATTTACTTACGTTTTAGCGTATCTTCCAGATCTTCAATTAACGAAAAGGCCTTTTCGTAAATATCAGTCATTTGCGAATGTTCTGCCATTGGG
Source organism: Bacteroidales bacterium (assembly GCA_011045955.1). GTDB lineage: Bacteria > Bacteroidota > Bacteroidia > Bacteroidales > Tenuifilaceae > Tenuifilum. The sequence goes on along the minus strand of DSBV01000038.1, from coordinate 10,354 downwards.
GCAAAGCGTGCATATTCGCAAGTCTCAACTATGGATCGGAACGTTGCAATTTTATGGGTATCTACACCCTGTTGGGATAACTTCTCCGATGCATTATCGAGGCTAAGCGATGCCAAAGGAATGTTGAATTTATCGGACACATACCCCCAAATAGCCTTATGAATCTCCTCAAAGAACAGTGCATTATTATCCTGTTCAAGTAGTTGCGACGCCACTTTGAGTCGTTTCTGTGCCACCTTGCTTGCCCTTCGGGTTCTAACAAAGGCAACATCTTGCATTCGCTGGCGATAACGACGGAAAAGGTAAGAAAATGTGATGAATAAGGCAATTAGTATTAAGTAGAAAAACTGGTAATAACCTGACGTAACCCAAAAGGCCGTTTTTGATTTAAAAGCAAATCTTGATGTTTTAATGAAACGTATATCTTTCCCAATAAACTTTATATCTTCCTTACCAAAACTTGCAACCATTACGCTACCAGTGCTTGACGAGTCGGCACTTACGGCAACAGAGATTGCTGGTGTTGTAAGTGTAATATAAGTTCCCTTAACTGGGTCAAAATAAGAAAACACAGCCGGTTCAATACTGAAATTACCGCCTGCTCTTGGTATGCATACATACTCAAAGGTTTTGCTACCCTTTGTATTACCCTCATCAACCGAAATATTTTCGGAGATTTTTGGATCAAAAACTTCAAATGTTGTGGGGAATGACAGTTTTGGGGTGCCAACTAGCTTAAGGTTTCCTTTCCCTGATATTTTAAATCTGTAGGTAAAAGCATCGTTAGCTTTAAGGCTGTTTTTATCAACCGATGCATCAATTTTGAAATTACCAACAGCGCCAGTGAAACCTTGAGGCTCAGGCAATGGCAGTTTTTTGATATTAATACTAACGGGTTTACTCACAAGACGTTTGCGGTATGTTTCGAACCCACCCCCAAAAAACTCGTCGAAAATGGAGCGTGGGCCAGACCTGGGGCCTTGGTAAACCACAATCAGTTCAAAGGGGTCGATTTCAATTTTATCGGCTTTCTGAGGGAAAAGTAGGTAACGGCGAATTACACCAGCATTATAAATTTTGCCATTCACATTGGTACGTTCAAAGTTGACATTGGGGGAACTTTTAATCTCCTGGCTCCAAAAACCATAGAACGCAGGGAATTTAGCATCTTCAAAAGCCAATATGCTTACCCGGGTATATATCTTTATTACAGCCTCAATGGGCTCGCCCACATAGGCTGAATTCCTGGCAAGTTCAATGGTAACAAACAATTCATCGCCCGGCAGATCATTGGTTGGAGTTTCCCTAACGCTGCGCGATGCCTGCTGGCTGGCTCTTCTTGCAGCATTTCCCGATGATGTTTTTACAACCTCAATAGTAATGGGATTTGAGCGAATACGCTCCTTGCCCACAACAGCCTCAGCAGGATCAATGGTATATTTTCCCTCCTTGTTTGCAACAAGAATATAGGTATAGGTATAGGATTGACTTTGGGTAACCTTACCGTTAATCACCTCAATACTTGTGCTGCTGGATGTGCTAGGCCCAGCTAAAATATCAAAATCAACAATAGAGGGAGCCTTAAACTCTGACGGTTTAGCATTCAATGTAAACGATAAACTGAACTGCTCACCCACTTCAACCAGATTTGGTGCGTATGCCTGTAAGGTTACTTCCTGGGACCATAAGCAACCGCTGATGAAGAGCAATAGTATTACGCTTAGGTATCGTTTCATAGGGTTTACCAGTTTTTGATTGAAGCCCCCGAAACGGGTTTGGCTTGTTTTTTATTTAGTTTATCCTGAATGTCCTTTTCGCGTTGCTGCAATGCCTGAAGCATTCGCTCAGCATCCTCTTTCGAAATCTTGGGTTGTTGCTGCTGTTGATTGTTTTGGTTTTGGTTGTTCTGTTGATTTTGTGGTTTATCGTTGCGATCATCTTTTTTATCTTGCTTTTTATCGTCTTTCTGATCCTTATTTCCCTTGTTATCCTTACTATTGTCGTTATTATTATTCTGTTGCTGATTACTGTTTTGGTTTTGCAGGTTTTGCATCATTCTAAGTGCCTCTGAAAGATTATACTTAGCGTCATTATCGTTAGGATTATACTTGAGGGCCATTTTATAGGCATCTGCGCTTTCCTTGAACTTGTTTTGTTTGAAAAGCGAGTTCCCTCTATTGTAATAAACCATCGATTTATCGGTATCGGAGAGTACAGACAGGTTAATACTATTAAAGATAGAATCGGAATCGAGGAATTTGTTTTGCTTATAGAGGGCATCACCAAGGTTGAAGTTCGCCTTAAAGGAATGCTTATTCTTTTCGAGCGCTTCACGGTATTGCACTTCGGACTCCAGATAATCGTTTTTGCTATATGCCCTATTTCCACGGCGAATGATCTTATGCTCGCTTTGTGCAAAAGTATATACCGTGAATCCGGTTAAAAGAATGATAAGTGCAATATCTTTCCTCATAGTTCCTCCCTTGTTTTATCAGCACCAAAAAGATTTATCATGGATAAAAGTGAAGTTTTACGGTCAAGTATGATAACTTCAGCAATTAAAAGCACAATGGCTATGACCAGTACATACTGATACTGTTCGCTGTACTCAGAGTAAACCTTATCCTTGATCTCTTTTCGATCGACACTTTTAAGTGACTCATAAATTGGCAGTAAACCAAACTTAGTATTTGAAGCCCTAACATACTTTCCGTTAGCAGCAACAGCAATTTTTGTTAGGGTTTCCTCATCCAATCGGGTTATAACCACCTTTCCATCAGAATCTTTAAGGAACTCCTGATTAGTACCAATGGGAATAGGAACACCTGCGGGGGAACCAATGCCAATGGTGTAAATAGATATACCGTTTTCGGCGGCCCTTGTTGCTGCATCAATAGGATTGTCGATATGATTTTCGCCGTCAGATATTAGAACGATCACCTTTCCGGTATTTGAATTGGGCGAAAAGGAATTTACAGCCAGTTCGATAGCCTTGCCTATAGCAGTTCCCTGCCTTGGAATCATTCCCGGATTTATTGATGACAAAAAGATTTTAGCCGATGCATAGTCGTTGGTAACGGGGAGCTGAATGTAGGCATCGCCAGCAAAAACTATCAATCCAATATGATCGTTATTAAACTTATCGATTAGTTGTGAAATGGCTTGCTTTGCGCGCTCAATGCGGTTTGGTTTGATGTCCTGAGCCAGCATGCTGTTGGAAACATCAAGGGCTATAATCATTTCCATGCCCTTACGCTTAACCTCGGTTAACTTAGCGCCTACCTGAGGTCCAGCAAGTGAAAATATAATCAATGAGTAGGCAACAACCGCAATGGTAAATTTTATCCATATTCGTTTAAACGAATGCCCTGGTACTAACTTTATAACCATTTGGTAAACGCCAAAACTGTTAATCCACTGTTTTTGCTTACGGATTGAATACCAAAATATCCCCAAAAAAGCTGGCAAAAACAGCAAAAGGTAAAGGTATTCGGGATTAGAAAAACGAAACATGGCTTTCCAGTTTAAATTCCTAACAAATAGGTTCTACGTAAAACAAACTCCAAAGAGAGTAATATTAATGCTGCCAGCAGCCAACCTTTATACTTCTCCTCGCGCTTGGCATACTCATTAACCTCTATTTTGGATTTTTCCAGTTGGTCAATCTTTTGGTAGACCTGCTCAAGTGCCTTATTGTTTGTTGCTCTGAAATACTCGCCACCGGTCATCTGGGCAATGCCTTTCAGCAAATCTTCATCAATTTCAACTTGCATGTTCTGGTAACGGGTTCCAAAGGGTGTTTGAACGGGATAAGGTGCTGTACCATAGGTTCCTACGCCAATGGTATAGACTCTAATTCCAAATATTTTTGCCATTTCGGCTGCGGTCATAGGTGCTATCTCGCCACGGTTATTGACCCCATCGGTGAGAAGGATTATCACCTTGCTTTTTGCATCGCTATCCTTTATGCGAGAAATTGCCGTGGCTAACCCTGAGCCTATAGCTGTGCCATCCTCAAGCACTCCAATATCCACAGCCTTAAACTGATTAATCAATGTTGCTCTGTCGGTAGTTAATGGACAAAGGGTAAAACTTTCGCCGGCAAAAATTACAAGTCCAATACGGTCGTTGGTACGACCACTTATAAAATTAATACCCAATTTTTTTGCAGCTTCAAGCCTATCGGGCTTAAAATCGCGTGCGAGCATACTACCAGATACATCGAGCGAGAGAACAATGTCAATTCCCTCCGTTGTAACATTCCGCTGAATGTTTGTTGATTGCGGCCTAGCTAAAGCAACAATGCACAAAGCCAAGGCTAACATTTTTAACGCAAAGGGCAAATGTCGTAAGTACACCTTTGCTGATTTGCCTGTATTGCCAAAGTGGTTTACTGATGATATTATTACCTCGGCCTTCGATTTATGTAACTTATAAATATACCACCCCACTAATGCTGGAATTAGCAGTAACAGGTACAAAAACTTCGGGTTTGCATAAACTACTAAAAGCATAACCGGTTAGTTTGAATCGCTGGTTGACGTATCGTTTTTTTCGGTCTTGTTTAACACATCAGTCTGTGTTTTTCCCTCGTTTGAGTTTTCTACAGGCTTAGTGCCATTTACAAAATCGAAAGCAAAATTTAGATAGCGATGGTTTTCCTCGATGGTAGTGGTATACTTGGCGAATTTCACCAAATCTGAAGTAAAAAGTATGTCGCGAAAGGTATCGATGTAACCTGAAAAATCAAAGTCTAACCTATCTAATTCGGAAAGTATCTCGCTTGTAGTTTGTTCAGGGGCTTTGATATCAAAGCGTCCCTCCAAATAGGTGCGAAGTATGTCAACGAGTTTAGTGTAGTATGTTTTGGGATTTTCTGAAGCCCACTCCTTATTCTCCTCCAGTAACATCAACTCATGGAGTGCAATAACATGAGCAGGTTCCTTAGGTTTAAAGATATTAAGGAAAGGCTTATTTTGCTTGCGGCTGCGGAAGTACATAATAAGCAAGGCAATAATTGCAACCAAAAGCATGCCCAGCCCCGCCCAAGGGGCAACCTCCGAAAAGCGGATGGGTTCTTTGATTGGGGGCTTAATATCTTTGATATCATTGAGGGTAGTGTCTCTCGGAACAAGTTTTACAAAAAGGCTATCGGTATTGACCCAGGCTGTATCAACACTTCCGTCATGCTTGACCAGAACCGGGAACTTTGCAACGCTAACATATCCAGGGTTAAAAGCTGTAACCGGGAGTTTAACCCTATAACTCCTGTCATTATTTTTAATGGTTGAATCGATAAAAGGTTCTCCAAGAATATGAAAGCCACCGGGGATGGTATCGACTAACGCGGGGATTAACATCGAGAACTTCCCTTTACCTGTTGCATTAATGGAAAATTCCACCCTGTCGCCTACGAAAATTGAATCGGCATTTAAAGAAGCGTTAATCTCAAGCTGATCAACCTGGGCATTAGCGCTAAAAGTTAATAGTGAAAACGCAATAAAACCGAAACGCTTTAAATTCATTTGGACCTCCTTTTGAAAAACAACATTAGGGGTTTTACGTAATCCTCGTCGGTTCGCACGGCTACCCAATCCACTTTAGCCTTGGTAAACGTTTGTTTCAGATTATCGGTAGTTGTGCTCCACCATTGCCTGTAATAGTTTTGAACCTGCTCGCTTGCGGTATCAATCCACAAATTGGTGCCTGTTTCGGCATCGGCAAAGCGAACAAGGCCAACGGGTGGAAGTTGAGTTTCACGATTGTCGTATATTCTGATGGCCACAACATCGTGCTTGTTATTGGCTATGCTGATGGCATCGGTAAACCGTGGTTGATTATTCTGATCATCAAAATCGATGAAATCGCTCAGAATAAATGCAATACTGCGCTTTTTAATGGCATTAGTCAAAAATCTTAAAGCTTCGGCAATATTGGTTCCCTTTCCCGTGGGCTCAAAGTTAAGTAGTTCGCTAATTACTCTGAGGATATGCTTTCGGCCTTTTTGTGGCGGAATGAATTTCTCAACCTTGTCGGAAAAGAGTATTACGCCTATCTTATCGTTGTTCTGTATGGCTGAAAAAGCCAGAACAGCAGCAACCTCAGCAATCACATGCCTTTTAAACTGCAAGGTGGAACCAAAGTTTTGTGAACCGCTAACATCAACCAAAAGCATGACGGTAAGTTCACGCTCTTCCTCAAAAACCTTAACATAGGGTTGATTGTAGCGTGCCGTAACATTCCAATCGATACTGCGAATATCATCGCCCACGCGATACTCACGCACCTCGCTAAAAGCCATACCCCGGCCTTTAAATGCACTATGGTACTGACCGGCAAATATTTGACGGGTTAACCCCCTTGTCTTTATCTCAATACGTCGAACTTTCTTGAGGAGTTCAGCAGTTTCCACGGCAAATACTATTTATTATGAGGCCTGAGGTTTATGGTAAGAAACCATTTCCCTTTTACTAGGATTAAATCGTAGTTCTTGCCATCTTTCACCTCAAGCCACTTATTGGTTGAAACCTGTTGATACTTGCTATTTAACTCTTTAACGACCTGATTGTATAGCCACGTATTATACATTCTCGATACCGCAGTGCAATAGCCTTCGGTGTCAATCATAAAAAGAATGGTTTGCTCCTCGAGGGTATTAACATACTTCAAAAAGCCTCGGTCGTCAACATTCACCTCCTTTTCAAAGAAAAAACCCTTATTCTCCTGCGGCATACGCTTAGCTATTTCATTCTTATGCAAACCAATGTAGTTCTGAGCGTTAACCAAATGGCTCAAAATAACGATTGCAGCAGTAATGAATGATATAGCCAGTGGCTTCATAATTGGTTAAGGTACTTCGATGGTATTAAGTATTTCGGTAATGATATCCTCCGATGTAATATTTTCAGCCTCGGCCTCGTATGTTAGACCAATACGATGACGAAGCACATCGAAGCAAACTGCACGAACATCTTCAGGTATTACATAACCACGTCGCTTGATAAAGGCGTAAGCCTTTGCTGCCAAGCCTAAACTTATGGTAGCACGCGGCGATGCACCATATGAAATCATGGATTCAAAGCGCTGCAGGTTGTACTGCGCAGGGTAACGGGTTGCAAAAACGATATCGAGAATATACTTTTCTATCTTCTCGTCCATGTAAACCTCACGTACTACCTGACGAGCTTTTACGATATCGGCAGGCTTGAGAACTTTTTCAGGTTTAGGGAATTGCATGGCAAGGTTTTCGCGCATGATTAGGCGCTCCTCTTCAAGCTTGGGGTAACCAATTTTGACTTTTAACATGAAACGGTCAACCTGCGCCTCTGGGAGAGGATAGGTGCCCTCCTGCTCAATTGGGTTTTGGGTGGCCAATACCATAAAAGGCTCTTCAAGTTTATAGGTTTCATCGCCAATGGTTACCTGCCGTTCTTGCATGGCCTCAAGCAAAGCGCTTTGAACCTTCGCAGGAGCACGGTTAATTTCATCGGCAAGAATAAAGTTTGCAAAAACGGGCCCTTTCTTAACAGTGAACTGTTCGGTTTTGGGACTGTAAATAAGTGTTCCAATAAGGTCGGCGGGGAGCAAATCGGGGGTGAACTGAATACGGTTGAATTTCACATCGATGATACTAGCCAGAGTATTGATGGCAAGCGATTTGGCCAAACCAGGAACACCCTCAAGTAAGATGTGCCCATCGACAAGTAACCCAACCAGTAACGACTCAACAAGATGTTTTTGGCCAACAATTACCTTGCCCATTTCAATGTTGATGATGTCAACAAAGGAACTCTCAAGTCTAATCCTCTCATTTAGTTCCTTAATGTCAAGGGACATTTGAACACTCATAGTAATTATGTCTTTTTAAAATTTGTTTAACTTTACATGAAACTTCACTTGCAAATATGATAATAAATAGATGTTAGCGATGTTAATTTTCGTTAAATGCAATTTTTGCTGTAATAAAGGTAGTTAAAGGTTTTCAGCCACTTTTTTTGATACCATAACGATGCTATTTTTGTTGAAATAAAAACTAACTCTTATGAAAATGGCCTTGAATCGCTATTTTATATTCCTTTCGTACAGGGGAACCAACTACCATGGCTGGCAAATACAGGAAAATGCCGCAAGCGTTCAGGGTTATATCAATAATGCCCTGAGCATACTTCTCAAGGAAGACATCCAGACCATTGGTGCAGGTAGAACCGATACAGGTGTTCATGCCAGGTTCTATGTGGCTCATTTCGATTCTATGGCTAGCCATTTAGAATCAGACAGTAAGTTTTTGCACAGCTTAAACAGAATTCTACCCAACGATATCGCCATTCATCAAATTAAAAAAGTAAAACCAGATGCGAATGCCCGATTCGATGCCACTTTGAGGGGTTATGAGTACGTGATTTGCCGGGAAAAAGATCCCTTCTGGATAGGCCTATCGTGGTTTTACGATGCCCAGCTAAACGTTGAGCATATGCAACTGGCAGCCCAGCAGCTGTTCAACTATACCGACTTTACCAGCTTTAGCAAGGTAGGCTCAGAAACAAAAACCAATAACTGCCAGATATACAATGCGGAATGGAAAGAGAACGGCAACCTGCTCATATTTACCATTGAGGCTAACCGATTTCTGCGCAATATGGTACGTGCCATGGTGGGTACGCTAATTGATGCGGGTAGGGGGAAAATTACGCCCGAAGAGTTTGCCCAAATAATAGAGAAGCACGATAGGAAACTGGCCGGAACAAGCGCTCCGGCCGAAGGGTTATACCTTACAAGGATTGAGTACCCCAATAAGTGCTTTATTTAGAAAGAACTATTTGCAGGGTTGATGTTCATCCCTTAACAGATCGTTCACTGTTTTTACCGGTGAGAATGTTTCCAACGGAACTTCAACAAAAATGGTATTCCAACTGCTCATAGCACCATTCCAAAGCCCCGGTAGTTCTAATGCCTTGAGCTGTTTACTATCCTTGCTCTTTACTGAAATAAAGCCGGTTTGTGGATCGCGGTAGTTAAGCAGGTTAAACTTATTCCCTTTAAAATCAATGAATGAGCATACAATATCAACGGGGTTAAAATGGGTTGATGCATTCAGGATAGCTTTAGAATTAGGGTCGTTCATATCTATCTGTGAACTTTCAACAATCTGAAGCGAGGTAGTACCATCGGGGTTAACCGCCCAGAATGGGCCACCACCTGGTTCCCCCTCATTCTTAACCATTCCGCATACCCTAATTGGCCTATTAAGCACGCTAAACAGGTATTTTTTCAGCTCCTCAGGGTCTGAGGTATTTAACGATGCCGACGGAATAACACAGAGCTCATCGCGGGTAAATTCCAAAATCGAGTTTAATTCATCTACCGATAGGGTTTGACTATTAAGTTCTTCGAGATACTTAAAGATTATTCCACGGTAACTCAAAAGCATGCCGGCAAGTGCTTTCTTATACCGAACAGTTTGGTGCTTGAGATGATCGGGGGCAACATTATCGATATTCTTAATGAAAACCAATTCGTAACTTAAGTCGTTAAGATTTTCGATTAATGCACCATGTCCACCCGGGCGAAAAAGCAATGAGCCATCGTCATTACGGTAAGGATTATTGTCCATATCAACCGCAATGGTATCGGTTGATGGCTTTTGAACCGAGTAGGTAATGTTAAGGGTTACCTCATAGTGGTTTTCGTAGTATGACTTTACGCGTTCAATCAGCTGCTCAAAACCAGCGATGTGTTCAGGCGATACAGTAAAGTGAATATTTACATTACCATGCCAGTCACGTGCGTACTGCGCCCCCTCAACCAGGTGCTCTTCCATAGCAGTACGAGCAATATCGCCATACTTATGGAATAGTAGTAGGGCCTTAGGCAGATTTCCGTAATTCAATCCATCAGGGCCAAGCAGAGTGTTTACAATGGGCATGTAATCCTTACGTTCAATGAGTTCGTCCATTTTATAGCCCTGCATCCAGAGCTCATTGTAGAGCTTATCGTAAAAAGGGAAATGTTTTATCCTATCAAAAAAAGTATAAATGGTATTAAAACCCTTATCGTTGAAGCAATCTAAGCCTTTAACCGGATAGTCGGACTGAAACTCGTATAGTTGTTTAAACATGCGTGATGCAGCACCCGATGCTGGTACAAATTTCACCTTACTACCATCAAAATCGCGATAAATGCCAATTAGGTTATCCTGCTCATCACTATCGAGTTTAATTATTCCATCGCCTACGGTTGCGGGCTTAACAATGTTCATGAACGGAAATCCCTTTTTAAACGATTGAATTTGCGCCTCGACCATCTCGGGGGTAATTCCCTTTTGCTGCATCTGCTCAATATCGTGCCGGGTATACAT
>DSBV01000121.1 GCA_011045955.1 Bacteroidales bacterium | reverse complement strand
TTTACCAACCAGGCATCGTTGGCGTATCAACGCCAGTTTTGGGTTGGTGCACACCACGAAAATCGCTTTATGCTTACCGAACTTGGTTCAAGCCTGGTAGGCGTTGCAATACCTGTAAAACCGGGTACATTTGGGGTAGATGTTTCCCATTTTGGTTTCAGCGATTTTAATAGCAGTAGAGTGGGCTTGGGGTATGGAATGTATTTGGGGAAGCGCTTTACTGCCGGAATAGGGCTTGCCTATACTCTTATGCAACTACCTGCTGATTACCGTAATGCTAACGCTTTTACAGTTGAGGGTGGAATTCATTACATGCCTATATCAAAGTTTACCGTTGGGTTTTATGTCTTCAACCCTACTGGTTCGAGCTTCGACGATTTAGGCGATTTGCCTACACTCATGGGTTTGGGTGTAGCCTATAACCCATCCGATAAGGTTCTGCTTGTAGTTCAGGTTGACGACGATACCCAGCGCTCTCCGGCAGTGCGGTGTGGCCTTGAATATAGAATGATGGAACGAACGGCTTTGCGTTTAGGCTACTCCACTGCTAGTCCCGAAGGAATAACGGCAGGGATTGGGTTTCCCATTATGAATTTTGATATCGATTTGAGTTTAAGTCACCACCAAACCCTTGGGTTTACCCCAAGCCTTTCGGTTGCCTACCTGTTTCGTAAAAAAGAAGTTGTTACACAATGAAGGCAAAGCTTGCACTGCTTTTTATCTTTCTTCTTTTAGTGTTTGCCGCTGGTGCCCAGCAGGTAACTGACCCACAGCAGGTTGTTGCCGATATTGTAGAGGAACTTACAGCCAACTCCGATGCAGAGCAGGATTACTCCGAGCTGGTTGACGAATTACTCCAGCTTGCCGAGAACCCACTTAACCTGAATGCCGCTCGCAAGTCCGACTTGCAAAAGCTATTTTTTCTTAGCCATTTTCAGATTGAGAGTTTACTAAACTACCGCGATTCAACGGGCAAGATAATAAGCGTTTACGAGCTGCAGCTGGTTCCCGGGTTCGACCTGATTGATGTAGAACAACTCATACCCTTTGTTGTGGCTGGTGAGGTGGTAGAACCTGTGAAGGTTAGCGATTTTACTCAGGGAAAGCACGATTTTTCTTCACGCATCAAAACATTGCTCCAAACCCCTGTAGGATTTGACTCAGAATATGCCGGCTCAGGGAAATACTTGGGAAGCAAATATGCACTTTGCACCCGGTATCGGTACAAAGCAAACCGATTGCAGATTGGACTTACAGCCGAAAAAGATGCCGGCGAGCCACTGTTCGATGGCACCTTCCCAACTGGTTTCGATTACCTTTCGGGCTATGCTCAGGTAAACGATATTGGCCGAATAAAACGCCTTGTGGTTGGCGATTTTCGTGCCGAGTTTGGGCAAGGACTGACCTTTTGGAACAGCTTGACCTTTGGTAAATCGGCTAACGTGATGGGGCTTCATATGCGAGGTAGAGGCATTGTGCCTCATTCTTCGGCGAACGAGTCGCTATTCCTGAGGGGGGCTGGAATTACATTAAATTTCCGAAATATCGATTTCAGCATTTTCTCCTCCTACCAAAAGATTGATGCCAACCTTGTTGATACGGTCAGTTCAGGTGAGCTTGCTTTTACATCGTTGCCAGAGACCGGTTATCACCGAACAGTTTCGGAAATTAGGAACAGACGTAATGTTCCTGAACTGGTTACCGGTGGTAATATAACTTTAACGCTTAATAAGCTGAAACTCGGAATAACGGCGGTTTACAACCGAATTTATGGTGAAAACCTGAAAAGCCAACCCATTTACACGTTAGTTCCAACGGCAACAGAAAAATTGGTATGGGGCTTAAATGCCGATTATTATTATCGCCAACATTTGATTTATGGCGAGGTGGGGGTTAATATGCTATCGCAAAAATCGGCTGTGCTTGCAGGTGGGAAATTTAGGCTAAGCAATCGTGTTCAACTATCGGCTTTATGCAGGAATTATAGCACTACCTATGAAACACGCTATACTGCTGCCCTTGCTGAGGGCACAGGAACAGTTAACGAGCAAGGGTTGCTCATGGGATTAAACCTGCTTGCCGCAAAGGGATGGAAGGTCTCGGGCTATGTTGACCTATTTCGCTTCCCGTGGATGCGCTATGGAGTTTACTCGCCTTCAACGGGTAGAGACTTCCTTTTTCAATCGGAACATTCAGTAAATAGGTACTTTCAGGTGAACTTTCGCTACCGCTATAAGCAGGATGAGCGCAACATGACCGCTAGCAGCCTTTCAGTTACACCTGTGATTTCGCAGATGCGTCAGGGTTTTCGAACGCAGCTATCGTATCAGCCCAATGAGCTTGTACAGCTAAAAAGTACCATTGAAGTATCGAGTTACAAAACCGACAGCCTTAGCACTAATGAATATGGCTATCTGCTGGCGCAGGATATCAACATCAACCTAAAAGAATACCCATTAACCTTCAGAATGCGGTTTGCAATTTTCGACACCAAATCGTGGAATACACGAATTTACTCCTACGAGAGCGATATGCTTTACTCCTTTACCGTGCCGGCTTACTACTCCAATGGCACAAGGGTTATGCTCATGGCCAAGTATCGCTATAAAAAAAACATCGACATTTGGGCTCGATATGCTCAGACCTATTATCCCAATAGCGCAACCACAGGTTCAGGGGCAGACTTGATAGAAGGCAACACCCGAAGCGAGGTAAAGTTTATGGTAAGGGTTAAGTTTTAGTTACAGTTAGGGAACACCCGGTTATTCACTAACAAGAAATTGGTTTCAAAATAATTTACTTTGTGATTTGTTGGCCTGATAAGAACGTTATCGATGTAAACTTCGCCACTTTTGGGCAGTAATGGAGCAACCAAGACGCAAATGAAATCGGCCGGACTACTCAACTTCAGGTTATACTCCACCAGAGCCCAATCGTTCCAGAATGCTATTGTTTTCTCCATAAAGCCAAACCCATTCCAGGTTTCCCACTTGCCTTTTTCCTTTCCGGTAACAATTTCAATCCTATTACGCGGGACTACATCTCTCTTCATGTTGCTCACCCAGAACGATAGGGTGACTTCTGTTGAGTTGTTGTTGGCAAGCCGCCCCCAGTAAAGGTTTGTGTAGTTGCGGTTGTTTAACTTGAGGGCTCCAGTTCCCATAAATGCTATGGGTGTGGGAGAGTTTTCAAATTTTTGAAAGTAGTAATTGCCAGTAATAGTATCGGGCATTTCAAGGGTGGCGTTAAGGTACTCACTACGGTATACTTCAGGCAGTTTAGCAAGGTCGGCCACTTTCAGCCTTCGTAACTCATACCCCCATAGTGTGTCAATTGGAGTTGAAATGTTAACAATACGGCGCTCATTCAGGTTTATCTGGTCGCAATGTGGGTCAACAAATAATAGGATATCCTTGCCATGGTTGTAGTATTTAAGCACGGGGTACTCCTGGAGCGGTTCCATAATCAGGTTGAGGTTTTCCACGCATCGCCAAACCGATGAGCGGCTTGTGTAGGTTGCATTAAGTGGCAATCCTGTTAGTTGCGATAAGGCATACATCTTTACCATGGATCCAAAACATGCTGATTCGTGCCAGTAGTTTTCGCTCCCAACGCTAAAAAAAGGGATAGGCATTATGGCCTGAAATTCATCAATATTAATTGGGGGCTTGCTGTTTGCATGAAAGGCGTAATCGAGTTCAGGTAGGTTGTTGTTGATGTAGAATTTTTGCGATTTGCTATTAAACCAGGCGTCGTGCGATAGAGTGATGAGGGGAATAATTAACAAAATCCTATAAATCAATTTTTTTGCTTTCAGTTTTTCCCAGATCAGGTAAAACGTTACGATGTTCATCATGTAAAAGAAAAGCCAGGCAAAACGGCCTATACCCCGGAATTGGCGTATAGGACCAAGGTACTCAAGCAGAAACTCCATTTTGAAGATAAAAGGCATGCCAAATGAGAATAATAGCAGCAGGAACGACAGCCAGAACAATAGGTTTACAAGGGGTTGATTGGTAATACCGAATGCTTTGCTCCATTGGCGCTTAATGGTATTTTTTATGGAGTTATAAAAGATGATGATGAACACTAGCGTTGAAATCAGTCCTACATAGGCAATTCCCTCCCACTGGAGGTTACGTATTTTTATAAGGTTATTTAGCCAACTCCAGTATGGACGGCCGGACGATAGGAATACCGATTCGGGGTAGGCCCGATAAAACAGGAACCCCCATGGCCAGGTTGTTCGGTCTTCCACCGAATCGAGGTACAGTAAGAGGGTGGGAACAACAATAAGGGGAATGGCTAACTGCAATACCATGTGGAGCCATTGTTTTTTCCATTCAAATCCCTTACGCCACGGTTTCTGCCAAAGCCAGAAGGCCAAAAACATTACCATGTAGAAAGTGAAAAAGTAACCATGGGTTATTGAAGCCCAGAGGCCAACTAAAAGAATAAATATCGATTTTCCAACTGTTGGCTTCCTGTTGAACCTTAACATTAGCAGCACAAACAGCGGCAGAACAATGGTGTAACTCAAGGCAAAGTGCCCTCCAATCCTGTCAATTTGAGGCGATAGGAAGGTAATTCCTGTAGCCACAAGCAACGAATACCAAACGGGCAAATTTAAATGTCGAAAAATCAGGTAGATTACTAATACGGTTAGGGCTATGCTGATCAATATCAGCAGGTTGTGTATAGCCACGGTGTAGGGGCTTATATCGTAGATGGTTTGTGAGATAAACTTAATGGCATTACTTACAATTGGCTGGGAACCTGCAAAAAAGATACTCTCACCAAAGGGGTAGTTCATGCTATTGGAATGGATGTAGCTTTTATCGTGCTTTATGTGGTAAAAGGTGGCGTAGTAATCCTTTGCACCATCGCCGCTTTGGGAAAAGTATCTGTGATTAATATTTTTAACTACATCGCCTGCAAACAGGTAGGTAAAAATTAGGCCTACAGCAGTAACTACTATGTATTCAACAAGTTTTTTCATTCGATTAGGAGTTGATTAATGCTTTGGGAATTTGGAAGTATCGCAAATTGATGATGGTATATAAAGCATAATAGGTAACTAATCAATTACCTCGCGAAACGAAAACCCTAGTTTGAGTAGGTTATTGGGTTTTACCAATTCCTTTAATTTATCTTCGGGTATCAGATTGAGATTTCTGTTTGCGTTAAAGATATCGATTTTTTTGCCCCGCATTTCCTGGGCGAGCATGGCAGCCCTGTTAAAGCCAATGATTGGCAGTAGGGCAGTGGTTATGGACGGGTTATGCATAAGCTGCGAAGCCGATTTTTCCGCATCAATCCTAACACCAACAAACAAATTTCGGGCAAGGCTTTGGTTTGCTGCAATGAGTAGTTTTATGGAATCGATAATGGCATATCCAATGGTAGGTCGGTAGGCGTTGAGGTCAAGCACACCTTGGCCAGCAAGATTCGATATAAGCATATCGTTGGCGTAAACCCTGTGTGCAACGCTTACGGCAAATTCAGGAATAACGGGGTTAACCTTTCCCGGCATGATTGAGCTGCCCACTTGTCGTTTGGGGATGTGAATGGGATTGCCGGCTATATCGGAAGCCAGTAGGCGGATGTCCGAAGCCATTTTTTCGATGTTCACGGCGTGGGCCTTAAGAATGGCATGCACATCGATAAATGAGTCGAGATTGGCGGTGGCATCGTTTAGGTTTTCGCTGCGGGTAAATGGGAAACCGGTTAGCTGTTGCAGGTGCTTAACCACCTCCATTACAAAGTAGCGGGGTGTTCCTACGGCAGTTCCAATGGCTCCACCGCCCAGGTTAACAACCTTAATCCGCTCAAAGCATTTTGAAACACGCCACCAGTCGCGCGATAGCGCTTCGCTGTATGTGCTGAACAGTTGCCCATACGACGATGGCACAGCAGCCTGAAGTTGTGTGTATCCAATTCGGAGTGAGTTTCGGTGGGCTTTCTCAAGGTTTTCAACAGCTTGTCGGGTATTATTGATTTGTTCTTCGAGCAAAGTAAGGAGCCGAATAACCGCAACCCTAAGGACTGTGGGAACAGTATCGTTGGTGCTTTGGTAGATGTTGGCCTGTTCAATGGGGTCAATCACCCTGTATTCGCCGGGTTTATAGCCAAGCCTAACGAGTGCTGAGTTGGCAATTATCTCGTTTACATTCATGTTGATGCTGGTTCCGGCACCGCCCTGTATGGCCGGAACAATAAAACTATCGAAGTATTTGCCCTCGTGAACCTCACCTGCAACCGTAATTAGTGCATTGATTATATTGTCAGGAATAAAACCTTTGCCTTCGGCATATAATTTTTCTTCTCTCAATACCTGAACCATGTCGGCGTAAGTAAGGTAGCAGGCTTGTTTTACAAGGCCCATGGCCTGGTACCGTTCAATATGGAATGGTGTTGTATCGGGAAAATTTTCCTTAGCCCTTACCGAGTGTATTCCGTAAAGTGCATCGGCTGGCAATTGCATGCTCCCAAGGTAGTCGGTTTCAGTGCGGGTTGGCATCTACTTTTTCTTTATGAATTCAACCTGAAATAGTTTACCCCAAAGTTTTCCGGTTACAAAAATTCGCTTACCAACGGGGTCGTATGCTATGCCGTTTAAAACATCTTCCTTGCCGGTTCGTTCGTTAGATTTCAATAACCCCTGCATATCAATATTCCCTTCCACAGCACCTGTTTCGGGGTTTATAATAATAATCCTATCGGTCAGGTAAACATTTGCGAAGATTTTACCATCAATGTACTCTAGTTCGTTAAGCATTTTAACTGGTCCATCGTTGTCGAATACCTCAATTCTTCGCAATTCGCTAAAACCATTTGGCTCCATAAAGTATAGAGTGTTTGAGCCATCGCTCATTACAAACTCATTTCCATTGGTGGTCAACCCCCAGCCCTGTGTGGTATAGCTGAAAGTGTTTATGGGTTTAAAGGTGGCAGCATCGTAAACAAAGCCTGTACCGTTTGTCCAGGTGAGCTGGTAAATTTTATCATTTAAAATGGCAATGCCTTCGCCAAAGTATTCCCTGCTTAGGTTTACACTCTGTAATATTTTGCCAGTTTCCAGTTCAACCTTTCTTAAACTCGATGCGCCATGTTGACCGGTACCCTCGTACAGGTAGCCGTTATGGTAGAATAAGCCCTGGGTGTATGCCTCGGGATCGTGAGGATAGGACCTTACAATGCGATA
This sequence comes from Bacteroidales bacterium, assembly GCA_011045955.1. Lineage (GTDB taxonomy): Bacteria > Bacteroidota > Bacteroidia > Bacteroidales > Tenuifilaceae > Tenuifilum. The sequence continues at coordinate 4,778 of DSBV01000121.1, read as the reverse complement.
GGTGTATTCAATAGGCTTTATGTTCGATTTGATTCTTATTGTTATTGAGGCGGTTTGCCGTTGGCCATTCTTCCATGCGGTTGCATTGAGCTGTATTGTGCCGGGTTTTCCAGTTTCAGTTTTTAAGGTGAACGATAAATCGCTTATTTTCTTAACTCGTTGGCCATTGCGGAAAAGCACAATTGAGTCGGGCTGGATGGTATCGGTTAGCTTAAGGGCTATATCAACACTTTCGCCGGCAGTAAACATCGTACCGCTTGTTGGCTTATCGAATCGGATAAGACGCAAAGGATTTTCCGATGGTGTGTTTGGGGTATCGGGCTGCTGTCCCTTTCGGCCATTGGTGCAAGCTGCGATAAATACTAAAAATAGAATAGCAATTCTTTTTGGCATATGATGATTGTTTAGATACCTAAAATGCGTCGTATAAAACCTTTCTTTCTATACTGTTTCAAAGCCTTTTTCTGCGAAACCTTATAGAGCTCGTTGGGGCATAGTGTGCTAAATACCTTATCCCATCCGGGAAATCCGCCAAGGTTGCGATCGTCGATAAAAATATCAACCTCAAGCTTCCGGGGAGTTTCCGGGTCAAGAATCTCTTCAGGGTGATTGCGATTAACCGCGTAGAATTCAACCCCATTCTGACGGCAGAACTCCACAGCCTCCTTGAGCAATTTACCGGTACGAACAGTCCAAAGAATAAGAACAAATCCTCGTTTTTGAAGTTCCCTAAGGGTTTCAAAGGCAAATAGCATGGGCTTTCCCAATTGGGGATACTCATTCTCCACAATGGTACCATCAAAATCAACTGCCACCCTGAGCATGGTAATAAGGTTTAGAATAAAAATCAAAACTACAAATTTATACGCAAGTTTTGCATATTCCGGGAGGGGGAATTTAGTTTATGCATCCCAAATCTATCCCAATTCATCAAATTGGGAACCTCTCTTCTCTCCTAAATTTATTTAAATACGAACGGCCGAGGAATATCCTCAGCCGTTAATTTTTCGTGCTCCGTTTTTCCAATCTTTACTTACTGACTAATCGTCCTGAACCGTTAATTTTGGCATCAATAAGGGGATTACCATAAAGTGTGATGCTTCCGCTACCATTTATGGATCCTTTAAATTCTTTGCCACACCTAATAATTGCATCGCCCGAACCGTTCAACTTTACCTGAGCAATTTCCGTGGTAAGTGATTCAAGATGGACATTCCCCGACCCATTAGAGTTGGCCTTTAGCGAATTGGTTTTCCCTTGCGATGAGGTTTTAATGTTTCCCGAACCGTTTATGCTTACCTGTACCGAGTTGGCCAGTATCTCTTTTAGCAGTATATCGCCACTTCCATTTATTGAAGCTGTAAATTCGTCGGCAACTTTTATGGGCGTTAATGCAATCATATTGCCCGAGCCATTCTGAGCCAAAAGTTTAATTTCAGGGCATGAAACTTTGACCAGTACTTTACCCCAATTGCTTGTAAATCTTAGATTGTCTTTACTTTTGATATGCAAAATGTTATCCTTAACAATGATTTCGAACTCATTGAAAACCGCACTCTTTGCTGTTACCTCAATGCTGTAACCTGGCGATTGCGAAATATGCACTTCGGCCGATGTGCTGTTTTTAACCCCTTCAAATCCTTTAACATCAAAGTTCCGGGTTTCCTGAGCATTGATTATAGGACTGATAATTGTTGCTATAATTGGCATCGCAATAGATATTCTGAATTTCATGGCAGTAAATTTTTAAATTGATTTATCCTAAAGACAGAAGAAAAAACGATAATGCTGCACGAATACAATAAAATTTTGTTAAACAAATCGATGAGCAAAAATCTTAATTCAATGTCGTTTAGTTAAGGTTATTTGTCATGTTGAGCGAACCATCACGCTGTCATGCTGAGTCCCGATTTATCGGGATAGACTTCGCCGAAGCATCTCATTGCTCATTTTTCGCTTTTATCATTGACTGAGATCCTTCGGCTTCCCGCTAATGCGGGACAGGCCGCTCAGAATGACAAACGGATTATCTGTTTGCTATCTAAACGACAATGAATCCAAATTACAATCCCAGAAAGTTTTGGATTTTATCAGTCACCTTTTCAACATCCAATTTATCCTCAGCAAAAATTCTGGCATTACGTCCAAGTTCAATACGTCGTATTGGGTTATGGATAAGGGTCGATAGCTTGCGAGTAAATTCCTGTTCATCGAAAAAAACGTTACCATTTACGCCATCGGTTATTGCATCGGCTACGCCAGCAATTCTGCGGGTTAGTACTGGTAAGCCTGCAGCTAAGGCTTCGTTCACTGAATTTGGTGGGTAACCCTCGGCATACGAAGCTACCAATAGGATATCGGCCGACAGGTAAAATTGGGGTAAATCGGTTTGTCGTCCTAAAAACCTTACCCTATCGCCTAATTTTTCTTCAATATACTTTTTATGATTTTTCATTTCTGCGTTGTGCCGACTCATGGTATCCCATTCAGGTGCCTCGGTGCTGCCAACATGCAAAAGCAAAAAATCTTCTTCAATCCTGCTAAGCCAATCGGCTATCTCGGGGAATCCCTTTCGCTCAATGAGGTGGCCAACCATGAGTATCACAAAACAATCATCGGCAATTTTTAGCCTATCTCTTAGTTGCTTGTTAATTTCATTTTTTAGCTTGATATCATACTTTTTGATATCGACTCCCTGAAAGACTTGTAGAATTTTAAAATCTCCAAAGATTTTTTGCCACGATTTGGCAAATGATGAGTTAAGTGCATAATAGCCATACAGCTTGCTTAGAACAAATCGGGTGTAAATCCAATATGGCTTTGCTACGAGGCTTTCGGCATCATCAAATCCCCAAAGGGTTGAACGAAAAGCACATTTTGCGCCTTTCAATATCGACAAAGTAATTATTGCCCGATATCCGGGCATTGCCCCGTAAACAATCCATTTTGAATTACTATTACACTGGAATGCTAAAAACCTTAAAAGGTTAAACCTGAAGGCTATTCTACCGAGTAATGAATTATTATTGTAAAGCAATCGATTTATCTCAACACCGTTTATGATTTCACTTTTAGGTAGTTTGCCATTAGGGTTAAGGCAGACTAACTTTACTCCATATTCTAGTTCTTTAAGCTTAGAGCCAATAAATAAAGCATTTCGGCCATCGCCTGCCACAGTAGGGTAGGTTTCGGCTGTGAAAATTGTAACTGCATAATCCGTTTTGGGGCTTGCCATTGAACAGTAAAATGAAACTCAATCACAAATTTGGTTATTTTTGTGATATAAGTAAGATAATGCATGATTTATATTGCAACCGTTCACTGGGAGACCGATAAATGGATCGATATACAGTTAAGTTATTTTGAGAGGAATATCAATCAACCCTATAGGGTTTATGCTTTCCTCAGTGGCGATGCCTTCAAGCATAAGGGTAAATTTCATTTTGCCTGTTGCGAGCCTATTGCTGAGCATGCCATAAAGTTAAACCTTTTGGCCAGGTTTATTTCCCTTCAGGCCAACAATGACGATATCATAATTTTTGTTGATGGCGATGCTTTTCCTGTAAGACCACTGGATAATTTTATTAAGGAGACACTCAAACACTATCCGCTGGCCGCCATTAGGCGAACCGAGAATATTGGTGATATTCAGCCTCACCCTTCGTTTTGCTTTACCACTGTTGGTTTCTGGAAATCCATTGAGGGGGATTGGAGTGAGGGTTACGAGTGGGAAACCAATGCAGGCATTCGCCGAACCGATGTGGGAGGCAACCTGCTCAAATTACTGACCGATAGATGTATTGACTGGCTTCCGCTTGAGCGAACCTCGCAGCTTACTGACCATGGCTTAATGTTTGGAATTTATGCCGATGTGGTTTACCATCACGGCGCAGGCTTTCGCGCCCCGCTATCAATGTACGACAGAACAAAATCGCTGGTAGGGATTATCCGCTTTAAGCCTTTAGCGTTGCTGCTCGACAGGGTTCTACCTTTGTTTTCGGTAAAAAATCGGTTTAGAATTCACCGGTTATTCAATATAAACAAAAGGCTTTGGGAGATTAATGTAAAAGAGAGCGAAAGAATTCGACGCATGTTTATAGCTAAAACCTTTAAAGTCGATTGACGACTTGATCAATTAATATTAACATTATATTAAACATATTTTAAATATTTTATTAAAACCTACAGGTTAAAAAAACGTATAAATAGCATTATTGCTTAAAACCAAAATATCATTAGAAAAGAAATCGTTAGCCTGTGTTAATCCTTCTGATAATCGCCTTGCCTATTGGTATCCTAACCATTAGATATTTTTTAAAAAGTCGATATTAATAATTATGGGTACTGTCACCATAATTTAGGGTACTTTAATTGACATTTTGGTCAGTTTAAGGTTTATTTACCCTGATATTTTTCCGGCCTATATTACTTCGCCAATTATTATTACCGGCATTGCTGGAATTGCATACATTGCCAAAAGAGTTCGGAAACCCTTAGATCATGCTATTGGCGATTTGTATAGGATGAGCCAAGGCGATTTGACCATCGAAGTTAATGAAGCGTTTTCAAAACGGAACGACGAACTTGGAAAGTTAAGCGTATCAATAGGTAACCTGGCAGGAAAGCTCAGGGAAATAATTGAGGGCATATCAAATGCAGCAGCTGAGCTTGAATCATCGGCAAGCCAGTTGAGCATGAGCGCTACCAGCCTATCGGAGGTTACCTCGGAGCAGGCCTCGTCGCTGGAGGAGATATCGAGTGCCATGGAGGAGATTCTC
>DSBV01000007.1 GCA_011045955.1 Bacteroidales bacterium | reverse complement strand
TAGCGGCGACCTGCTCGGCTCTGCGGAGGTTTAAAGAACTGACCAGAGATGTGAATTTATTCTGTCATCTGCCATGTCTTACTAGCTCCCAGTTCAACGTTAGGATCCCAGAAATGCCTTTCAAAATCAACTACTGCGTTATCTTCAACCCTGATACCTTCCGATTCGAGAAGTTGTTGCATGGTGTTACTTCCAGGAAAATGGTTTTTTCCGGTTAGCAAACCGTTCCGGTTAACCACACGATGGGCAGGAACCCATTCATCAAGATGCGTTGATGAGTTCAATGCCCAACCAACCATTCGTGCCGACCTGAAAGCTCCTAGGTATCGTGCAATAGCGCCATAAGTGGTTACTCGCCCATAGGGCACCAAGCGGGTTACCTCGCAAACCCTTTCAAAAAAATTTTCGTTGTTCTTCGATAATCGGCTCATGGAATGGGCCTGTATGGCTGATTTCAAATTTAATGTACGTAATGGGCAAACCCTGCTCAAGGAATTGCTGCTCGTAAAAGGTTTTTATCCCCAAAATTGGGTCGTCCTTCACGTCGTTGTAAAGATTTCTAGTACAAACCAACATTTTTAGGTTGTTTTGCTCTACCAATACCTTGGTGTATGCATGTAAGAGTTGACTATCGGTTTTAAGATGAACAATGGCTCCGGGCCTAAGGAGCTGTACATAGTAGTTTAAAAATCGGCTTGAAGTTAACCGTTTTGTTGCTTTTGACGGGCGGGGTTGAGGGTCGGGGAAGGTTACCCATATTTCATCAACCTCTCCTGCTGCAAAAAACGATTTGATGAGCTCAATGTGGGTTCGTATAAAAGCTACATTTTTCAAGCCCTCCTCAAGGGCTGTTTTTGCTCCCCGCCACATTCGTGCCCCTTTAATATCGATACCAATAAAATTCTTATCCGGAAACATTCGGGCTAAGCCCACGGTGTACTCACCCTTTCCGCATCCAAGTTCAAGGACAATTGGGTTTTGGTTTTTAAAATATTCTGATTGCCATTGTCCCTTTAATCTGTAATCGGTATTGAAAACCTCCTCGAAGGCTGGTTGGAATAGATTCTCAAACGTCTCGTTCTCGGCAAAACGACGTAATTTATTTTTCCCCACAGTAAAATCAGTCTTTAATTTTGGTTGCTAAGTTCAACCCTAAAACCAACTTCCGAAACACCATTGAGCTGGTCAACCCTCATGGCTTGCTGTAAAGTAACCGTGTAATCACCCTCGGCACCAAACCGAACGTTATCGCGATATAGAAACCGGTTGTCGCGCAATTTGCCACGTCCCTTACCAAGCCAGGCACCATGGTTGTCGGCAAGATAGCATTCAAGGGTGTCGCGCACCGATGCGCCATTAGGCGCAATAATATCAATAAACAGGTAAAGGTTTTGGAATGGGTAATCGGTAGTATTCCTAACGTTCACGTAAAGGTTGTAGTATGTCATTGTATCCGAAACGAGAATTTGAAAAGTGGCTACGCTGTCGGCATGCCATTGCTCACCTGGCAAGGTAACATAGCCATTATAAACGTAATTATCGGAACATGCCGAACATATAACAATAGCTATGGCAGCAACCACTAATAACTTAAGCTTTGCCATTGTTTTTGTGTTTGTTTTGTCCTTTGGGTTTGCGGCGTTTTTTCAGCTTGGGTTTCGATTGCTTATCGAATCGGGTAATACTATCATCTTCTAAACCATCGGTAAAATCGATGTGCGTAACCGCAGTTTGTGGTACAACATTGGCTTCGAGCAAAGTGGGAACCTTAATCCCTCTCCTGTTGAGTTCAATGATCTCGTTTACGCGTTCCACCGGAACCTCAATAAGGTTCACCGACGATGACGGCTCGGAGCCAAACCACATGCTACGCTTGAATATGTCGGTTTTAAAGTGATAGTATGTGGCGTCTTTGGTTTCGAGTTGGATGTTGCCTTCGGGGATGTCCTTACGGGCATCAACATAGCTTGCCAACTCGTAGTTCAAACAGCATTTGAGTTTACCACACTGGCCAGCCAGCTTCTGGGGATTTAACGAGAGTTCCTGGATTTTTGCGGCATTGGTGGTGACTGAGTCGAACTGGGCAATCCATGTAGAACAGCAAAGTTCACGACCGCAAGTTCCAATACCGCCAATGCGTCCGGCTTCCTGTCGGGCGCCAATCTGCCGCATTTCGACACGGATTTGAAACTCCTCGGCAAGAACCTTGATTAGCTCGCGGAAATCGACACGCTCGTCGGCTATGTAGTAGAATATGGCTTTGGTTTTATCGCCCTGATACTCCACATCGCCAATTTTCATATCGAGTTTTAGCCTTTCGGCTATCTTACGGGATCGAATCATGGTATCGTGTTCAAGCGACATGGCCTCGACCCACTTCTCAATATCGGCCTTTTTTGCCCTGCGGTAAATCTTCTTAAGTTCGGCAGTTTTGGGATCAATTCCCATGCGTTTCATCTGGCGCTCAACCAGCCATCCGGTTAGCGATACAACTCCAATGTCATGGCCGGGCGATGCCTCAACGGCAACAATATCGCCTTTCTGGAGATTTATCTGGTTTACATTGCGGTAAAACCCCGTGCGGGTGTTCTTGAACTGTATCTCAACAATATCGTATTCCTGGAGCGTTTCAGGTAGGTCATGAACCCAATCGTAAACGCCAAGTTTGGAGCAGAAATTGCCGCAGGAACTATGGTCAGTAACCTCGTTTATGTAAACCGCATAGCCCCTTGGGGTATATATTTTTTCCATAATCAATATCGAGCTAAACCTTGCAAAGTTAACTAATTAAACGTAAAACCATCTACTATGTTTTGGGGTTTGGCCCAATATGTTTACTAAGGCTAAACACCATATCGGCAAAGGTGATTTGCGGATTACCGTTTTGGGCAATGCATTCGTAGGCATGGTAAAATGCTTTGGTAACCTGATTCACATTAGTAGGCCCAAGAAAAGGGGAGAACTTTTTGCCAAAATCGGCCTCCACGCCCATAAGGTAGGTAATATTGTCGAGTCCCATGTTAAGCATTAGGCTTTCGCGGGTAATCTTTAGGGAGTAGCTTAGGAACTCCTTCTGCTCCTCGCGCCCCAGGTGCGAGATGTCGTCGACCCAATCGAGCAGCTCGTTATAATGCTTGGCGTAGCAAAGCCTCATCAGGTTTCGATACTGCTCAAAATACTCTCCGGTGTACTGATTAACCAGTCGAAGGGCTTCGTAAAAACTACCATTCGAAATTCGGGCTATGTCCCGAGCTTTATCTGGTGCTATGCCGTGTTTTTCAGCTAGAACAATGGCTATTTCGCTTGCCGGTAGTGGAGGCACATATACCTGCTGGGTACGGGAAAGGATAGTTTTAAGAATAAGGTTTGTGTTTTCGCTTACCAGTATGAAAAAGGTTTTGGCTGGGGGTTCCTCAATGAGCTTTAAAAGTTTATTGGAAGCCTGCACGTTCATACGCTCAGCCAGCCAAATAATCATAACCTTAACATCACTTTCAAAACTTTTCAGGCTAAGCTTACGAATTACCTCCGAAGCTGTGGCCACATTGATAATGCCCTGTTTGTTGTTAAGGTCAATGGCATCGTACCAGTCCGTTTCGCCCATGTAAGGGTTTTCCAGTAACATTTTTCGCCAAACAGCAAGTAGGTCGGTATTGGCTTCCTTAGTGCCATCGGCAGCATCGGGTTTCTCCTTGCCAGCCTTACTAGGGTACACAAAGTGCAAGTCGGGGTGAATAAGTTTTGAAACCTTTTTACATGCCGGACAAACTCCGCACGAATCGTGCTCGGTTCTGTTGGTACACATCAGGTATTGTGCAAAGGCCACAGCTAACGCAAGTTTTCCTGTACCCGGAGGTCCTGCAAGTAGCATGGCATGTGGCACACGGTTCTCCTTTACCTGCAAAAGCAATCGATTCTTTACCTGTTCCTGCCCAACTATATCACTGAAAAACATATCATTACAAATTATCGGCTAAACTCCAAAGTTAATAATTTTATGTTATTGTCAACTTATAGATTGAAAGCCTTTATAAATGCTTTGTTTTCAATCGTTTGCGAGAAAAATATTGATTTATACTCTGCAATTCACTTTGAATTTTGTATTTTTGTTGAAACCCACTAAAAACAATACAACATGATAAGCATTGACAGTTACAGCTTTAAGGGGAAGATAGCCATAGTTAGGGTTGATTTTAATGTACCCCTGGATAAGAAGACCTTTGAGGTTACAGACGATACACGTATTCGTGGCGCTTTGCCAACAATTAAAAAGATTCTGAACGACGGAGGCGCCGCCATTCTGATGTCGCATCTTGGCCGCCCCGATGGTAAACCTCAGGATAAATATTCGCTCAAGCATGTTATACCTGCAATCGAGAAAAACTTGGGCATGAGCATTAAGTTTGCTCCCGATTGCGTAGGCGACGAAGCTAAGAAATTGGCTGCAAAATTTAAACCTGGCGAAGTGCTTCTGCTCGAAAACCTCCGTTTTTACGAGGAGGAGGAAGGTAAACCCTACAGCTTACCCGAAGATGCCAGCGAGGAGCAAAAAAAAGAAGCCAAAGTAAAGGTTAAAGAGAGCCAGAAAGAATTCGTTAAAAAGCTTGCCAGCCTAGCCGATTGCTATGTTAACGACGCCTTTGGCACTGCACACCGCGCTCACGCTTCCACGGCGTTAATTGCCGCACAATTCCCTGGCAACAGCATGTTTGGCTACCTGATTGAAAGTGAACTCAAGGCCATGGATAAGGTGCTTAAGGCTCCCGAAAAACCTTTCACTGCCATTATGGGTGGAGCTAAGGTTTCCGATAAAATTCTCATCATTGAAAACCTCCTTGATCGCGTTGATAATCTGATAATTGGTGGTGGTATGACCTACACCTTTATCAAGGCACAAGGAGGTGAAATTGGAAAATCCATTTGTGAGGAAGATAAGCTCGACCTTGCCCGCGAATTACTTGCCAAGGCTATGGCCAAAGGAGTTAATGTTTACCTGCCGATTGATGCCGTAAACGCCGATGCATTTGATGCAAATGCCAATACCAGCATCAGCAAGATTGACCAAACACCAGCAGGATGGATGGGACTCGACATAGGTCCTGAAACCGTTAAACTATTCCGCGACGTAATAATGAAGTCGAAAACCATCCTTTGGAATGGCCCAATGGGAGTTTTTGAGATGGATAAGTTTGCTCAGGGTACATCGGAAATTGCCAAAGCGATTGCCGAGGCTACGGCAAACGGTGCATTTAGCCTTGTTGGTGGTGGCGATTCAGTGGCTGCTGTAAACAAGAATAAACTCGCCGATAAAATTTCGTACGTTTCAACCGGTGGTGGCGCCATGCTGGAGTATATGGAGGGTAAGGAATTACCTGGCATAAAAGCCATTCGAGGATAAGCAACCTAATCGATCCTAATATAGCCCCAGCCGTTAAGGCTTGGGGCTTTTTTTCGGGAAATTTGTGGTTAGGCTCTGGTGTTTAGCGTTGGATGCAGTTGACACAGATTGGGCGGATTTACGCTTTTAGTTGTTGGTTGTTAGAAAAGAATTTAACATTTAATCTGGAATCTGGAATCTGGAATTTTGAATCTGACCCGTCCTCTCATGTCATGCTGCGCTCCGCCGAAGCATCTCTTCAATTCTTAATGAGGGAAATCCTTCGCTAAGCTCAGGATGACTAGCGGTGTTGATAGTTTGTGAAATCAGGAATCAGAGAATCTCTCAACTGAACACTATACACTGTGCACTATCATAATAGCCTATTCACGAACTTAAGATGGGTTCTCATACCCTTAACGTTTGTAAAATTCTTGCGTACGAACTCGGCAATTCCGGGTTGTAAGTTCAATCTCCTCGAGTCCTATCTTTTTAGCCAGTCCTTCGGCATAATCCATAAGTATTGAGCCAATACCCTGTGATCGGTACTCGGGTAAAATATTCAGCTTCTGTAATTCACAGGTTATCCTCTCCTGGTGCAGAATTCGTTGAATATGCATGCTTAAAAAGCCAATAACCTTTACCCCGTCGCATGCTACAATAGAACGTATTGTGCTATCTTGAAAGTTTGCCTTGTAGTTCTGGGTAAAGAATGTTAGGTTAAGGGTTTCCCCCTCAAGATCGCATATCAGCTGGTAAACCACATCCAAATCGGCAATAGTTGCCGGGCGAATGGTAACCATAGGTTTTACTTTAAGGTTTCAACAACCACTCTAAGCAGCAAAAGCATCCGCTCGGCATTCTGTTCAAAAATGCGAACAATCTCATCCCAGCTTACAGGAGGTTCATCGGTTTTCCAGCAATCGTAATCGGTGCTCATGGCAATGGCTGCATAGGGAATGCCCAGCTCGTTGGCCAATGCCACCTCGGTGGCAACCGACATATTAATTACATCGGCACCCCAGCTGCGGAACATCATCGATTCAGCGCGGGTTGAGAAACGCGGGCCCTCAATGGTAACCACAGTTCCCCTTCGGTGACACTTAACCCCTACCCTCCCAGCACAATCAAGGATGTGGTTGCGCAATGCCGTATCAAAGGGGTCGGCCATGGGGGTGTGTACTGCACCCTGTGCAAATGATTCGAAAAAGGTATTGGCTCGCTTTCTGGTAAAATCAATGAACTGGTCAAGCACAACAAAGTCGCCCCGTTCAATCTCGGCTCGTAAACTGCCGCAGGCAGTAGTGGCTATAATACAATCGGCCCCTTGGTGCTTTAACGCATAAACGTTGGCACGGTAATTAACCTCAGTTGGGCTATACTGATGTTTGTGCCCGTGTCGGGCAAGTATTATTACCCTGTTACCTCCAATGTTACCAATCTTTAATGGCGACGAAGGCTTCCCATAGGGTGTATCAACCTCAACGGTTGTGGCATCTTTTAGAATATCAGGACTGTCAAGTCCTGATCCTCCTATTATTCCAACTGTAGGCATTTATTTCTTGGTTTTGCATAGTAAATTTAGTGTAAATTCGATTATCTTTGCAGTTGAAGTGGTAATTTATATCAACCTGTCAATTTTTTTCAAATGGCTTATTACTTTTGATGTCAACTTGATTGTAAACAATGCGCGTTGCAAACCAATACTTTAGAACCATTTGGGTTGATGATGAAAATCTACCTGATGTTCACATCATCGACCAGCGCTTTCTACCCCATCAATTCAAGGTTGAAATCATATCTACCTATAAACAAATGGCAATAGCCATTAAGGAAATGCATGTGCGCGGGGCCGGTTTAATTGGAGTATCCGGCGCCTTTGGAGTGTATTTGGCCTACCGCGATGCTCTTATGAGTAATCAGACCGCTGATTTTGTTCAAAAAGCCATATCGGAGATATTGAGCAGCCGACCCACCGCGGTTAATCTGAAATGGGCTATCGATATTGTTTGTTCCAGAGTTGCGGGCGACCGCATTTTATTTGAAGAAAAAGCACAAATAGCCCTTGATACTGCAAAGCAACTTGCCGACAGTGACGCTGAGAGCTGTTGGCTGATTGGCGAAAACGGTTTGCCATTGATTGAGGCAATAAGCAGAAACAAAAAGGGAGATGTAGTAAACATACTCACCCATTGCAATGCCGGTTGGCTTGCCTTTACCGATTACGGTTCAGCCCTTTCGCCCATTTACCTTGCCCACCGAAAAGGCATTAGGGTTCATGTTTGGGTCGATGAAACCCGACCCCGTAACCAAGGGGCAGCCCTTACGGCTTGGGAACTGCTTAACGAGGGCGTTCCACATACACTGATATCCGATAACACCGGTGGGCACCTGATGCAAAACGGGATGGTAGATTTGGTAATAACCGGCGCCGATAGAATAGCTGCCAATGGCGATACTGCCAATAAAATAGGCACCTACCTGAAAGCCCTTGCCGCCCACGATAATGGTATTCCCTTTTACGTAGCAGCCCCTTCCTCAACCTTCGATTTTTCCCTTGATTCAGGAATGGGCAAAATCCCAATCGAAGAACGAGCGGCCAACGAAGTTCTTTACGTTAACGGCCTGCACAATGGTCAAATAGCGGATGTTCTCATTTGCCCACCGCATACTCCAGCGGCCAACTATGGCTTCGACATCACCCCTGCCCGACTAATAACCGGAATTATTACAGAGAAAGGAATTGCTAGCCCTAATTGCAATGCTAATGAGAAGTTACTGCACTAACACCATTTTGGTTTTTGCAAATGAAACTGAAAACATATAAATCATTGTCAAATTGTTAAATCAAGTATCACAAATAGACCCATAAAATCTTGAATTCCGCAAAGCAGGGTAGGTTCATTATTTCCGCTCTGCTCATTCGTTTCTGAGTTTAAAAATAATTCACATTACATGAAGGAAGGAGTAATCAAGTTTAAGTGCAACTGGACCAAAACCGATCCCATTGAATCGCCCTTAATTGATGATCTCATATACTGGCGTCAAGCTTTACACCAAAAGGGATTTGTGGGGGTTGATAGCAAGGGAATTGGTTACGGGAACCTTAGCCGCCGAACCAGTGGTAACGAGTTTCTGATTACAGGAAGCGGAACGGGTGGGTTTGCCGAGATTGGTAAGCAACACTTTGCCCTGGTTACCTCGTTCAATATCCATAAAAACACTATCGATTCCATTGGGCCCGTAATTGCCTCCTCGGAATCGTTGACACATGCAGTACTGTACCTCTGCGATCCCAAAATTGAAGCAGTTATACATGTTCATAACCTAAATATGTGGCGCGCACTGCTGCGTCGTGTTCCAAAGACAGGAAAACAAGCTGAGTATGGTACACCTGAAATGGCAAAGGAAGTAATTAGGCTATACAGCCAAACCGACCTTAAGAATAAAGGCATACTAGTTATGGCAGGCCATGAGGAGGGTATAGTAACCTTTGGCCCTAACATTGCCAGTGCAGCACAAACCTTACTACAATGGAAAGAAAAATCGATCTAAAATTTATAGTCAACTCCTACCCCGATGGCATGTAACAAGTAGAAATTTTTATTGGCATGCCCTCCAGGCGGCAGGAATATCACAACGGCATACTTGCTTTTACGAGGGGCTATGCGAATACCGTATGCTAAATAAACCGAGGGGTACCACCTATTGTACGGTTCATTTTGTGTGGTTTGACCCAAATTCTCATCCCACCAACTTAAAGTAATGCCTCAGGAATACGATAGCCCTGCTTCAGTCCCAAGAACAACCGAAAACGAGTAATACCTAAGTATATCAAAATCAGAATCTATGCCTAAAGTAGTTACCCTGTAATAGCTATCGGGGACATCGGTTATGGCAAAGGTTCTGTACGATGCTGCCTGTATATATGTATGTAATCGCGTCCGTCCGTTTAGAAATTGCCTTTGGTATCCTACACCCAAAGGAATTCCGAATCCTTGCTCACCTCGCCCTTCCTCATAGGCAATTAAACCAAAAAACATAAGGCTAGTGCCGCCTTACTCGCACCAGACCCAAGTGGAATCTTGCGAAAAGGCATTTAAACTAGAAATAAAAAGAAATTCAATGCTTGTATTGAAAACCAATGAAAGGATTCTAAATCGTTTAAATGTAATCATGATATATAACTTTTTAAACTGGATTTCTCCTCAGAAAAATTTATGAATGGATATTGCATTTCAATACTATCTATCTCAGCTATTGTTCTCTCAACAAATCTTTTAAATTCATCGGTTTTTGGGTTCACCGGTTTATGGCTAAGAGCCTGTTGAATTTTATGAACCTTTTCAGCAATCAACATGGCTTGCCTGTCGACCAATGCATTGGAAAATTTTTGCCAAATATAATCCACAGCCAGCTGCGAGGGGTGAAGCATATCCGTATCGTAAAAGCGGTAATCGCGCAGGTCATCCATCATTATTTCGTATCCGGGAAAATAGAAAGCTTTGTCTGAGTATAATTCTAACAGCCTGTGAACAGCCAGAATTAGAGTTGACTTGCTAAACTGGTTTCCTATTGCGCCATCCTTCCAGTGCCTGATAGGGCTAACTGTAAAAAGAAACCGAATGATTGGGGTTGCGGCCAGAACCTCGTCAATCAGTTTCGTCCACTCTGAAACAATTTCGTCAACCGAAAGCAGGGTGTGGGTAAATTCCTTTGCAGGAATTTTGTGGCAGTTTGCCACAACCTGACCCGTTGAAACAAGTCTGTAAACCCGTGCTGTTCCAAAGGTTACTGCTATCAAGTTTGCCTTCTTAATGAATTCATGGGCGCTACTGCAAGCCTCATTAATTTTAAGCAGGCATTCATCTTTGCTCTCTGACGAGAATCGGGTGTAATGATCAAAGCTGAACCATAAACCGTTCCTATTATGTAAATCGTTAGGTGTGTATTCCTTGTTTTGCAGGATGTTCCTTAAAACCTTTGCAACCGAAAAAGGATTATAAATCACCCCGAACGGGTTAACCCTCACAGGCATCTTGTAGCTTTGCATTATTCCACCTATATTCTCGGCAAAGCACGAACCGCAGAATAGCACAGGTGTTTGGTAGTTAATACGGAAAGGGAAATTGCTTACGGTAACCTCAGTACGAAAATCAATTTTAGAGCTGCTCATTAATCCAGTTCAGTATTGAATTAAAAACTTCATCCCTTTCCCGCTCATGATGCAATTCATGGTAGCATCCGCTCCATTCAATGTATGTTGCCTTAGGAATTTTTTGTGACAGCTCATTGGTAGCTATGTGCGAGGTAATTGAATCGCCGCTGCCATGCATGAGTAGAATAGGAATACTAATCTTTGAGACATTGCCAAAAATGTACTTGGTAGAACTTGTGATTGATGTATAAAGCCTAGGAGTAATAAGCCCATGATTGAGTGGATCGGTTGCATACTTCTCCACCTCCTCAGGAATTTGGGAGATCTGCTCGGGCTTTACAGTTGATTTTATTTGAATAAAAGGAGCAACCAAATTCATAAACTCACTAAGAACCTCCATTACAGGTGATGGAGGAACTGCCAATTTTAACCAAGGCGAGGTTACAACCAATAGATCAAGTTTGGTTAATCTATTTATGGCATAGTTCAGGGCAATGTTTCCACCCATGCTATGCCCGTAAAGTATTATTGGGAGTTTTGGATAATCGTGAGAAATTTTTGTAATAGCCAAATCAATTTCAAAGAGCAGCTGCTCAAAGTACTTAATATGCCCTCTTCTTCCTTCGGATTGGCCATGGCCAATGTGGTCCCACGACTGAACTAAAAAGCCATGGTATGCAAATCGTTTTGCCCAGGGAACATATCGCAGCGAATGTTCTCCATGTCCATGAACAATCAGGATAACTGCTTTGGGTGTTGCTGCGGGCTTTATATGCCAGGCAAATAACTTTTTCCCGCTCGACGATTGCCAAATCTGTTTTTCGGGTTCCATAACTTTTTCGCAATTCTATTTTTATTGTTTGAATTTGATGCACTTATTCATTTCAGATTGTCATTGTAAATTAACTCCTTAGAGTAACCTAGATAACAATTCCTTGTTTCACAAATTACAAAAAATTCGATTTGCTTGCTTAAGTTACGTAAAAAATTATTTGGTGGAGACATTAAAAGAGCACCTCAAATGTATAAAAAGTTAACAATGGTGGTGGCAGGTTGCTATCTCCCAAAAACGAAACCGTTTATCGGATTTCAAAAGTCATCAATAAAATTTCAAATGAAACCTCATTGCTACCTGAACAAGTTGCCATTAGCTGGCTTACCAATCACCCATCAGGAATTATTCCAGTAATTGGAAGTGGAAAATTTGACCGAATAAAAAATGCCTATAATGATCTGAATACAAAACTTTCAACGCAACAGTAGTTTGAGGTTTACTCGGCATCAATTGGTGAAGATATATCCTAATTTCTTAGGCATTTTACTCAAAACCTTTTAGCAATGATTTTTTCAGCTTTAAAGACCTGTTTTGCGCATTGAGGGGTTTTAGATTTCAGATTCAAAATTCTCGATACAAACTCCTGTTTTTTGTATCTTTAACATCAATATCACCTGCACCGACCCTTCAAAAATTCTACAGAAAGTACCCTTCTACCTGTTCATTATCGGTCATTTTGCAAACTATTTTATTGCTTATTGTATGATTATCTATTCCTTATGCTGTTTGGCAAAATATTTGTGTATATTTTTTAGGTATTGCATTTTACTG
>DSBV01000005.1 GCA_011045955.1 Bacteroidales bacterium | reverse complement strand
TTTATTTTTAATTGGTGTACCATGAAACAGGTCAAGCTAAAAGATAAGGAATTCAGGTTAAGTTATCCCGAAGACGAAATTCAGAATGATATCGATTTGGTTGCATCCAAAATCAACCATGATTTTGCCAAGAGTGGCGATATTCCAGTTTTTGTCAGTGTGCTAAACGGTTCCTTTATGTTTACTGCTGACCTGTTAAAGCGTATTACCGTTTCTTGCGAAGTTACCTTTGTTAAGCTGGCTTCGTATCAAGGAACTTCAACTACAGGAAAGGTTAACCAATTAATTGGCATAAACGAAGATGTAACAGGTAGAACCCTTGTTGTTCTGGAGGATATTGTTGATACTGGCATTACCTTAAGTAAGCTATACGAAGAGCTCCGCAAGCTTAACCCAAAGGAGATAAGGGTTGCCACCCTGCTTTTCAAGCCCGACGCCTATAAGGGAAATATTAAACTCGATTACATTGGGCGTAGCATACCCAACGATTTTATAGTAGGCTATGGCCTCGATTACAACGGACTTGGTAGAAACCTTCCGGATATTTACACTCTGATTTAGTAGAGAATAACAGCCTAAACAATTGCCCACCTGTGCTTTCAGGTGGGTTTTTAGGTTTAGTTTTAGGGTTGATTTTTATCAAAATCGGCAAATTATTTAAGCATTCAGAGCAAAAAAAGGTAACTTTGAAATCCATTAATCAATTTTAAAAATATGGATTCATTAGTCAACAGCCATTTCATTATACCCTTTCTTATATCTATGTTTCTAGCCATCAATATGGGAGGTAGTGGAACAGGGCCAGCTTTTTCGGTTGCCTTTGGAGCAAATGTTCTGAAAAAAACCTCAATCCCTGCCCTGTTTGGACTAATGGTATTTTTAGGAGCTATAATTGCAGGCAAGGCTACCTCAGCAACTATGGGTAAAGGACTTGTAAATCCGGAGCTTATGAACTACGCTCAGGTTTCAATCATTCTTTTTGCGGTTTCCATTTCGTTGCTTGTAGCGAACCTTTTTGGGATTCCACAATCTACAAGCCAATCAACAGTTCTGGCCGTTATAGCTCCAGGCATTTACTTCCATGAGTTTAATGCCCGCAAGTTTTTCTTTGAAGTTATTCCCACATGGTTTATCCTGCCAATTATTGCATTCATCTTAAGTCTTATAATTGGCAAATACATTTATACGCCTTTGCGGAGAAGGGGATATACCATATCGAGCCGGATAAATGACCATTACATGCTCCGTGGGGCAATAATATTTGCCTCGCTTTACGTTGCCTTTTCCATTGGTGCCAACAACGTGGCAAATGCTAGCGGGCCATTAACCTCTATGACAATGAATGAGTTAGGTTTAGGAAATCGGGGCGGAAGGTTACTCATCCTTATCATGATTATGTCAACCATGATAGTTGCGCCAAGCTTTGGCATTGGAAGTTCGTTGTTTGGAGAGAAAATTCTGAAAAATACCGGCAAGGAACTTTTCCTTTTTGGGCGTATTGAGGCAGTAATAATTGCCGTAATATCGGCATCGCTTCTGCTTGCAGTATCAATTTTTAAAGGCATTCCAACCTCATTGGTTCAACTCAATGTTGGCGCCATACTGGGTATTGGCGTTGCCCGCCTTGGGCCTCGAAATATCTTTAAAAAAACAGCCGTTCGGAAGTTTTTCCTGATGTGGCTTATTGCACCAATCATCGCGTTCCTGCTCTCATGGTACCTAACCTACCTTGCCGATAATTTCGGATACCTTTAAAGCATTTTCTTCAAGTTTACAAGCTGAAGTGGGAAATGGAATGCAGATAAAACAAATCTGCGCCAATCTGTTATATCCGGGTTATCAGCGTTCCATGTCAACCCTTCCTGTATTAACCCTATAATCTTTCTTCTGCCCATAAACAAATATAGCGTACCTGAAGGTACGCTATGAATGACTGTTGATGAGCATCCTACTCAAACATCCCACGCATCCTTTCAAAGAATGAACCTACCTCATTGGGGTTAGGGGTAAAAGTTGGCGATTTTGCAAATTTCTCAAAAATTGCTCTTTCTTCCCGGGTAAGGTTTTTTGGTATGTAAACATTAACCGCCACAAGCAAATCGCCACGCTGGTAGCTGTTCACCTCGGGTAATCCCTTACCCCTTAGGCGGAGAATTTTACCGGGTTGGGTGCCGGGCTCTATTTTAATCTTTACCTTTCCATCAACAGTAGGAATCTCAGCTGGCGCACCAAGTATTGCATCGGGGATACTGATGTTAAGGTTGTAAATTAGGTCGTTACCGTCGCGCACCAGGTTAGGGTGCTTTTCCTCCTCAATCATAACCAGCAAATCGCCAGGAACGCCGCCACGGCGGGCAGCATTACCCTTGCCCTGAACGTTAAGCTGCATGCCCTCGGCAACACCTGCAGGTATTTTAACGGTGATAACTTCATTGTCACGAACCACGCCTTCACCGTTACATGCAACACACTTGTTTGTTATCACTTTTCCCTCGCCATTGCAGGTTGGACAAGGTGTGGTAGTTTGCATCTGTCCAAGCAAGGTATTGGTTACGCGGGTTACATACCCTGAACCGCGGCAAGTTGAACAGGTACTGTACGAAGAACCTCCTGCTGCACCAGTTCCTCCGCATGAATGGCACGATACGTACTTGTTAACCTTTATCTTTTTTTCAACCCCGTTAGCAATATCGCTTAACGACAGCTTAACCTTAACGCGCAAGTCGGTACCGCGGTTAGTGCGTCGCGATGAGCGTCCTCTACCAAAACCACCAAATCCGCCAAAACTGCCAAAATGGCCGCCAAAAATATCGCCGAACTGCGCAAAAATATCCTCTATGGTCCAGTCGTGAGAGAAACCACCACCTCCTGCACCGTTACCCATTCCCGCATGTCCAAACTGGTCGTAACGGGCACGTTTGTTATCGTCGCTAAGAACCTCGTAGGCTTCAGCTGCCTCCTTGAACTTTTCCTCGGCTTTCTTATCGCCCGGGTTCTTATCGGGGTGATATTTTAACGCCATTTTGCGGTATGCCTTTTTAATATCCTCCTTGGTGGCATTCCGCGGTATGCCAAGTATTTCGTAGTAATCACGTTTGGTTGTCATACCCTACTATTTTAATCTCCAACCACAACCTTTGAGAACCGCATTACCTTATCGTGCAGCATGTAACCCTTTTGGATTACATCAACAATTTTGCCCTTCTGGGCCTTGTCCTGCACCGGTATTTTGGAAATGGCCTCATGCAAATCGGTGTCAAGCTCATTGCCAATGGCATCAATCTCTTTAACTCCCTTTGCCTTAAGGAAATCGTTGAACTTATTTACAATTAGCGCAATACCCTCCTTAACTGCATTGATATCGTTTGCCGTTTCAATGGCCTTAAGGGCTCTATCGAGATCGTCGATGACCGGAAGCAGATCCTTGAGAACCTCCTCCGAAGCAAATTTTATCAAATCGGTCTTTTCCTTGAGTGTTCGCTTACGGTAGTTGTCAAATTCGGCAGTAAGGCGCAAATACTTATCTTTCATCTCCTCCAACTGGGCAGTCAATTCGGCAATATTATCATCCTTAGGTTGCTCGACTTGGGCTGCATGATCTTTGCCCTCGTCGGCATGAGCCCTACTGTCTGTTACATTGCTCTCGGTATTACCTGTTTGCTGATTTGCTAGCTCCTGTTCAATTTCCTCCTTTTTGTGTTTCTTGCTCATATATGTTGATATTTTTATGTTTCACACTAATTCCCAACTCTACTTTCAAAATCTATTCCAGCAGTTAATGCCGGACAAATTGACATAACAATATCGTTTGTTGATGTCATAAATTCTTTTTTAAAAAGCCAGGTTGCCTAGCACACTTATACCTTTCCCTTAAAGTAAACCGCTAATCCCCCATGAATTCTAATAACCAATGCATCGCTGCGTTCAAACCGGTTAGGCTACTTAGCCCTTAATTTAATATCCTTGATCCGAAACTGTAGGGTGATATTGCCTCTGTAGTTATTCTCGTGTATTGCAAAGCAAGCATCAAAAGGTTGACCATAGTGTATTGGTTTATAGTACTCAGCCATTTGAAATGCAATGGCATCGTACTTTTTAGAACTTCCCTTCTGAGTTATTGTAAGTTTAAGGTGCTCCTTCTCGCTGCCAACTAGTCGGGCTTTGCCGGCATCGTAAACATTATCGGCCATAAATACCGGCGACATGTTTCCTGGCCCAAAGGGCTGGAACCGCTTTAAAACGTTGAAAAATTTCTCGGTTATATCGTCAAGCCTAATCCGAGCGTCAATATCAATTTGTGGCGATAGCATCTCAGGGGTAATGGTTTTACTCACATGCTCCTCGAAACGTCGCTTAAACTCTTCAACTTTATCCACTTTCATGGTAAGGCCGGCAGCATACATGTGCCCACCAAAGTTCTCGAGCAGGTCGGAGCAGGCCTCAATGGCCTGATACAGGTCGTATCCCTGAACGGAACGCGCCGAACCTGTAGCCAAATCGCCGGATTGGGTTAAAATGATAGTAGGACGATAGTAGGTTTCTATCAAACGTGAGGCAACTATACCCACCACACCCTTATGCCACGATGGGTTAAAAAGTACGGTTGAGTAGCTGTGCTGCAACCTTTTATCCTGCGCAATCATTTTAATGGCTTCGTGGGTAATGGCACGGTCAATATTCTTTCGGTCGTTGTTACACGAGTCAATTAACGCTCCTACCTCATGGGCTGAGCTATCGTCCGAAGCACAAAGCAGGTCCACTGCAGTTTTACCCGACTCCATTCGTCCTGCCGCATTAATTCGAGGACCTATACGGAACACTATATCGTCGATGGCAATCCTTTGGTTTTCAATACCTGCAATTTTGATTATTGACCTTAGTCCTCTACCTGGATTGGTGTTGAGTTTTTCCAAGCCGTAAAAGGCCAAAACCCTATTCTCATCTACTATAGGCACAATATCGGATGCAATACTAACGGCAAGTAAATCGAGGTGTTGATACAACTCCTCCTCTGAAATGCCTTCCTTTTTACAATAGCCTTGCAGTAGCTTAAACCCAACTCCACAGCCCGACAACTCCTTAAACGGGTATTTGCAGTCAGGGCGTTTGGGGTCGAGCACAGCAACAGCATCGGGAATTCTATCGCCAGGTAAGTGGTGGTCGCATATGATAAAGTCAATATTACGCAGTGAGGCATAGCGTACTTTGTCAATAGCTTTTATGCCACAATCGAGGGCAATGATAAGTGTATAACCATTTTCAAAAGCATAGTCTATTCCCTTGAGCGATATTCCATACCCCTCGTTATACCTGTCGGGAATGTAATAGCCAATTTTTGAGTACCGCTTTCTGAAGAAAGAGTACATTAGGGCAACGGCAGTGGTTCCGTCAACATCGTAATCGCCGTAAAAGAGAATAGATTCGCCCCGACGGATTGCTCTCTCGATGCGCTCAACCGCTTCAACCATATCCTTCATCAGGAATGGGTCGTGTAAATCGGTCAGCGAAGGTCTAAAAAAGCGTTTCGCCTTATCATAGCTATCAATTCCGCGCTGAACCAGGAGCGAAGCTATGGTCTCGCTAACGTTAATTTCCTTAGCCAAGGAGTTAACTAATGCCGGATCGCCCGGATCCTTGAGAACCCATCGTTTTTCCATTTCTGCATGGTTTAAAGGTTAAGCAATACCAATGCGGTCGCATGCGAAATGAAACCGATGAGTAAAATGGTTAAGGAGTTTAGCCTTAACCTCTTCGATATCAACCGAGCGGTTCAGCTCCACCTGCATGGAGGTAACCCCCTTGTCAACAAACCCGCAAGGGTTTATGTAGCGGAAGTAATCCAAATTAGTGTTTACGTTAAAAGCTAAGCCGTGCATGGTTACAAATCGGCTGGCCTTAACGCCAATGGCGCATATTTTACGTTCGCGACCCTTTACACCGGGGTCGATCCAAACGCCTGTTGCACCTTCGAGCCTATCGGCTACAATGCCATACTCCTGAAGGCAATCGATTACCACCTGCTCCAGCAGGTGTATGTAGGATTTGAGGGTTAGCCCAAAAGCCTCCAGATTAAATATGGGGTAGGCAACTATTTGTCCGGGGCCATGATAGGTAATATCGCCCCCTCGGTTGATGTGGTAGAACGATGCATTAATCCGTTTAAGCATCTCTTCGGGGATTAGCAGGTTATTGTTCTCGCCACTTTTGCCAAGCGTGTAAACATGCGGATGCTCGCAAAACAGTAGATAGTGCAACTTGCCATCGCCGCTCAGTTTACGTTTGGTTACCTCGTCAAATAGTTTTTCCTGATAATCCCATGCCTCCTTGTAATCAACCGTTCCAAGATCATGAAACTTTACATTTTGCATTATATATTGTTTTTCCTATTTGCATAGCAAGTCAGCCCATTTAGGTCGGTTACTTACAACACCCTTTAACCAGGTGTTGAGCCTTATCGGCGTGGTACGACGAGCGAACCAATGGGCCGCTTTCGGCAAAATCGAACCCCTTTGCAAGGGCAATCTGTTTATACTCTTCAAACTCCTCAGGGGTAACATAGCGTTGAACGGGTAAGTTTGTTGGTCGTGGTTGCAAGTACTGCCCTATGGTAACCATAAGGCAACCGGCTGCAACTAAATCGTCGAGGGTTTGAATTACCTCGTCGCGGGTTTCGCCCAGCCCTAGCATTATTCCCGATTTTGCCCTAAAACCTCGCTTAGCAATGTGTTCAAGCACTTTCAGGCTTCGCCTGTAACTTGCTTTTGTCCTAACAAGCGGGGTAAGGCTCTCCACGGTTTCGAGGTTGTGCCCAACAACATCGGGCTCCGATTCAAGAAATAAATCAATAAGCTCAGTCCTCCCATCAAAATCTGGTATTAAAACCTCTATAGTAGTACTGGGGTTAACCCTACGAATCTCCAAAACAGTTTTACGCCAATGGTCGGCCCCGTGGTCGGGCAAATCGTCACGGTCAACCGATGTAATTACACAGTAACTCAGCCCCATTAGGCTTACTGTGCGAGCCACCTTAGTTGGTTCATTAGGATCGGGTGGAAGTGGTTTACCCGTTGTTGTTGCACAAAACTTGCACGAACGAGTACAGATATCGCCCAAAATCATTAAAGTTGCAACTCCGTTGCCCCAGCATTCGCCAATATTAGGACACATTCCACTGCTGCAAATGGTATGCAGACCATGTTTCTTAACTATGGAATTCACCTGGGTGTACCCTTCTCCACCGGGTAACTTTATCTTGAGCCATTCCGGCTTCCGTTCATTTCCCATCCCAAAAAATTTTTACAAATTAACTAAAAAAAATGCTCTTAAACGATTATTTAGTGCTAAAAGTGATTGGTTAACAGTGAATGGTTAGAAAAGGTTCGTAGGACGTTAGATGTTAAACGAAAGAAGCCAGAAATTGAGGTAGTTAATGAAAGTTAGAGGAAAATAGAACGTTAAATATGAGCCGTTAAACGGTGTAGAGTAATAAGCAACGCCTCCTGTCATTCCGAGCAACTGCAAGGAATCACATTAAGGATAAAAGATAAAGAGCCTGTCCCGCATTAGCGAGATTCAAGATTCCAGAACCAGTCCTGCAATAGCGGAAACCTGTCTCGCACTAGCTGGATTCAAGATTAAATGTGAATTCTTTCTCGTCGTTAGCGCACGTCTTCCGACGCGTGCGTTCACTCTAAAAAAATCGCCCCGTAGAGGCAAATAGAGTTAGCCCAGGGTTTTAACCCCGGGTATTGAGGTATACCAAGTATTAAGCGATGCACGTGTTGTATAATCCAAAGAGCAATGGGGAAGCGTTGCATCGCAAAAGGGGAAGTATGGCAAAGAGCGATTTTAGCGAGAATCATTCAAAAAGGGATAAAGGTTTGAAGGTAAAAAGCGATGCTTTGGCTAAGCTCATCATGCATGAGAGGACGGGTCGCCTCCAAACTAACAACAAACTACTAAGTAAGTACCACAGTGTTACACAGAGTTTACTTAGTGTTACGCAGTGAAAATTAGCATAATCTGCAACGCCAGCGTTCTATTTTAACTTAACTCTCAACTATAAACAAGCAACGTACAACCAAACCATCTGCGCTATGTGCGTTCCATATCAAGCACCAAACACATACCCCTTACCATTTTCGGGCACACCTTTGCCAGCAAATTTTACCATTTACGGACATTATTTGCATAATTCAACTACGTAAAACGCAAATAAACAATTACATACAAGTTATGGCACTGTAATTGATATTTGAACGTGACGTTCACTGGCTTACATTTTTTCGTGGTAGCATAAAAGGTGTTGGTCAAAAAAGTTATAGTAAAATAACCATAGAGCTAAACCTTTTAACTACTTAAACGTAAATAGCCAAGGTGTACAATTTGAAAAATTTATGCGCATACAATGCAAACATAGTAAACGGACGCCCCCCGCAGCAACCGGCCCTTGTAGCCAAAATAGCGGGCAAGTGAGTTTAAACCCGCAATGGGGTATTTTTGTAAACAAATTTTTAATACTAAACAAAACTGAATTTTTTAATTATAAACCACTAAATTTTAAAACTATGAAAAGATCAACACTGTTAAATTTGGCCTTAGTTATCATGGCCACATTTATGTTTGCAAGTGCAAACGCTCAAATTTTGACTGACTATAGCGAAGACGAGGCTACAGAAATGTACCAAACAGAAGATCGCACCTTCCGTCTTTACGTTTTGCCAGACCCAATTTACAGCCCTTCATATGTGGCTGCAACAAACTCTAACCTTGGGGCAAACTCCGAATGGCGTTTTGTTTTTACAGGTTTAACTGCTGTGGCTCCTGTGGTATCTGGCACTCCTGTTGCCCAGAACTGGGTTGAGTTTACCAACCCCGCAGTGGGTGATTACACTGTAGATGTAACTGAGCTTAATACACTTATTGGATGCGAGGATGCTACACCCCGCACAACTACTATTCACGTAGTTGCCGCCCCATCCGCAACCTGTACAACAGTGGATAAAACTGATTTTTGCGGTGACCAAGCTGCTCAAGAAATCACTTTAAGCATCACCGAAAACGTACCTGATAACCTTGCCGCCTATGCCTTTTCAGTGGAAGAACTTGTTGAGGAGATAGATGGCTCAGGTACAGTGATTGCAACCGTTTCAACCAATTCAACATTTGTTGACTTTACCCTTGCTGCTAAGGTAAAATCTGGAACACCTGGTTTCACCGCAGCAACTCCCAGCTTTACTTATACTTTCAATTCATCTGCACTTAATATTAGCAATAACTACAGAACCCGTTACACCTACACCTTCAAAAAAGCTTCTGACGCTGGCGCTGTTGCCGATGGTATTATTTCAGCTATCAGCCACAAATCCGATTATATCGATGGTTTAACCAGCTATGCTTTCACCGATGACCAGGTAGTATTTATTGTTAACCCAGCACCTGTTACCGGTCCTGTTTACCATATTCCTAACGCATTTAACTACTAGGATTGATAGAATTTCCCGGCCGGGCTTGGCCTGGTCGGGTTTTTTAAAAACTTATTCCTTTTTTCCTGATTAGTTACAGTTTAGAAACAGAAAGGTTTGGTTTTGAAAAGGTTACATTACATATTACCCCTTCTTTTTACCCTAATGGGTATAGCAGTTCAGGCACAGCAAGCCGATTTACCCATGGCCTGCGTGGGCCATACTGAGCGTTACGGCGTAAAGGGCTTCAATGGCATTTCCGATTTCCAGTGGACCATTACCGACCCCGATGGCAACGTGCTTCAACTTGGCACCGATTACAATCTTCTGGCGCGAGGCGATTCAATTGATATCCTCTGGCGCGAGGGGATGAAGGGTGGAATTTACACCCTTACGGTGGTTGAGCATACCGATTACGGCTGCACCGGAAACCCTTACACTGTGAACGTGGTTCTCAATACCCCTGAGATATTTATACCCATAACCAATAATATCCCAGATGAGCTTAATGTTTGTATTGGTAGTATTGCGACCCTTGATCCTGGTAGTGGGTTTATCCATTACCTGTGGCACGATGGAAATACTAACCAGGTTTACTATACTGGTGAAAGTGGAACCTACACCGTTAGGCTGGTTAACTCAGACTACAGCTGTTCTTACGATATAACCGAGGTAACCGTTAGACCACTCCCCGTGGTTGATTTAGGTAACGATACTGTCCTGTTTGCCAACCAAACCCTGCTGCTCGATGTGTACAACCCCGATTTTACGGTTTACGACTGGAGCACCGGTGCAGTTA
Organism: Bacteroidales bacterium; assembly: GCA_011045955.1. Classification (GTDB taxonomy): domain Bacteria; phylum Bacteroidota; class Bacteroidia; order Bacteroidales; family Tenuifilaceae; genus Tenuifilum. The sequence goes on along the minus strand of DSBV01000005.1, from coordinate 1,887 downwards.
CCCCAAGCATTACTGTTGACGGTCAAAGCGGCGACCAACTCATTTGGGTTACGGTTACCGATAACTACGGATGTTCCAACTCCGACTCCATTCAGGTTTCGGCTGCCGATTACAGCAACCTGCGTATTCCCGCAGCTTTTACACCTAACAAGGACGGTGTAAACGATACCTGGGAATTCCCTGCTCCCTATAAGGGTCAAGACCTAAGGGGTTACATAAACGATGTGGATGTTAAGGTATTTAACCGCTGGGGCAAGTTGGTTTGGAGCAGCAAGGGCTCATATAAATCCTGGGATGGCAGGGATTTGAACGGCAAGGAGTTGCCAATGGATTCGTACCACTACATCATTGTATTCAGCGTTGGCAAAAAGAAGTACGAGTACAAGGGTAGTGTAACGATAATAAGATAGTGTTCAGTTTTTAGTGTACAGTGTACAGTGTGCAGTGTAAAGTTGATGGTTGATGGTTGATGGTTTATTGTGATCGGTAAATGTAAAAATGGTAAATTACGACATATATTCTTAATATCTTTTTTTATCCTTCAACCTTTAATCCAGCAGAGCGTGGAAGGTTTTTAACTTTGAAATCTTGAATTTGGAATCATAATTAAGTATAAATGAGAAGCAACACTTACATAGGGATACTTGCAGCAGTGGCACTCATGGGAATGGCAGGTGTGGTTAAGGGCCAGCAGCAACCCCTATACAGCCAGTACATGCTCGATCCTTTTCTGGTAAACCCGGCAGTTGCCGGTGCCGAGGGGGTTACAGCTGTAAACCTAACAGCCCGGCAGCAGTGGATTGGTTACTCCGAGGCACCAAGCACCTATGCGCTTAGCGCGCAAACCCGAATTCTAAAAACCAGCTTTCGCAACCGAAGCAGGCTGATTAAATCAAAAGTGCGTCGTCGTCGCCCCAGTGGACGTGTTGGGATAGGTGCGTTTGTATTCAACGATAACAACGGTCGAATCCACCGTACAGGATTTCAGGCAACCTATGCCTACCATATCTACATGCGCGATTACCAGCTAAGCCTTGGCGCTTCGCTTACCAGCTTTCAGTTCAAGGCAAATGTAAATGCAGTTGATGGTTACGAACAAACCAACGACCCCATGTTAATGGGTAAGACCTCCAAATTTGCCCCCGATGCCAACTTTGGGGTATTGCTTAGCACTCAAAAGTACTATGTTGGTTTTTCGGCCACATCGCTATTCCAAAGTTTCATTCAGTTTGGTGGGGGTAATTCCGAGGTAGCATACCGTTTACTACGCCAGTACTACCTGGCAGGGGGGTATAGGTATCAACCCTACCGAAGCGATTTTGCCATTGAGCCATCGTTCCTTTTAACCACCAATGAGCGTTTCCAGTTTGGAGCCGACCTAAACATAAAGGGCTACTACAAAAACGATTACTGGGCTGGTGTTTCAATCCGTTCCACCGGGGCTGTAATTACCATGGTTGGTGTTAAGTACCAGCAGTTTTACTTTGGCTACGCCTTTGACTATAACTTTACCGATGTATCAACCTTTTCCAAGGCAGGCTCGCACGAGTTGATGCTAGGGATGAAACTAGGCGATACCGCCCGTCGCTACCGCTGGTTGAATAGGTTCTAAGGAAGGATAAAGGTTAAAGAGCCTGTCCCGCATTAACGGGATTCCAGATTCCAGAACCAGTCCTGCAATAGCGGTAACCTGTCCCGCACAAACTGAATTCAAGATTAAGTGTGAATTCTTTCTCGTCGTTAGCGCGCGTCTCAAGACGCGTGCAATCATTCTAAAAATCGCCCCGTAGAGGCAAATAGAGTTAGCCCAGGGTTTTAACCCTGGGTTTAGAGGTATTCCTAGTATTTGGCGATGCACGTGTTGTATAATCCAAAGAGCAATGGGGA
>DSBV01000067.1 GCA_011045955.1 Bacteroidales bacterium | reverse complement strand
GATATTACTCCCATCGGTAAAAGTACCACTACCACTTAGGGTAGTAGCACCAGCCACGGTAAGGTCTTGGTTATTGATACCAAATGAACCACTAATAAGCAGATTACCCCCAACCGTTATTGCACCCCCGGCATTATTTGTCCAGTTAAGGGATCCGATGCAGGTCAAGTCGCCGGTTGTGGTAAGGGTATTGTTTCCTGAACCATTAAGAGTTCCTGATATGGTGAGCGTAGGAATGGTAACCGAAACGTCGAGAGTTAAGGTGCTATCCACATTAACTTGATTGGTTTCACCATCGCCGGGGTAATACGTTGCAGCAACCCATGAGTTACCGTCGAAGCGCTCCCAGTTAGCAGTGGTGCTCCAATTGCCGTTAGCAATAGTGCGAAAGTCGTTAACATTTTGAGCCCCAGCTAAAATAACTGTCAGCAGGGCAAGGGCAGTTACCAGTACTACTCGTTTCATAATTTGGGCAATTTATAATTAATTATTCAAAGCAACATTTATTCCAAAATTCACATATATTTGTTTACTAATGGTTTATGCCATGCATTAAAATTTAGAATATTCAAAATTTGTCCGAAAATTGCAAGTTATTGTTTAGTTGTTTGTTGATGGTGAATTCAAATGAACGCTGATAATACAGATTAGTCAGATTTACACTGTGCAACACCGCATTTCACTGTGTAACTCAGTGACACTTGCTATTGCTCGTCTCATTAGACGGTTGTCATGCTGAGCCCAATCAAAGCATCTCTTTGTACCTTCAAACCTTTCCCCCTTTTTGAATGATTTTCCCTAAAATCGCTCTTTGCCATACTTCCCCTTTTGCGATGCAACGCTTCCCCCTGGTTCTTTGGATTAAACTATATGTGCATAGCCAAATACACGGAATACCTTAATACCTAGGGTTAAAACCCTGTGCTACCTTGAATAGACCCTTCGGGGCGATTTTTTTGAGTGAAGAAACGCATCGGGAGACGCGCGTTTACGAGGAGAATCTTGAATCTTGAATTTGGAATCTTTAATCCCGCTAATGCGGGACAGGTTCCCGCTGATGCGGGACAGGTTCTGGAATCTTGAACTCCGCAGAGCCGAGCAGGCTCTTGAATCCCGCTAATACGGGACAGTCTCTTTATCCTTTATCCTTAATGTGATTCCTCGCAGTTGCTCGGGATGACAAAAAAGTTGTTTGTTGTTTGTGAAATAGAAGAACGCACGCGTCAGAAGACGCGCGCTAACGAGATGAGCGAAAGAAGCAAGCAATGGCATAAAAGCCTGATCCGCCAGTGGGTCGGGGGTGGAACGTGGCGGTGGGCCTGGTAAGCGATACCACACGAGCCACGCCGCAGGCGGGGCGAATAGTATCGCGCTGCAGTTCCGCCTCCGGGGCACCCATCGGGTCGGGCTTTTCAGCCTTGATTTTCTTTGGTTCTTTCTTGTATCAAGACAAGAAAGAACATGTAAAAGGCTCTTTGCCATACTCCCCCTTTTGCGATGCAACGCTTCCTCCTGGTTCTTTGGATTAAGCTATATGTGCATAGCCAAATACACGGAATACCTTAATACCCAGAGTTAAAACCCTGTGCTACCTTGATTAGACCCTTCGGGGCGATTTTTTTTGAGTGAAAACACGCATCGGGAGACGCGCGCTTACGAGGATTGTAAATTCAACAGATCGTTGAAAACACCAAAACCCAACACCTCTCTGAACACTGCACTCTGAACACTGCACACTAAATTCAGAATCCCGCTAATGCGGGACAGGCTCTGAAATATTGAATTTTGAATCTTGAATCTGAAATTTTGAACCTTGAACTAGCCACACACTAAACCCGAAACACTAAACACACCTTATTTCCTTAACTTCCCCATTTTCGGACTTTTCTAAATCAAGTAAAGTCAATTATAAACCTGTTGTACTGTTTATTACGATTTTTGGATTGGTTTTTGCTTTAAAAAATTTGCCTATTTTATAGGCATATTTGAAACATTTTTGAAGTAAATTCGATTAATCAATTTTGATAATTAGTAATACACAACATACTATGATTACCATAAATCGGATTACAATGTGGTTACAAGGTGTTAAATACTTGACAAAAAAAGTATTATTATTCACCATAGCACTAACACTATCCCTATTGGTAAAAGCACAAGTTGCAGGTGATTACCAAACGGTTTCTGGAGGGAACTGGAATAACGTTGCTATTTGGCAGCGTTACAATGGAACAACATGGGCTGCTGCAACCGTTTTCCCTGGGCAAAACCCTGGTGCAGGAACAGTAACCATTCAAAACAATCATAATGTAACGCTTAACGTTACGCCTGCAAATAGTATAGGTTCACTGGTTATTGCACCTGGAGCAAATGCAACAAGTTTAACGTTCTCCGGCGCAAATTCAATTAGTGTTACAGGGAATGTAGTGGTAAATTCTACTACTAAAAATGTTGCCAAGGGTATTGCTGTTGCTGGGGGAACATTAACTTGTAATAGCATTAGCATTAATTCAACAGGTGGAAACGATAATAGAGATGCTTATGTTTCAGTAACAACTGGAACAATTAATGTTTCCGCAGATATTACAATGAACGCGTCCAATTTGAGGACATATCTTTTATTTTCGGGAAATGGAACCATAAACGTTGGGGGGACAATTGCCGGAGGCGGAATAACAAGCACAACTGGTGGAGGCGCAGCTGCACCCACAACAGGTACAGTTAACTACAATAATTCGGGAAATCAGAATGTTGGTGCATACACCTACTTCAATCTAACACTTTCCGGAGGAGGAGTAAAATCTTTGGTCAATAATACCCAGGTTAACAATATATTAACATTAAACAGTTCTATCCTAAATATTGCCAATTATAACCTTACTATAAACAGCAATAGCGCATCAGCAATTCAGGGAGGCCCTTTTAACTCAAGTTGTATGATAACAACTGACGGCACCGGATACATTCAACAAACCGTTACTGGGGCTACCGCATACACCATTCCTATTGGATCGAACGGAGTATATGCTCCGGTTACCGCCAGCAACATAACAGGCTCCACATCTCTCCGTTTTCGGACCGTATATAACGCTGCACTTGGCTCACAGTACTTAAAGCGATACTGGCAGGTAACCGGAAGTGTAGCCACCACCGCCACCCTTACCTTCCAGTATGATGCCACCGAGAACCCTGTTGACCCAAGTATAATTTGGGTACGTCCAACTGCCGGGGCATGGGCAACCCCTATAGGTTCCCAAACCTTTAACGATATTGCCAAAACATTTACCATAACCAACACTACCAACATTAGTGCGGTTACCTCCGAATGGACTGCCGGATATCCACCTAAAACATTCTTCTCCTACCAAACCGGAAACTGGAACGACCCTGCCACTTGGACCAGCGACCCCGGTGGGACTACCTGGAATAATATTGGTACCCCTACAGGCGACGGCGATGTGGTAGTAATCCTCTCGGGCCGAACGGTAACCCTTACTGCCGATGTTACCACTACCAATCTTGAACTCAATATCAATGCGGGTGGTATTTTAGATATGTCAACCTACCGATTTACAATCACCCTCAGCGAATTCAACGGCGATGGTATTTTAAAACTTGCCTCGGTTAACTTCCCTGCTGCTACAACAAATACATTTGTTAATGCTGGAGGGGGCATAACCGAATACTACAACTCAGCAGACTTTACACTACCCGCAGCACAAACCACATACAACTCCCTACGTATAAACGCACCCGGCGTAACCGCAACTCAACTCCATGATCTAACCCTTAATGGCGATTTGCACGTTATGCAGGGCACGTACCGTATAAACGATAACACGGCAGCTCGCCGCGAATTAACCATTTTGGGTAGTGTTACCGTTAATAGTGGCGCATCAATAACCGTTGGAAATGGAGTAACCAATACAACTACAGACCCAACTGCAGTAACTGAGGGAGGTACAGCGCCTTACACCAATTACTACTATACCCAATCGCATACTGTTAGTGTTTATGGTGACTTTACCAATTACGGAACAGTAAGGTTTACTAATCTTACCTATCCAATTTACAACCAATTGCCACCCATAACCCTTGGACCAACATCGGGATGTGCTACCGTTTATTTCTTGGGTAACACCAGCAACAACTTACGTTGTGAGGGTACAACCGACTTTTACAACCTTGTTTTAAGCAAAGGGGTTGATCAAACTTACAGTTTAACGGTTTACTCTACTGACTACCATTATTTTCGTCTTTTTGGAGCCAACATTGCCGGAGGCTATGGTGGAGGAGCAAATCCAAACCTCGATAAGGCTCTTTGGATTCGTTCTGGTACTCTTATCCTTCAAGGTACAACTATCATACCTTCACTTTCCGAAGGTACATGCAACAGTGGCACAGGCGGCCCCAACTCCGATTACTATGTTCCAGGCAATGGTGCATTAGTACTTGATGGCGATAATGTGGTTATACTTACTACAGCAGATGATTACCGTGAGGTTAATGTTGCTTACAACGTAGCAGCCCCTAACAATGCAGCCATGGGAATCAACACCGCTGCAGGATGTAGTTCGTTTTCGATTATGGGGCTTTTAAAGGTAAACAGGGGGTACATCTCAACCCGTGAGAGCGGTGGATTTATAACATGGGCAGCAGCTTCGGGGCAGTTCGAAATTAATGGGGGCGAAGTGGATGCCAAGCAGTTCCGCTCTGCCGGAACAGGAGGCGGTTTGGCATCGTTTACACAAACCGGTGGAACCTTTTACCTGAGGGGTCGTTTCCGCCGCACTCCGGCAGTTTACAGTACTGTAAACGATTTAGTTAATGCACCCCTAGGTACTAACCGAACCGATTTAGGGCTACAGGGGGCTCTTGGCACTTTTAACCTTAACGAAACCGCTAATGTATTCAACATGAGCGGTGGTACAATTTATATTTATGACGTTTGCGGTGATGGCACCATAGCAGCTCAGCAGAAGGTTTTTGAGGTTCTTAGCGATCCTAACAACATTGAGGTTACAGGAGGTTCAATTGTAATAATGCCATATACCGGAACGGGTTTAGCTGATTCGCCTTACTTCAGAATTATTTCAAGAGCTTCATTCGGGAATTTTAGTATTAGCAGGCAAAGCAGTTCCAGCGTGGTATTGCTCGATACCTACCCAATGACCGTTCTGAATAACTTCTCATTACTCTCAGGCGATTTCAATGCCAATAACCTAAATGTTACCCTGGGGGGTAACATGTTTGTAGCTAATGGCACAACCTATACACCCGGCACCAACTGGACTATCTTTAATGGTTTGTCAAACCAAACCATAACGGTTAACTCTGCAACAGCGTTTGCCTTTAAGAAATTCAAGATGGATAAGCCAAGCGGCAAGATTCTGAATTTTTCAGGCACTCAAACCGATATTCAGGTTCAGGACTCCCTGATGCTGGTTTCCGGCACACTGAACGATGCCGGTAAAACTATCACCCTAACAACCTCAACAACTACTACAACTTCCTACATCTACAATAGCGCCATACATTTAGGATCAGGGAAAATTGTTATAGCCGATGATGATCCCACCGATATTGATGGCGATGGTAACGGTATTTTCCGTAATCTGGAACTAAACAACACCGATGCCTTAGCAGCACCAGTAAGGCTAAAAGCCAATACAACCATATCGGGTATTTTAACTTTCTCACAGGATAAACTGCTCGATATTAGCACCTACAATCTTAAATTTACTTCAGCGGCAAGCATTTCGGGTTCAGGCGCTACGCGTTACATTACCAGTTCAGGACAAGCTGGTAATGGTGGAGTAACCCGTACATTTGCCTCAGGTGCAAATAGTTTTACTTTCCCGGTTGGCGCTCCCTCAACAAACCATGCTGCACCTGCCTATACACCGGCAACCATAACCATCAATGGCACTCCAGCTGCATGGGGCGATATTACCATAGTGCCAGTTGGGTACGAGCACCCAGCTACAACTGCCAAAAACCGTTCACTTACCTATTACTGGAGGATTAAAACAAGCGATATGACCCTGGGTTCGGCAACCGCCACCATGGGATTCTCCTATGACCAAACCGATGTGGTAACAGGTGCAGATGTAACCGAGGATGAGTACGTTGCTGCCCGCTTCGATATCAACTCATCCACATGGACGCGTGGTAATGCCAACGATGTGGATGAATCCAACAATTTTATTGGCGAACCAGGAACAGGAAGTTTTCTGGAGAATGTTGCCTTTCTTGATGGTGATTATACTGCTGGAGATGATAATCCTACCAATCCATTTGGCACTCCAACCATTTTTTATAGCCGCCAAAACGGATTATGGAGTAATGTTAACACATGGTCGTTAATAGGCCATAGCGGAGCACCCGCTGGCTCAGTCCCCGGTGCGGGTGATATTGTCATCATTGGAGGCAACGATTCGGTTTACCTGAACTCAAACCTTACAACTCCCAATGCCGATCCCCGCAGCTGTGCTATACTAAAGATTGAAAGAGGTTCAGCACTTGATATTGGATTCAATCCTGCATCGAACTTTTCACTTGTACTAAACCATCCTAATGGGAATGGTAATTTTAGGGTTGCTTGTGATTACGATAGCCCATCAACCTTTCAGTTTCCAGGAGGTGATTACTCTGACTTCAATGTTAATATTGGTACTACTGAATTATATACAACCAACCCTATTGCAGGTACAACATACTACCTCCCCAATGGCATTACCAGCTATGGTAATCTTATACTATCGCCACTTGGAGGTTCGAATATAATTTTCCCTAATAATAATCTTATAATATATGGTAATTTGATTACTCGAGGTCAGAATGCCGATTCATGGTTCTGTCCAATTTGGAATGCTAACTATCCCACTCCACCAGCTGCCCGAATAGCAAAAACTATTACAGTTAATGGCGATCTAGATATTCAGGGTGGAGGATTAGTATGGTATGGTGGTGGTACTATAACACAAACCCTTGTAGTAAATGGTAATGTTTTAGTTAATGATAACTCCGCAATTGACAACTGGGATGGTTCATCGGCACGAATGAGCATTGGCGGAAGTTTAGTAAACAATACAACCGGTGCCGCAGGCGGAGGAATTACCACTCCGCGTGAATGCGACTTTAGAAATATCCCCTTAACCTTTACTGGAAGTAACACATCGAGCGTTACAAACCAACGAAACAATCCAATTACCCGATTTGGCACAGTTACTGTTGATAAGGGAACCTCACAGGCCGATTCTCTTATAATTGATATTGGGGGTACATTAACCACTCCTACTAATAACTGGCTTATACTCCGAAATGGCACGCTGGTTTACCGCCGAACAAACCCCAATAGCGATTTTACCTTATCTACAACCACGCCAATTGTCATCCCTGAAACTGCTGGTTTGCTTATTGATTATCCCAACAACAGCGGGAACCGAAATATACTAATTGCTAACTCCAATGTCAATACTAACGATGTTACCTTAGCCGGGAAACTTACCGTAAGGGCCGGAAGGGTGTTTGTTGGTCCAACAAATGGAACAACAAATAATAACAACGATATAGTTTACACTGGCGATGGCAATTCAACACTGGTGGTTGAGGGAGGCCAACTTTTTATTAACGGGCAAATCCGTAGAAACACCTCTACAACAACAGGTGTGCTTAAGTATTACCAAACCGGAGGTGAGGTGATAGTTAACGGTCAAGGTGGAGATGCTACTGCCCTTACCCGCGCTAAGTTAGAGGTAACTAATCCGGGTAGCGTATTCAATATGAGTGATGGTTCCATTACCATAGTACGTGGCGGAGGAACAACTTATGGCGATCTTTATATTCGCCCAGCAAGTGGAAGCGTTACTGGAGGGCAAATTATCTTTACACAAACTCCATCATCATGGGCCACTTTGGATGCTGTTCAAAATTACAGGATGGATGCTAATATTGCTCTTAACAATTTGGTGATCACTGGTAAATCAACAGGTACTCCTCGTAATGCCACCGTTACGCTAATGGTAAATCCCTTGGTGCTAAATGGTTCACTTACACTAACAAATAGTTATAGTTTTTTAAATGCCAATAATTTCAATGTGTCACTTAAAGGCGATTTTACAAATAATGGTACATATACTCCGGGAACCAATACTACTACTTTCAACGGAAATACTCAGCAGATACTAGGAACAACCCTTACAACATTTAATAATCTGGTAATTAATCCTCTCACCTCTGTAACATTGGCTTCCAATAATGTAACAGTAAATGGAAACCTAACACTAAGTAGCGGTACCTTTATCTGCGGCTCTTACCTTGCAATAGTTGCAGGTAACCTAACCAATAATGCAACCTATACCGATAATGGAACTGGTACAGGTATCTCATTAAAGGGTAGCAGTTTACAATATATTTCAGGCACTGGCACATTCAGCACCCTTGAGCTTTTTAACTCCAGTGGTGCTCGCTTACAAAATTCCATAACCCTCACCAAAAATTTAGTGCTTACTCTAGGTAATCTGAATATTAACCAGTACATGCTAACCCTTGGAGTTAACAGTACCATTGAGGGCGCTCCTTTTGGTCCAACAAAAATGATTGTGGTCGATGGGGTTTTCAGCAATGTGGGTATTCGCAAATACTTTAACTCTTATTCCGGCCCTTCTCAAACCTTTACCTATCCATTAGGGGTAACTGGGAAGTACACTCCTGTTGTATTTACCTATACCGATAACACAACCACAGGTTATATCAGAATAAATGCAATAAATAGTTACCATCCCGGGGTTTTGGACAGGAATAGAGTTCTCCAGTACTACTGGGAGGTTCAGAATAATGCTGTTGCAGGTGTAAATGGTTCGTTGGTGTTCAATTACAAAGATGTAGATGTAAGAGGTTCGGAACCCGATTACGTTGCAGCACGAACCGTTGGCGGAACGAGTTGGAGTAAGGCAGCTCCAGGAGCTGGTACCGATAACGTAGATGAAACCAATAATACCATTACCTTCAACCTGGTAAATGCAAACGACCTTAACGGTGAGTTCACTGCCGGTGAAGACCCTGCCATACCAAACAACATTCCTCAGTTCACTTCAACTAAGGACGGCAACTGGAGCGATCCTTCGGTTTGGGTACAAACCGGAGGTGACCCCTACACGCTTACTGGTGCACCTAACGGATTTATTGTAACCATTAGTCCAGCAGATACGGTTACCATTGATGCTAATCAAGCATTTACATACCGAACTACCATAAATGGAACATTACGTTCTGTTCAACCGTACTTTGGCCACAATATTGGAATTGTGTCGGGAAGTGGAACACTTTATACCGATGGGGGCCCACTCCCTGCCGGCCGGTTTGACTCCTTCTTTGATTGCTCAACCGGTGGTACGCTTGAGTATGGGGGTAGTACAAACTACAATGTGATAGCCGACCTTTACAATCAATTACGTAGGGTAAGGTTTACCGGAACAGGCACCAGAGTTCTTCCCAATAAGAATTTAACCATTTGTGAGCAATTGCTAATTGATGGGCCTACCCTCGATAATTCGGTTAATAATCGTACACTAACCATCATGGGAACAATGGAGCGATATGGAACGGGTACCTTCAATGCAGGTACAGGTGCCAATGCCATTGTTGAGTTTGCCGGCTCTGCTGCACAAATAGTAGGAGGAGCCCTGGGCGATTTCAGTGGTAGCAATAAGTTTAACCATTTAAGAATAAACAATTCTGCTGGATTAAGCATTGGTAATAATGGCTTGGTTGAGGTTGGTGGGAACCTTTACCTCACAAGCGGAAATATTACAACCACATCGAGTAACCAATTAACAATTGTTAACTTAGCGATTAACTGTGTTTTCCCTGCTGCAGGTTCATCGGCTTCGTTTGTGGATGGACCCCTTACCAAACGAGTAAGCTCGGGTGACAATTTTAAATTCCCTATTGGAAAAGGTACAACTTTAGGAAACAAACTTTCTGTAACTTCGTCGCTTGCACTATTTATAGGTGGAACAACCGATTGGACTGTTGAATATTTTACACCAAACCCAACATACAACTCTATGGCGGCACCGCTTACATATGTTAATTCCATGGAGTATTGGACAGTAAGCGCTGATCCCGGGAGTCGGGCATATGTAGGGTTAGACTGGAACCCCACAAGCGACCTTACCCCACTAATGACTCAGAATGGATTAACGGATATGAGGGTGGCTTACGATAATAGTGGTACATGGACTGAACTATCCTCAACCGCAAGCGGAAATAACAGTAACGGAACCGTAACCACATCGGCTAGGATTACTATTCCCGCTGCTGGTAATGCCAACTATACCACTGCTTGTATAAACACCACCAAACCTAGGGCAAGGCTAAATCCGTTGGGGCCTGTTTGTGGCGATGCCGGGATGCCTGTTCTTTTTGTTGGTTCATTCAGACCTTTTAACTATATCCTCAACTACACCAAGGATGGTGTACCCCAAACCCCTGTAACCGTTACGGCGGAACCCTATGTGCTCCTAACAGATGCAACAGGTGCTACCTACCAGTTAACCAGCTTTACATACAATAACCCTGGCAGTCCTACCAATGGAGTTGTTGACCCAACACCTGTAACAACTTATACCGTACCTACAACAGCTGATGCAGGAGTTGACCAGTCGTTATGCGGTGCAACTTCGACAACATTAGCAGCCAATTCTCCTACAGTGGGTACTGGACAGTGGAGTATTATTAGTGGCTTGGGTGGAACTGTTGTACAATCTACAATTCCCAATAGTGATTTTAACGGTATAAACGGTAATAATTACACCTTACGCTGGACCATTACCAATGGGGGGTGTATTTCGACTGATGACGTTAACATTTCATTCCCCTTACTACCCGAAAAACCTGCTGCATTTGTTACGTATGATGATAATGTTTGCCAAGGCGATATTAATGTTGGCTACTCTGTTGCCAACAATCCCAGTCTTACCTATACATGGGGTTATAGCGGCACAGGTGCCACAATTATAGGAAGTGGCAACTCAATATCTATTGACTTTGCAGGGAATGCCACTTCGGGTGATGTAAGCATTTATACTACAAATGGTTGCGGCAATAGCGATCCTTTAACCCTTGCAGTTACTGTAAACGAAAGGCCAAATGCTACTATTGCCGTATCTGGAAGCAGTTCAGTTTGCGATGGCGATCATACTGATTTAACTGTAACCTTTGCTGGAGGAACCTCGCCTTATAGCTACCAGTTAACCGATGGTACTAATACCTATAACTTCAATAACGTTACTTCACCACATGTTTATACTACACCAAACTTGGTTTGGAGCGGGCCAAACCCCGATAAAGTAATTACCTATTCTATACCAACAGTCACTTCGTCAAATGGTTGTAGCAATTCGGGTTCCAATACTATAGATGTAAAAGTTTACAAAATTCCCGAAACCGGCCCACAATTCCATATACCCAATAACTTTGCATTCTAAATACCCAAGCCCCGGTGATGAGCCGGGGTTTTTGTTTAGTATTCAGTGTACGGAAAGATTTAAAATTCCAAATTCAAAATTCAAGATTAAATGTGAATTCTTTCTCTCGTTAGCGCGCTTTTCCTGACGCGTGCGTTCACTCCACTAATCGCCCTGTAAGGGCAAATCGGATTAGCCCAGGGTTTGAACCCTGGCATTGAGGCATACCAAGCATTTGGCAATGCACGCCATGCATAAGCCAAAGAGTAAGGGGGAATCGATGCATCGTAAAGGGGAAAGCATTCCAAGGAGCCTTTTACATGTTCTTTCTTGTCTTGATACAAGAAAGAACCATAGAAAATCAAGGCTGAAAAGCCCGACCCGATGGGTGCCCCGGAGGCGGAACTGCCGCGCGATACTATTCGCCCCGCCTGCGGCGTGGCTCATGTGGTATCGCTTACCAGGCCCACCGCCACGTTCCACCCCCGACCCATTGGCGGATCAGGCTTTTATGCCATTGCTTGCTTCTTTCGCTCATCTCGTTAGCACGTTTCTCCTGACGCGTGCTTTCTTTTATTATTTCACAAACAACAAACAACTTTTTTGTCATCCCGAGCAACTGCGAGGAATCACATTAAGGATAAAGGTTAAAGAGCCTGTCCCGCATTAGCGGGATTCCAAATCCCAAATTCCAGATTAAAGAGAATTCTTTCTTATTAGCCATCAACAGTCAATCGTCAAGGCCACTTGTCATCCTGAGCGTAGCGAAGGATCTCATTCATTGAGG
>DSBV01000028.1 GCA_011045955.1 Bacteroidales bacterium | reverse complement strand
CTTGATTAATATTACGTCCCTACGGGGCTGAAAACGTTGGTCGTTATTTGTAAATTTAAATGGTACACCGATGACGCAGATTGGGCAGATTTTCACTGTGATACCATTTAAGTTGATTGTTGATGGTTGATAGTTGATAGTAAATTCAACAGAACGCAGAAAGTACAGATTGAAATGATATGCTGATATACAGCCAGCCAAGCACTAAACACTAAACACTAAACACAACAGCCCCCGTACACTGCACACTAATAGCAAGATTCTTAGTTTAGCACGGGTTGCCTATCTATTATTACGATTACCCGCAAAAACTGCAACCCTTTTGTCCTTTACTCTCCTGCTCCTGAATGGGTGGGCATTTTACGCTACCGTAGGAGCAGAATACGCAACAGTCGCCGGGCATTGGTTTTAGCAGTTGCCCGCAGTTAGTGCATTCGTAAAAGTACTGGCAGGTATCGGTGGGCATGGTTTCAACCTTGTTAAATCCACAATGCGGACATGTGATGGTTGATTGAAGGGTTATGTTCATGGTTACAAATTTTATTAAGTTTAATTTTTGAACGTAATGTTCTCAATTTTGTTCAATATTTATTTGGTTTTTAAGTACCAATACCTTATTGCTTTTACCTACAGTTGCAAACCTTACCCGTTAGGGTTATCTTTGAAAATTAAAATTAAATAGCATGAAATGGTTTAACCGTTTATTGGTCAGTCTTTTACTTCTCGTTACAGCAGTTTCTGCTTTTGCACAGCGGCAGGTAACAATCAAGGTGCTTCAAACCAGCGATGTGCATGGCGCGCTTTTCCCATACGATTTTATTCGTAATACTCCAACCGACGGTAGTTTGGCGCGGGTTTACACATACGTGAAGCAGGAACGCAGCAATCCCAACCAACAGGTAGTTCTGCTCGATAATGGCGATATACTCCAGGGGCAACCTACGGTTTACTACTCCAACTTTGTCGATAGCACTAGTCCCAACATTATTTCGCAGATGTTAAACTTCATGGGTTACGATGCTGCCACGGTTGGTAACCATGATATTGAGGCTGGTCCTGCGGTTTACCGCAAGGTTGAGCGCGAATCGAAATTCCCATGGCTGGCAGCCAATGCGGTTAGTACCAAAACTGGCAAGCCTGTTTTTAAGCCCTACGTGGTGTTGGAACGTAATGGGGTTAGAATTGCCGTGTTGGGGCTCATTACTCCTGGCATTCCTAAATGGCTGCCCGGTATTCTTTGGCCTAACATGCAGTTCAACGATATGGTTGAATCGGCCAACTACTGGGTAAAATATATCCAGAAAAAGGAAAAACCTCATATTGTTATAGGGTTGTTTCACTCCGGGCATGATGCATCGTATGGCGGGGCCGATGCTACTGGGAGTCACAACGAGAATGCCTCACTGCTGGTCGCGCAACAGGTGCCGGGTTTCGATGTTGTCCTCGTTGGTCACGACCACGATCGGGTTGCCCGTAAGGTTGTCAACATCAAGGGCGATTCGGTGCTCATACTGGACCCTGGAGCCTCGGCACGTATGCTTTCCGAGGCCATCATCACCTTAAATCTGAATAGGCAAGGTAAGGTTGAATCTAAAATGGTGTCCGGACGTTTGGCTGAGATGAAGAACTATCAACCCGACCCTGAATTCATGGATTACTTTGCCGAGTTCTACCGGAAGGTTAGCGATTTTGTAAGCAGACCTATTGGCCAGTTCACTAAACCCATGTCGAGTGCAGATGCATATTTTGGCCCAACTGCGTTCATGGATTTTATTCACGATGTTCAGCTCAAGATTTCGGGTGCTGATATATCATTTGCTGCCCCGCTCTCATTTGTTGCAAATATCGATTCAGGTAAAATTACCATAAGTGATATGTTTAAGCTTTACCGCTTCGAGAATTTCCTTTACACCATGGAGCTAACTGGTAAGGAGATAGATGGATTCCTGGAGCACTCTGCTTCGCTTTGGTTTAACACCATGACAAGCATTGATGACAATTTGCTACGATTCAAGGAGGAGAATGGCAGGAAACGGCTCTTTGCTAACTACTACAATTTCGATTCCGCTGCGGGTATATACTATACCATTGATGTTACCAAACCTGCTGGTGATAGGGTAACCATTACCCATATGGCCGATGGTTCCCCTTATGATGAGAACAAGACCTACCGGGTTGCCATTAACTCGTATCGGGGAAATGGCGGAGGTGGGCATTTAACTGAAGGCGCAGGCATACCTCACAATCAGCTTCAGCAACGTGTAGTGAAATCAACCGACAAGGATTTAAGGCTTTACATGATGAAGTATATTGAGGGGCAAGGCGAAATTAGCCCGCAGTGCCATAACTACTGGATAATTGTTCCTGTGGAATGGGCGAAGAGTGCCATGGAGCGTGATAGGAAGATTCTTTTCAATAACAGGCCAAACGATTAGTTCCCATGAACTTTTACGATACCGTTAAACAGTTTGACGATGGCCGGATGCTCCCGCTGGTCGAGGAGTTTTACACCCTTCAGGGCGAGGGATATCACACTGGTAGGGCTGCCTACTTCATTCGCATTGGTGGGTGCGATGCGGGTTGCTCCTGGTGCGATACCAAGCTGTCGTGGAACCCGGAGGTATTCCCACCCGTTAGGGTTGATGAAATAGTTGAACGGGCTGCCAGTTTTCCTGCCAAGGCCGTTGTGGTTACTGGAGGCGAACCAACCCTTTACCCACTCGATTATTTGTGCGCTGAGCTGAAGAAACGGGAAATTCAAACCTTTATTGAGACATCGGGGGCTTACCCTCTAACCGGGCAGTGGGACTGGATTTGCCTTTCGCCTAAAAGACAGCAACCTCCTGCCGAGGGCATTCACATGATGGCTGACGAGCTTAAGGTAATAATTTCCTCTCCAGCCGATTTTGAGTGGGCTGAGGAGAATGCAGCTAAGGTAAAATCAATCTGCCAGCTTTTCCTTCAACCCGAATGGAGCGTTTACAACCAAATCGTTTCGAATATAGTTGATTACATTATGCAGCATCCCAAGTGGAGGGTTTCGCTTCAGGCGCATAAGTTTATGCGGATACCTTGAGAGTATTCACTTGGTTGAGGTGTTCCCTGAACTATTCTTGCCAGGCTTACAAGGTAATAGAAGCATTGGCCTTTTAAAATCTCTTTGATTCAATTTTTTTTTACTTTTGTCATAGCTATCTTGAGTTTATGAGTGATAAAATTAAAAAATTTGGAACTGCACCGGTATTCTTTACGGCTTTTTCCACTTTACTTGGTGCAATCCTATTTTTACGCTTTGGCTACGCGGTAGGTACGCTGGGCTTATTTGGGGTGGTATTAATCATTTTGCTTGGCCATATGGTTACCATTCCCACGTCATTAGCCATATCGGAATTGGCTACAAACAAGCGAGTAGAGGGTGGTGGGGAATATTTCATTATTTCCAGGTCGTTTGGGTTGAATATTGGAGCAACTATTGGAATTGCGCTATATCTCTCCCAGGCCATTAGTGTTGCATTTTATGTGATTGCTTTTACTGAGTCATTCCAGTTTTTATTTGACTTTATCGAAAAAACATTTAGTTTTTCGCTGCCTCGGCAGGTAGTAAGTTTGCCAGTAATGTTGTTGCTGAGCTATGTAATCCTAAAAAAAGGGGCAAATTTAGGAGTAAAAGCGCTATACATTGTAGTAGGAATATTAATCCTATCGCTTATGTTATTTTTTTTAGGGAAAGGCGAAGTTGGTTCAGGAGTAGAAGTCAACCTATTAAATGCATCGCTTAGGAATGTCGACCAGTTTTTTGTGGTGTTTGCAATCATATTTCCTGCCTTTACTGGTATGACTGCTGGAGTTGGTTTGTCAGGGGATCTTAAAAATCCTGCCAAGTCCATTCCTTTAGGAACAATATCGGCAACCTTTGTGGGTATGATTCTTTACTTTTTCATTTCATACAAGTTGGCTACCTCAGCCAATGCCGAAGCATTGATCAGTAATCAGTTTGTGATGAGCGATATAGCCCTGTTTGGAAGGATAATTATACCTTTAGGCTTGGCAGCATCAACGCTTTCGTCGGCTTTAGGCTCAGTTATGGTTGCACCGCGAACCTTGCAGGCCTTGGCTTTGGACCGAACATTCCCTGTAAAGCAGGTCAATTCGTGGCTGAGTAGGTCGCGCGATGTTGATAATGAACCATATAACACATCGTTAATCACTTGCATTATTGCATTGTTCTTTGTTGCTATTGGCGATGTTAATATGGTAGCCCAAATTATCTCGATGTTTTTCCTGATGACTTATGGCACTTTATGTTTAATCTCGTTCTTGCATCATTTCGGTTCATCTCCATCGTACCGCCCCTCCTTTAAATCAAGGTGGCTTATTTCGCTTGTTGGTTTTGTTACCTCGGTTTGGGTGATGTTTAAAATAAGCATGATTTACACCTTTTTAGCCTTTTTTATTATAGTGTTTCTGTACCTTTACATTGATAATGTTCATAAGAATCGCAAAGGGCTTTCTTCGATATTTGCAAATACCATCTTTCAGATAAACCGACGCTTGCAGATTTTTTTACAGAAGAGCAATTTGGTACGTACTATCTCTGACTGGCGCCCAAGTGTTATTTGCATCTCAAAGGATTCGTTTGTTCGTAGTAATGCATTCCGTTTAACCAACTGGATTTCGTATAAGTATGGCTTTGGCACATACTTACATCTCATAGAGGATTACTATTCAAAAGCCTCATACCAAAAATCACTGGAAGTACTTAAGCGGCTTATACATAACTATGGCGATAATAGCCATGTGTATATCGATACACTAATCTCTCCGTCGTACACTTCAGCTATTGCCAATGCCATTCAAATACCAAGTATTTCGGGAATGGAGAATAATATGGTAATTCTTGAATACCTGAAGGATGATGCTGGCAAGCTGGATAAGATTATTGAAAACCTTAATTTAATCAATGCAGGTAATTTTGATATCGCAATACTAGCTTCGAGTAACAAACCAATAATTTATAAGAATGGTATTCATATCTGGATTAAAACAAACGATGCCGATAATGCTAATTTGATGATAATTTTAGGATTCATTCTGCTTGGTCATCCCGATTGGCATAAGTCCGACATAAAAATTTTTGATTTTTGCAAAAAAAGCGAAGTGGCTGAAACCAGAAGACAAATGAAGGAACTGATAGATAAAGGACGATTGCCAATAACACCTCAGAATGTGAAGATAATTGTTGAAGAGCAAGATAAATTGTATAAGGATGTTATCAATCACTACTCAGCCGATGCAGGGCTTGTAATTTTGGGTTTTAACCGTGAGAGTGTTAAAAGTCAAAGCAAATCGATTTTTGAGGGCTACGATAGTTTAGGGAATGTTTTGTTTGTTAATTCATCAATAAGCAAGATAATTGAGTAGCCGTCTCAGGTTATCACAAAGTGTGGCTTTTGTGAGTTCGTTTTAGTTTGTAATATGCATTCTTTTCATTAAGTTGGTAAAATTAATGGTGAATCTAATTATCAGGAATATGGAGGTGTAGAGTTTATTGTTACATGATTGCATGGCAAGTGTTTCAGATTTGCATGTAATAGCTTTTAACCCAAATCCGTTAATTGAAAAAAACAATTGACGAATCAACTAACAAAATCTATTCATTCCGAAAGCTCGGAATGAAAGATTTTGATAAGTTGGGGTTACCACCGGTAAGTCAACAGAAACAAGATGTGTCCATATTTCTTGTGTTTCTTTTGACTAACCTTGGTTAATTTTTTAATGTTTTAGTTAGTCTAACAAAGTGTTTAATATGAACTCATCATTAACTATACTGTTTTTAGGGGCAATAATTTTTTTAGCTCACTGGTTCTCTGGGATTTTCGACCGAAAAGGGATTCCCGATGTGCTACTATTAATGCTTGTGGGTGTTCTTTTGGGCCCTATTCTGCGATTGGTTAAGCCCGATGATTTTGGAATAGCCGGTCCCATGTTCACCTCGTTAACACTGGTCATAATCCTTTTTGAGAGCGGGATAGGTTTGAATATAACTGAGTTAAGAAAATCGTTGGGAAGGGCACTGTCGCTTACAGCTATCAACTTTATTGTAACTACCGTTGCTGTATCAATTCTATCCTACTCTCTGTTTAATCTTTCAATTCTGGAGTCACTAACCCTTGGTGCAACTCTGGGTGGAACCTCATCGGCAGTGGTTATTCCCATGGTAAGGCAGATTTCAATGCAAGAATTGTCCAGAACTTATCTGATATTGGAGTCGGCGCTGAGCGATGTACTTTGCATTGTGTTTGCCCTCGCCCTTATTGAGGGGATAATGGGAAGTGATGTGCAACCTGGCCTAATTGTGGGAAAAATTATCTCGTCGTTTGTGCTTGCTTCTATTGTGGGTTTTGTTGCAGCAGTGATTTGGGCTATTGTTCTAAACAGAATACGTTCTATTAAAAATTCCATTTTCACAACCCCTGCATTTGTATTCATTGTTTATGGCATAGCCGAGCTTTTAGGATACAGTGGAGCAATCTCTTCGTTAGTCTTTGGGATAACCCTAGTTAATATCGAGCAGTTTCGAACCCCATTTTTTGATAAATACTTGCCCAGCGAACCGGTTTCGCTCACCGAAACCGAAAGAGTTTTCTTTTCCGAGATTGTATTCCTTCTAAAAACTTTCTTCTTCGTTTACGTAGGTATATCAATCCATTTCGATAACTTTATAATTATGGGGTTAGGATTGTTATTCTCGATTATTTTATACATGTTGCGAATTCCTGTCATTAAATTTTCAGCACGTAGCAATATTCAAGTTGCCGACAAGATTACCATGTCGGTCATGATTCCCAAGGGCTTGGCTGCTGCTGTACTGGCGGGAATACCGCTGCAAAAAGGCATACCTGGTGGTCAGATTATCCAGGACTTAACATACTCAATAATCCTTATTACAATAGTCATTACAAGTGTACTAATTCCTCTATTTGGTCGATACAAAAGGCTAAAAGCTATTTTCGGTTGGTTTTTCAGGGCAAGTTTGATTAATGTTAAGCCTCGCCCATAGCCTAAAAATTGCCCTTTGATTTCTTATCATTTTTTTATTTTTGCTTAATTTTTTATATACAGTATGGAACAGCGTGAATTTTACTTAGAACTGCTACACAAACATGTTTCAAATCCTAAACTGATAGCCCATAGCCTGGCTTCGGAGGCAGTGTTACGTGAGTTGGCTCGCAAATTTGGCGAGGATGAGGATGTTTGGGGTATTGCCGGTTTGTTGCACGATTTGGATGTTGAAATTACCAACGCCGATCCTAAAAGCCATGCGCTGGTTGCTGCTGAAATGCTTCAAAGTATCTTGCCAGCCGAGGCTGTTGATGCCATTAAGATGCATAACGAGGAGGCGACAGGCCTGCCTCGCACTACCCGTTTTCAGCATGCCTTGGCTGCCGGTGAAACCATTACCGGCTTAATTTTTGCCACCACACTGGTTTACCCCGATAGGCGTATAGCAAGCGTTAAGCCCAAGTCGGTGGTTAAACGCATGAAGGAGAAACAGTTTGCCGCTTCGGTAAATCGCGATACAATAATGGAGTGCGAAAAGATTGGGCTTACACTCGACGAGTTTGTTCAGCTCTCTTTAAATGCGTTAATCCCAATAGCACCATCATTAGGTTTTTAATTTAGTTTGATAATGAATGTTGATGCAATACTTCCACAGGTAATTCATGCTGCCCAAAGGGCAGGCGAGTGGGCTTTATCGGAACGGGGCAAGTTTACAGCCGATATGGTTGAGGTTAAGGGCAAGCATAACTTTGTTTCGTATGTCGATAAACATTGCGAGGCCATGCTGGTTGATGCATTGGGCAAAGCACTTCCTAAAGCTGGTTTTATTGCCGAGGAGGGAACCGGAAGTAGCAATGCCACTGGTGTAAACTGGATTATCGACCCACTCGATGGCACCACAAACTATATCCATGGACTATCGCCCTTTGCTGTAAGCATTGCACTGATGGACAATGACAGGGTAGTGCTTGGAGTAGTTTATGAGGCAAGCCTGAAGGAGTGTTTCTGGGCAACCGAAAACGGTGGTGCTTTCCTTAACGGAAACCCCATTAAGGTAACTGCCACACAAAAGGTAAACGACTCGCTTGTTGCTACTGGTTTCCCTTATTACGATTACTCACGAATTAGTCCTTTCTTCCAAACCATGGATTACTTCATGCGCAACTCACACGGCCTACGTCGCCTTGGTTCTGCAGCCACCGACTTGGTTTACGTGGCCTGTGGCAGATTTGATGCCTTTTACGAGTATGGGCTTAGTCCTTGGGATGTTGCCGCAGGATCGTTTATTGTTGAAAGGGCTGGCGGTAAGGTTTGCGATTTCAAAGGAGGCAACAATTACATTTTCGGTGGCGAAATTGTAGCCACAAATGGCAGTATTCATGAGGAGTTTACGGGTGTAATCCGCAATATAATGTTTAGATAGCCTATGATAAAAGTTTGGCATACCATATCGTTTTATGCATTCACGGTTTTAACTTTTCCCTTTAAGTTCATGCCATTATGTTGGCTTTATGTTATTTCGGATTTAATGTATGTTTTTATCTATAAGATTTTCAGGTATAGGGTTGATGTGGTAAGGCAAAACTTGAAACGCTCGTTCCCTCAGAAAACGCAAAAGGAACTCAAGGAGATTGAGCATAAATTCTACAGCCATTTTTGCGATTTGTTTGTTGAGCAGTTTTACATCCTGCATGCCAATGCTCCAAGGGCCAAACGTTTATGTAGTTTTAAAAATTTAGAACAGCTTGACCGGTATTACAATGAAAACAAAAGTATTGTTGTGGCAGGCGGACATTATGGAAATTGGGAGCTGTATGGCTTGTTTGGACTTTTTTTAAAGCATCACGTTTTTGGCGCATATAAACCGTTAGGTAATAAGTATTTTGAGCGTTTTGTGAATGCTTCGCGCGAGCGGTTTGGAGCATTGGCAGTTCCTATGAGAGATACTCCCAGAACCGCAATGCAATTTGCTAAGGATGGGAAACTATTCTTTTTAGGATTAATTGCCGACCAAACCCCAGCTAAGGGAGAAATTAGGTATTGGACTACTTTCTTAAACCAGGATACGCCCGTTTTTCTGGGAACCGAAAAAATTGCCCGCAAACTCAATCAGCCTGTTTTCTTCTGCAACATGCGCAAAATAAAACGGGGATTCTACGAGGTTGAGCTGGAGTTACTAACCGAAAACCCCGCTGAAACCCAGCCCTACGAGATTACCGAGATGCATGTTAAAGCTTTGGAACGGTTAATTAACGAGGCTCCCGAATACTGGCTTTGGTCGCACCGGCGCTGGAAACACTCCCATAACTTAACCCAATCTACCAATGAACAGCACTAAAGTTGCGGTGGTTATCCTGAACTGGAATGGGGAGCATTTCCTAAAAAAGTTCCTTCCTACCCTTATTAAGAACACTCCAAAGTACGAGGTTGAAATAGTGGTTGCTGACAATGGGTCATCCGATGGTTCGCTTAGGGTGCTTATCGATTACCCATCGGTTCGAACAATTTTACTCGATAAAAACTACGGTTATACTGGTGGATACAATCGTGCCCTGAGCCAGGTAGAGGCTCAGTACTACGTGCTATTAAACTCCGATATCGAAGTAACCAGTGGCTGGCTAGAACCCATGGTTGCATTTATGGATAAAAACCCCCAGGTGGCCGCATGTGCCCCAAAACTAATTGATTTTAACCGCAGGCATTGCTTTGAGTACGCAGGGGCAGCAGGAGGTTTTATCGACCTTTTTGGGTATCCATTCTGCAGGGGACGAATCCTTTCGGAAATTGAAGTAGATAAAGGCCAGTACGATACTGTCATGCCTATATTCTGGGCAAGCGGAGCTTGCATGATGTTACGCTCGTCATGTTTCTGGGAGGTTGGAGGTTTCGACGATGACTTTTTTGCCCACATGGAGGAAATCGATTTGTGCTGGCGATTACAAAATCAGGGCTATTCGGTTTATTCTGTTCCACAGTCGGTGGTTTACCATGTTGGAGGAGGAACGCTGCCCAACAACAACCCCTTTAAGCTTTACCTGAACTACAGGAATAATCTCTCTATGCTGCATAAGAATTTATCGTTAAGAGCTCTCTACGTGGTTTTACCGGTACGTTTTTTTCTCGATATTCTTTCGGCAATGATTTACCTTGCAAACGGCAAGATTTCATTTATGAAGTCCGTTTTTAAAGCGCATCGCCATTATTTCAGATGCATTTCAATGCTAAACAGCAAAAGGAGGTTGCTGAAGCCCAAAAAACATGCATCACGTTATAGGGGATTAATCGTTGTTGATTTTTTTATACTCCGCCGCCGAAAATTTTCACGTTTACCTATTCCCGTTGATAAATATTAACATTGGCAAAAGTCTTATTTCAAACGATTGTTCCAAACGTTTTGCATTTTATTACATGTAAAAAACGAACATTTAGTTAGATATTGTCGTTAATAGGTATATATTTGCAAGTTGGATATCGATGCATTGTCTTTTGAGTTTCACGTAATACACATTTATGGTTTCATTTAAAAAGTTAACAATCAGGGATATACTGTTCCGTTCGCGAATGGCATATTCCAACAGGCCATCGTTAGCATTTGTTGGCCAGGAGCCTGTAACCTATGCCGATATGGCTGTAGTAGTTCGAAATATCTCGGGTATGTTAAATACCCTTGGCATAGGCAAAGGCGATAAGGTGGCACTAATTGGCGAGAATAGTCCCAACTGGGGCATGGCTTACCTTGCCATAACCTCAATGGGTGCTGTTGTGGTGCCAATTCTTCCCGACTTTTCGGGTCACGAAATGGAAAGCATCATAAACCATAGCGAGGCCAAAGTGGTTTTTGTTTCGGCTAAGCTTTATGGACAACTCGACAGGAAAAATATTCCTGGAGTTATTGCTTATATATTACTCAACAACCTTCAGCCGTTTGATGAGAGTGTTACCACTCCATCGGCTGGAATGCCTTACGAAACACCAAAGGCTATTGTGAATGTTGATTACTGCGATTATGAATTACCTCGTCCCGATGAGGATGACCTTGCGGCAATTATTTATACCTCGGGTACTACTGGTCGTCCCAAAGGTGTTATGCTCACCCATAAAAACCTGGTATCAAACGTACTATCTACCCTGATGATCCAAAAGGTTAACGAAAACGATAGGTTGCTATCCATCCTTCCGCTTTCGCATACCTACGAGTGCACCATAGGATTCCTAATACCTATGGCAACCGGGGCTACGGTTTACTATCTGGATAAGCCGCCCACTCCGGCAGTGCTTATACCTGCCATGCAAGCTGTTAAGCCTACCATGTTGCTTTCAGTACCCTTGGTAATCGAAAAGATTTACAAGAACAAGATCAAGCCTGAACTTACCTCAAGTACCCTCAAACGAAAACTTTACAACTTTGCCCCTACCCGTAAGTTGCTTCACCGGATTGCAGCAAAAAAGCTCCATAAAACATTTGGTGGTAAACTTCACTTTTTTGGCATTGGGGGCGCAAAGCTTTCGTTTGAAGCTGAACGCTTCCTGAACGAGGGTCGTTTCCCGTATTCCATTGGTTACGGCATGACCGAAACTTCGCCATTACTTACCGGAAGTTCACCAAAACTGGTTCGCTTCCGCACAGCTGGTTTTTGCATACCCGGACAGGAACTAAAACTCTATAACCCCAATCCGCAAACCGGAGAAGGTGAAATTATTGTTCGAGGAGCCAATGTTATGGCTGGCTACTATAAGGATCCTGAACTTACTCAAACCATGTTTATTGATGGTTGGCTTAGAACAGGCGATTTGGGTTATATCGATAAGGAAGGTTATGTTGAATTGCGGGGCCGCTCAAAGAACATGATTCTTACCGCCTCAGGCGAAAATATATATCCCGAAGAAATCGAGGATGTAATAAACAAGCACGAGTTTGTTTTAGAGTCGTTGGTTTACGAGTTACGTGGTAAACTTGTGGCTCGTGTCCATTTAAATAAGGAAGCCCTCGAAAAATACTACGAGAACCTTAAGCATTCCGCCAAGGGCTGGCAACAATCGGCTGAGGATTTCACTAGGAAGGTGCTGGATGATATAATGGCTTTTGTAAACTCAAAGGTTTCCAAATTTTCTAGGTTGAATCAGATTGTTGAACAGCCTGAGCCTTTTGTAAAAACTCCTACCCAGAAGATAAAACGATTCCTTTATAAGGATCAGAATTAAAATAGTTTAATATATTTCACTATCAACCGACAAAAACTCAATAATTGTCGGTTTTGTTTTTATATTATTCATATTCAATAAATTACAAGTCAGTTTTTCGTTTTACTAAAACCTACCCCCCCCTCAAAAGAGGGACATTTGTATGGCTGAAGGGCTCTTGTTGCGGCTTGTCCTGCGCTTGGTATAGGCACGCCTACCCTCGGTTACTACCCACATCAGGTCTAAATGGCTTACCAGGTG
>DSBV01000115.1 GCA_011045955.1 Bacteroidales bacterium | reverse complement strand
GATATGTATGATTTTAATCATACTAATTGTAAAATTAAAGAAATATTACAAATTATCAAACGGACTTATAATTTTTTGTAAACTTTTTTCAGATACGTGGGTGCATATCTCGGTAGTCTTTGAACTTTTATGACCTAGAAGTTCTTGGATAAAGCGTAAGTCAGTCCCTGATTCAAGCAAGTGCGTGGCATAGCTGTGTCGAAGCCAATGCAAGGTTACTGGTTTTCTAATGTTACTTTTCGAAACAGCCTGTTTTAATACGCTTTGCAGACTTTGTTCCGAATATTGCATGCCCTCTTTCTGCCCCTCAAACAACCAAATTTTAGGCCGAAATATTTTATAGTATTCCCGAAGCATTTCTATAGTTTTTCCCGAAATCGGCACTTGCCTGTCTTTGTATCCTTTCGAATTCCGAATAATTAGCATATGGCGCTTGGAGTCAACGTCTCCAATTTTTAGGTTCAGCAGTTCGCTTCGACGAAGTCCGCAAGCGTATATCAGGCTAAGCATGGTGCGGTGTTTTATGTTTGTTGGGGCTTCGAGTATGGCTTTAACTTCTTCTTTGCTCAGCACACTAGGTAATTTATGTTCGCGACGTGGGCGTTGTAACCCCTCAACCTCTATTTTACTTTTGCGTACTTCCCGAAAGTAAAGTTTTAGTGCATTAACTACCTGGTTTTGATACGAGAAACTATACTTGTGCTTTAGTATAAACTGGTTTACAAATAATACCACATCTTCGTTGGTCAATTCAGAAACTGGTTTATGGTCAAAATAACTGAGAAAAGCAACCAAAGCATCTGTATAGGTTTTGATAGTATTGGGGCTATAGCGTCTAAATTTTAGCCATTTTTCAAACCTTTCTTTTTCTTGCAGAGTATCTATTAGGGATTCATCTTCGTTTGATAGATGCGGTAGATTCTTTATATCCAACCATGCTATACTTTTAAATGCTTCCAATGCTTTGTTTAAATTGAACTGAGAAATGGGCAGATACCAATATTTTTTTGTGGCACTCCAACGGGCATTGAGCTTAGTTTTAAGTATCTCTATTAGCTGTAAGTCCTTTTCACATATAAAGCATGCAACTTCTTTGTCGCGGTGTCTATCAACTTTTATAGTTATGTTTTTCATGTTCAATAGGTGAGTATTGGTACCCTACGTACATTCTAATCAATGGGTGATTATTTTAAGCTTTTCTTTTTCAATTTGTCACATAATTCTTTTAGTAAAGTTAGAAAGTTTAAACGAGATTTGTCAATAGAAACCCAAGAAAAATGTACACCCCTTATCTCTATTGACGGATTTGGATTTATTTATTCGAGATACGTCAATTGATATAATCGGTTGACGTATCTGCGTTTATGTCAGTGATGATAGGGTTAGTAGTTAGATATCAATGTTGTTTAGTTAAGGTTATTTGTCATGTTGCGCGCAAGCAAAACATGACGCTATCGTGCTGAGTTCCGATTTTTTATAGGGATAGACTTCGCCGAAGCATCTCATTGCTCATTTTTCTTCAATCCTTTGAAGAGATCCCTCGACTTTGCTCGGGATGACAAAAACCCTATCTTCCTTTCTGCTCACTTGTCATGCTGAGCTAGCCGAAGCATCTCTTTACCTTTAATCCTTGTTGTTTTTTTTGGAAACCGCTCTTTGCCATGCTTTTCAGTTGCGATGTAATTTTTCCACTTTGCTCTCTGGCATATATATTACGTGCATCGCAATACACGAGGGAGAAGCCATTGGGTTACAAATATTTCGCCTCTACGGGGCTGGAAGCGTTGTTCGTTGTTCGTGGGATACGACCTCACCCCTCTTGTTCGAGCGCGTCTCCTGTTGCGTTCGGTTTTTTTGGCCTCAGCCAATCCATATCCCTGAGAGGGAATGAAGTGGAATAAGCAAGCAGAGGCATAAAAGCCTGACCCGGAAATGGGTCGGGGGTGGAACGTGGCGGTGAGCCCGGTAAGCGATACCACATGAACCTTGCCGCAGGCGGGGCGAATTGTGTCGCGTGGCAGTTCCGCCCCCGGGGCACCCATCGGGTTAGGCTTTTCAGCCTTGATTTTCTTTGGTTCTTTCTTGTATCAAGACAAGATAGAACACTTAAATGGTGCTTTGCAATGCTTTTCCGTTGCGATGCAGTGGTTCACTCTTGTTCTTTGGCCTATGCATGGCGTGCATCGCTGCTTGTACTGAATTACCCTACCTGCTATCAATATTACGCCCCTACGGGGCTGGAAGCGTTGTTAGTTGTTCGTTGCTCATAGTTCCTGAAACTATTGTTATGTTGAGTCCCGAAATATCGGGATAGACTCCAGCGAAACATCTCATGGGGTTAGATTAGAGTTCCTTCGGCTTCCCGCTAATGCGGGACAGGCTGCGCAGGATGACAAGCATGTATATTTTTGTTAACTAAACGACATTGAGTAGATATAATAAAAAAGGAGAGCAGGGCTGCTCTCCTTTCAAGGTGATATACTGTAAGGATTACAGGTTGAGCGATACGCGTTTGAATGCGGTTACCTTAACATCCTTATCAACGCTTTGCAGGTACTGGCGGATGGTTAACTTGCTATCCTTAACAAATTCCTGGTTGAGCAGGGTGCTCTCCTTGTAGAATTTTTGTAGTTTGCCTTCGGCAATCTTATCGAGCATGTTCTCGGGTTTGCCTTCAAGGCGTGCCTGCTCGCGGCCAATTTCAAACTCCTTCTGGCGAATATCTTCGGGAACATCGTCCTTGTCAATAGCCACAGGGCTCATGGCGGCAACCTGCATGGCAACATCCTTGGCGGCCTGGATATCAATTGCTTTGCTGAAGCCTACCAAAGTAGCCAGCTTGTTGCCCATGTGGATGTATGAAACCACCATGGGTGCTTCAACCTGCTCGTAGTAGGAGAGTTCACTCTTTTCGCCGGTAATACCGGAGAACTCGGCAACGTAATCGGCTACCTTGCGGCCATCGAGGCTCGATTCTTTGAGCGCGTCGAGGTTGGCAGGTGCTGTATTCAGTGCATGGTCAAGTATTTTATTGGCTACGCCAAGGAAATCGGCATTCTTAGCAACAAAGTCGGTTTCGCAGTTAAGCACAATCATGGCACCGCGGGTACCAGTCTGATTAACCTTTGAAATGGCAGCGCCTTCACCGGCTTCGCGGTCGGCACGTTTGTTGGCAATGGCCTTGCCGCGTTCGCGGATAAGTTCGATGGCGCGTTCCATATCGCCGTTAGCTTCAACCAGAGCATTCTTGCAGTCCATCATGCCTGCTCCGGTAAGTTTGCGTAGTTTTGCTACATCAGCAGCTGTAATTTCAGCCATGGTATTAGTTTTTTTAGGGTCTAAGTTGTTGTTCTTCGTCAATCTTATCGTCAGCGGTAGCAGCAGGTTTTTCAACCTCTTCTACCTTTTCGACTTCATCCTCTTCCTCAGGTTCTTGAACTACCTCGGCAGCCTTTTTAGCCTTGCGGGTGCGGGTTTTCACGCCTTCCTCTTTTTTGGTAGCGGCAGGTTCCTTATCCTTTTCTGCCTTACGCTCCTCAAGCCCTTCCTGAATGGCTTTAGCCATAATGTCAACAATCAGGGCGATAGATTTGGATGCGTCGTCGTTAGCGGGTATCACAAAATCAATTGGAGTAGGATCACAGCAGGTATCAACCATTGCGATAACCGGAATGTTAAGCCTGTTGGCTTCACGAACGGCGATGTATTCCTTTTGAACGTCAACCACAAAAAGGGCTGTTGGTAAGCGGTTGAGGTTGGCAATTGAGCCAAGGTTCTTTTCCAGTTTGGCGCGTTGGCGCTGAATTTGGAGTTTTTCGCGTTTTGAAAGGGTGTCGAAAGTGCCGTCGGTCATCATCTTGTCGATGCTGTTCATCTTTTTAACGGCTTTACGGATGGTGGGGAAGTTGGTGAGCATGCCACCAGGCCAACGCTCAGTAACGTAGGGCATGTTTACTGCTTTGATACGTTCGGCAACAATGTCCTTTGCCTGTTTCTTGGTGGCAACAAAAAGGATCTTACGACCCGATTTGGCGATTTGCTTTACTGCAGCGGCAGCTTCATCGATTTTTACTACTGTTTTGTGCAGGTCGATAATGTGGATACCGTTTTTCTCCATAAAGATGTAGGGAGCCATTTTGGGGTTCCACTTGCGCTTTAAGTGACCAAAGTGCACACCTGCTTCGAGCAGTTCCTGAAAATTTGTTCTTGACATTTTTTGTTTGTTTAGATTTTTTGGCAATCGCTCAGTAGTCCCTTGGGGGAGTCTGGGCAATTTATTACTAAACTGCCTGCCAAATGGTTAATAAATAGTTTGTTAAACAATTAAAAGCATTAACGTTTGCTGAATTGGAATCTCTTCCTGGCTTTTGGCCTACCGGGTTTCTTACGTTCAATCTCGCGAGGATCGCGGGTTAGGAAACCGTTAGCACGCATGATAGCCCTGTTGGCCTCGTTGTACTCTACAAGAGCGCGCGCTATACCAAGCCTGAGAGCCTCAGCTTGTCCAGTAATCCCACCGCCATCAAGGTTTACCTTGATATCGAAACTTTCGGTGGCGTTAAGTACCATTAAAGGCTGCTTTACCACGTAGTGGAGCAACTCTGAACTGAAGTACTCCTTGAGGTCGCGGCCATTTATGGTGATGTTGCCTTTGCCTTCGCGTAGGTAAACACGGGCAACAGCCGATTTTCTTCTACCTAATCCGTTATAAACCTGCATAAGTTAACTTATTTAATGTTGCTTAATTCAATTGTCTTTGGTTGTTGTGCCTCGTGGGGATGCTCCGAACCGGAATAAACGTAAAGGTTACGGAACATTTTGGCACCTAACCTATTTTTAGGCAGCATGCCTTTTACAGCGTGCTCAATAACCCAAATGGGTTTGCGATGAAGCACTTCCTTGGGGGTTGAGAAGCGCTGACCACCAGGGTATCCGGTGTGGCGGACATACTGCTTTTCAGTTAACTTACGGCCGGTTAAACGAACCTTGTCGGCATTGATGATAATTACATTATCACCACAATCAACGTGTGAGGTGTAGCTGGGTTTGTGTTTCCCCCTCAGGATTTTTGCTACCTGGCTCGATAGGCGACCCAACACCTGGTCAGTAGCATCAATCACAACCCACTCCTTTTTAACGGTGGCATCGTTTGCCATTACCGTTTTGTAACTTTGCGTATTCACTGCAATCTCCTAATTTTTAGGTTAATACCAACTTTTTTGTGATCCTTTATTTTGATAATAAGCGGGACGCAAAAATACAACTAATTATTTAATTAGCAAGGGAAAGCTTCAAGAAAAATTTTTGATTACATTGAAGCTGAAGTGGTTAGTTTTGTAGTTTAGGGTATAGTGGGTTTATTATATCTGACACAAATAAGGTTTCACTTAGTTAAGAATGGGAGCATGGCATAGCCTCTAAGCCTTCCCTGATAGCTAATGCATTAATACTGTATGATTTAGGAAATATTTCATGTTTAGCCCCGATTGTTCGGGATGGATTCCGACGAAACCTCTCCCTGTCATGGTGAGCTAGCCGAAGCATCTCTTTGTCCCTTCATTCCCTTTCTCGCTTTTGATTGGGTTTCTGGCAATCGCTCTTAGCCATACTTTTCTGTTGCGATGCAACGCTTCACCAATACTCTTTGGAGAAAGAATTGCGTGCATCGCGATTCTTGGGGAGTAGTCATAGGATTATAAATGTTACGCCCCTACGGGGCTGTAAACGGCGTTCGTTGTTCGTGTATCGTTGTTCGTGAAAGCCACGTTACATGCTCTGTGTAACACCGTGTTACACAGAGCAGCACGGTGATAACAATTTAGTTGATGGTTGTTGGTTGATGGCTTAAGAAACCACCTTCAGTCATGAATCTGAAATCTGAAATTTTAAATTTTTATCCTTTATCCTTAAACATCACCCCCCCACTGTACACTGTACACTGCACACGGAATACGGTACACTAAATATGAGATTCTTCCGCAAGGTTTATCCCGATATATCTGGGATCAGGTTGACAAAAGAGTTTTTTTTGTTAGCTGAACAACATTTGAATTTTCAAGCTCTCAAAGGGATACGATGATAGTTTTAACTGCCAAGAAATATTTAGCAGTCAAAAACCCAGGTATAGTTTAACCAATCCGGCACTTGTAGCTTGCATTAAACTTGCCCTTGGCAATAGCATTAAGCTTTGAGCGAAGCAGCTGTTTACGGATGGGCGATACACGGTCGGTAAAGAGTATGCCATCCAGGTGGTCGTGCTCATGCTGGATGATGCGGGCAGCCATGCCCCCATACACTTCCTCGTGCTCCACAAATTTCTCGTCGTGGTAACGAATGCGAATCTTCGATTCCCGTTCAACATCTTCATGTAAGCCGGGCAGGCTTAAGCATCCTTCGTTATAAATTACTTTATCGCCAAACTGTTCTATAATCTGGGCATTAATAAAGACCTTGCGGAATTCCTTAAGGGTTGGGTCATCGTCGGCAAGGGGGGTGCCATCAACCACAAAAAGCCTTACCGAAAGGCCAATTTGAGGGGCGGCTAAACCAATACCATCGGATTGCTCCATGGTTTCGAACATATCAACTATAAGAGCCTCGAGCTGAGGGTAATCGGGTGTAATATTCTGAGCTACCTTGCGAAGCACCGGTGATCCGTAAACGTAAACAGTTCGTATCATCTTCCCTAATTAACGCGTAAAAATACTACTTATATTTTAATCCTTCCATGTAGCTTTGCAGGATAATGGCAGCGCTGATTTTATCAACATTGCTCTTAACCTGCCTGTCCTTCTTCTTCATGCCCCCATCAATCATAACCTGCAAGGCCATCTTGGAGGTAAACCTTTCGTCCACAAGCTCAATGGGCATTTCGGGGAACCTCTTTTTGATGGAGTTGATAACGGGCTTTATGTAGTTAACAGCTTCGGAGGGTGTATTGTTCATTTGGCGTGGGTAGCCCACTACCAGTATGTCGATATTTTCCTTCAGGAAAAGTCCAGTAAGATAATCAATCACCTTATGGGTGGGTATGGTTTCCAGCGGCGATGCAATAATTCGTAACGGATCGGTCATGGCTATGCCCGTTCGTTTACGACCAATATCAAGTGCAACAATTCTACCCAATGTATAGGCTTATTTTGATATATTCTCGAGCTGACGATTCAATCGTTCCAGATACTCATCCTTCACGGTAATTAGCTCGTGGCTTTTCAGTTCAATATTATTTTCTGTTTTGTTTGTAATTTTTCGGATCATTGCCAGGTTAATCAGGCAGTTTGGGTTGATGAAGCCGAAATTACGCTCCTCAAGCAAAGTGCAAATTTCTCCAAAAGGGTTGTTAGCCAGAACATGGTTGCCATTTACCAGTTTGATTTGGATTCCGTTAGGAACACTTTCAACAAAAACTATATCGCCAACATCAAGGCATTCGTACTTTTCATTTGTTGAAACCACCAACTTCTGGGGAATAATTTCCTTAATATTCTCGAAAAGGGCGTAATACTTGTTACGTCCATCAAAGTTTGAGTACCGGCGACGGACAACCTTTTCCAGCGCTTCGTGTAGCTCATCGACCTCAATGGGTTTAAGCAAAAAATCGGTGGCGCTGTACTTAAAAGCCTTAATGGCGTAGTTGTTGTATGCGGTGATAAAAATTACATCGAAGTTCCGGTGAGGGCAACCCTCAAGGAAATCGAAACCGCTACCTCCAGGCATTTCGATGTCGAGGAAAACGATATCGGGATCAAACCTGGTTACCTTTTCGATGCCCTCGCTGGCGGAATGAGCCACCCCAATTATTTCAACATGCTGCTCAAAACGCCCCAATAGCAACTCAAGCGTGCGAAGCGAGGCTATTTCATCGTCAACAATTAGGGCTTTAAGCATTTCGTATATGTTTTATCCTGCAAAATTATAAATACAAAACGAGATTGAATAAGTATTTTTTATACATTTCTGGCTAGTAAATCGATTTAATTCTATCCATTAGTTTAAAATGCAGGTTGTTGATGTGTTTAAACTCCTCATGTTTGTTCATTGCCAAAAGGGTAATTCCGGTCAATCCCTTGACTTTGTAAAATAGTTTTCGCCAGTAGTAAAGAGCAGCAGCCGAAACGGGACTCAAAACCAGGTAAAGAAATGCCATTCCTAAGCTTTTAAAAATTATACCAACTATTGTTGTTTGGATAAGGTATGCAATGGGTAACAGCAATAAACCGGCGGCGTGGCGAACTGAGCTGTGGAACTGAATATCCTCAAATTTCTTGCTTAGCTGGTAGGGAATAATTATTGGTACGATATGGTTGATGAAACCAAAAAAGGCCTCAGGCGATAAAACAATGAAAAGCGGAATCATCCAAACAAGATTTATCGCTTTACCTAGCGTTAACGGCAAGGCTTGGGATTTAACTTGATGTGATGAAGTGCGAGCTCTCAGCTCATGGGTTGATTGAATAATTTCATTGAAGGTATTCCTGTCTGATATTTTTAGGTTATCAAGTTTAGAAATCAATCTTTTACTGATTTCAAACGCTTGGTTTTGCGTGTGGGGCAGTTTGTTTTCCTGGATATATTTCTTGGGGAAAAGTTGGGTTAGGTAAAGGTATTCGTCATAATTTTCTTCATCTTTAATATGAATCATTTCCGCTTTAATGCGTTCTGATAGTTCATCTATCAGGGCATTGTAAGCAAGCGCTTTTTTTTGCCTGTAAAGGTCAAGATACTTTTTTACAGGGAAAGGCTCCCCGATTCGGATGAGCAGTTTGCTCCTATACCTTACATAGTTTGAGTAATCAAGCCCAACAGGTACAATATGGATGTTAAGAGTGCCATCGGAAGCATCCTCGGTTTGGAGGGCTATGCGGGCTATTCCTTTTTTTAACTGTCGCAACCGCTTAAAACCAGCATGGTTACCTTCGGGGAGAATTACAAGACCGCTGCCCTTACGGATTACATCCATGGTTTTTTGGAAAATACTATCGTTAAATGAGAGGTTCTCAAAACCATCGCGAATGCGGTAAACGGGCATGATTTTTAGAAAGGTGAGTATTTTTGACACCAGCGGTTTTTTAAAAATATCGGCACGGGCAAGAAAAATGGGTTGCCAGCTATGGTTAAGGGTAAGCATGGCAAGTGCATCAATTAACGCATTTTGGTGGTTGGGGGCAAAAATAAAGGTAGTGTTAGGCGGAAGCTTTTCCATACCAACAATTTCGGTTTTAAAGTAGAGTTTGAACAGAAAGTTTTGGTAAAACCTTAAAAGCCAGTATGCTTTTGACCATTCTTCAATTCGTTCACGATTGGTGGACATATAAAATCAATTTAAGTACAAACAACTAAATGGGCTTTCTTGACCAGTAGTATGCAATTCCAAGTCCCGAAATAATATGCCAAATACCCCAAAAGGCAGCAGTAAAAGCCATTCCCCCAAGTCCATCGAACAGGTTGGGGTTAAAGATTAGCACAAGAGCAAGTCCTGAATTCTGAATGCCAGTTTCAATTGCCATGGTTCTACGGTCTTGCTTGCTAAGTTTAAATATGCTTGGGATAGTAAACCCTATCAGTAACCCTAATCCATTGTGTACAAAAACTATTAGCGCTATTAGATGGATATATTTCAGGAAATACCCAAAGTTTGCAGCCAGCGCGGCAACCACAAAACCTAAAAATGCTACAATGGAAAAAATCTTAAACGGCCTTGAAATGCGTTCGGCAGTATTTGGGAAGAACCGAGCAAAGGCAATACCAAGAATAACAGGTATTCCTAGTAGCATCAGCACGGTTCTAATCATTTCCCATGCATCAATCTCAATGGGTATTACCAGGTGCGAGGCCGATGAGTACAATTTTCCCCAAAAAGCAAAGTTGAAAGGTGTCATGAATATTGCCGATATTGTGGCAATGGCTGTTAATGTAATTGAGAGAGCCACATTCCCCTTTGCAAACGATGAAATGAAGTTTGAGATGTTGCCTCCGGGGCACGCTGCAACCAGTATCATACCCATTGCAACGCTTGGCGTTGGCTGAATTAATAGTACAAAAAGAAAGGTAAAAAAAGGTAATGCAAAGAATTGCGAGAGGAAGCCAAGAATTACCGGCTTTGGGCTTTCAAGCAAAAGCTTGAAATGCTCTATTTTGATTTGCAAGGCAATGCCAAACATTATTAAAGCAAGGGTGATGTTCATGAAAAGCAAACCACCCTTTGTGAAGTTGAGCCATATCCAATCAAGTGTCTCAAGTGTGGCTTTTAGGTGAACCTCAGTTTTAATAACTTTTCCGTTGGCTATTTCAATACGATGTCTGTTGGTGTAGTACCAATCCTCTCCTTTTACTATACTATCGGGCTCACCAGCGCGCTCCAACGCTTCAGAAAAATTCATTCCAATCCTAAGCGATGATATGGGAGTTTCCTTTTTCTGTTCGGTTTTAAGTTGCCTTTTCAGTTTAATTTTTAGTTTTTTATGCGGTTCGGCAAGCCGAATATCCCTTATAACGCTGTCAATAAAAACGGCCTGATTCCCTTGGTAGAAATACCTGGAAACCTCCTTTTTTTCGGTTGGTGTGCCAAGCGTTTCGGTAACAAAAGCTGAATCGCTATCTTGTGGGATGGTTTTTATCTTTTTGGCAATGGTCTCAGCGTTTGCTAACGACGATAGCAGTATTACCAGTAAAAAAGCTAAAAGCTTTAAGGTAGAGGTTAACATTCTTTTCATGCTAGGCAGGTTTAGCGTTTTTTAACAATCCCATTCGTGCAAAGGTTGCTATTTTTTTTCAAATAGCAATTGTCAAAAATTTTAATCGAAATAAGAATAAAGCAATTTTCTGAGTTCCAAATCATAAAAAAAGTATATCTTTGCGGCGCCAAATTAAATAGTAGGTTTAACTAAAAGCGTAAAGTATGCCTGTAAAAATCAGACTAAGCCGCCAGGGAAGGAAGAAAAGACCTTTCTACCACATTGTGGTGGCGGATAGCAGGGCGCCACGAGATGGCAGATTCATTGAGAGGATTGGTTCATACAATCCCCTTACAAATCCTGCTACTATTGAATTAAATTTTGATAGGGCATTGGACTGGCTGCAAAAAGGCGCTCAACCTACTGACACCTGTAGGGCTATCCTATCGTACAAAGGTGTAATGATAAAGAAACACCTTCTTGAGGGTGTTAAAAAGGGTGCTCTTACCCCCGAGCAAGCTGAGGCTAAATTCCAGGACTGGGTAAGCCAAAAGGAAGCTAAGATTAAGGCTAAGATTGATTCATTGGCCAAGGGCGAAGCCGAGGAGATGAAGAAACGTATTGAGGTCGAATCGAAGGTTCGTGAAGCTCGCGCTCAGGAAATAGCCAAAAAGCGCGCCGAAATGGCCGCCAAAGAAGCCGATTCTCAAGCAGAATCAACTTCTGAGGAAAACGAAAAAGTTTAGGTTTACGTTGCATGGGGGATGCCGGTTTCGTTGAGATTGGATTCATCCAAAGAACACATGGCATTAACGGTGAACTGGCGGTGAGTTTAAGCTCATTGGTTGAGTTCAACCCCGAAGAGTTGGAATCGGTATTTCTTGAAATCGAAGGAATACCGGTTCCTTTTTTTATTACCCGCATTCGCTTCCAAAATCCTGAAAAGGCAATTGTAAAGTTCGATGATGTGGACTCAATTGAACAGGCGCAGGAACTTTACGGCGTTAGAATGTTAATCCCTTCCCATAGTGTTGAGCTGGATGACGAGGTTTACCTTTCCGATTTAGTTGGATACAAAGTGCTGAATACCGAAAAATCGGAGGTTGGAGTAATAGTTGATTACACTGAGCACTTTATGAATGCAACATTTGAGCTGGTTACCCCTGATGGTAAACATGTACTGATCCCAGCAGCTGACGAACTGATTGTAGAGCTTGATACTTCGGCCAGGCGCCTTGAAATGGAACTTCCTGAAGGGTTGATTGATTTAAACCTATAGCTGTAAATCTTTCTCAAAGCTTAATATTAAATCCCGCCACCGGTGGGGGATGGGAATGGATTTGCCAGATGCATTGCTGAAACAAACCATTACGGCTTTGCTTACGGCGGCCACCTCACCGGTTGTGTTGTTAAAAATCTCCTGCCGCATTTTAAGGCTTTTGTTGCCTATTTCATAAATCTTACTTAACACCTCTATACTATCCCACATGCGTATGGGAATAAGGTAGTCGATGGTGATACTAGCCAGCACCAGCCCCTCTATCTCCCAGTTCATTTTTTCATTTAGAACCTCAGTAAAATATTTCAACCTGCCCAGGTCAAAGTACTGCTGGTAAACCGAGTTGGTTACGTGTGAAAGCTGATCGATATCGTTAAACCTGATTTGGATGGGGGTTTGGTGGAAAAAATTATGCAGTTTTGGATTGCTGCTCATTTCGGTACTTTTTTTGCTGGTCGATATCTTCGTAAACCGAGTTACGGCTGATAAATTCGGGGACAATATCCTTCATTATACTTACTATCCTAAAATTATTGTGGCTTGGAAGGGTGTTTAAAAGTTCCATTAACTTAGGCATAACCTCTTTCGGCTTATACTCG
>DSBV01000120.1 GCA_011045955.1 Bacteroidales bacterium | reverse complement strand
TTCAAGCACTAGTTGACAAGCCTCGGGGATGGTCATAAAGTACCTGATAATGTCCGGATGTGTAATGGTAATTGGCCCGCCATTCTCAATTTGCTTCTTGAAGCGCGGGATGACCGATCCGTTTGAACCCAAAACATTTCCAAAACGGGTAGTAATAAATTTTGTTTGGGATGTGTAGTTCAGCGTTTGGGTGTAGATCTCGGCTATACGTTTACTTGCACCCATCACATTGGTGGGATTTACTGCTTTATCGGTCGAAATCATTACAAATTTCTCCACACCAAATTTCACGGAGATATCGGCAACAAGCTTTGTTCCCAGAACATTATTAAACACTGCCTCGGTGGGGTTATTTTCCATCATGGGGACATGCTTGTAGGCAGCAGCATGGAATACCACTTGTGGCTTAAAAGCCTCAAATAGCCTGCTCACCCTATACTCGTTTGTAACGCTACCAATAACAGTTTCAAAGTCGAAAAACTGAAAAGTTTCCTTCAGTTCAAGTTCCAATTCGTATAAAGGCGTTTCGGCTACATCAAAAAGTATAATCTTATGGGGCCGAAACTTGGTGATTTGCCGTACCATCTCGCTACCAATCGATCCGGCTGCGCCTGTAACCAAAACTACCTTACCCTTTAGGTAATCCTGTATTCGCTTTTTGTCTAGTATAATTGGTGGCCTTTCAAGCAGATCCTCAATTTTGATATTTTTAATTTGCTTTACACTGAGTTCCCCGTTGATCCATGCATTTGCATCGGGGATGGTTTGAACGCTAATGTTTAGGTTTAAACACGTATCAATAATTTTATTCTTTCGGTTCGGATCAATATTTTTGGTTGCAAGTATTACTTTTTTAACGTCATGCTTCTGAATTAAGTGCTCAATTTCGTTTATGTTGTAGATTTCAATATTTTCAATCTTATTCCCTTCCTGTTTATTGTAAGGATCAATAAATCCAACTATTTGAATACCTGTAAGGCTTTCCCTGTCAATTGCACGCTTAACGGCTGCAGCAAACTGTTCAACCCCAACTATTAATATCTTTTCGCTATTTAGGTCAGAGTTCCTAATGGTATAGTAAAGTGTTTTGTAGAAAAGTCTTGATCCAACCATTAGTATTATGGTCAAAAAGTAATCTATCAGTAAAATGGAGTTTGGAATAATGAAACGGCTGCTAATAAAAAAGTTGATAAAGTTGATGACAAAAAGTACTAAAGTACTTACGCTTGTTACAACAAAAATCCTTTCGGCATCCTTGGTACTGGTGTAACGAATAAGGCCTGCAAAGGTACGGAACGATAAAAAGTGAACAGCCCTGATAAAAAGGACTAAAGGGATAACAGATTTTAGTAGTATTCTGTATTCCTCTGAGATTGAAAACTCAAACCTGACAAAAAACGAAATGGTTATGGAAAACAAGCATATAACCAAGTCAATTAAAAAAACTATCCAACGGGGTGTATGTTTTGGAGGATTTATCATTTCTGAGAATTTCTTATGCAAAGTTACTCAAAAATTTTTAATTGCATTTTTACAATTCTTATGCCATAGATAGAATTTCGAACTGGAATGTTGAAAAGAATATGAATAACATGACGATTTAAAAAAGATTAAGGTGTGTTTTAAGAAAAATAAAATAGTTACTTTTACGCATAAAATTGAACAGCTAATTGTGCTATGCGGCTCTATACTGATAAACTGGTTAAGCGATATAAGACTCGGACTGTAGTTAAAGGTGCAAGCGTTGAGGTAAGCCAAGGTGAGATTGTAGGATTGCTTGGCCCTAATGGGGCAGGTAAAACCACAACTTTCTATATGATTGTTGGTCTCATTAAGCCAAACTCCGGCAGGATTTTCCTTGATGATCTTGATATAACCGACGAGCCGGTGTTCCGTCGTGCACAGCGCGGAATAGGCTATCTTGCTCAGGAAGCATCGGTTTTTAGGCAGCTTAGTGTTGAGGATAACATTAAGGCCGTGCTGGAGATGACAAACTTCAGTAAGGAGTACCAGCACGAGAAGTTGGCATCGTTGCTCAATGAGTTTGGCCTCCAAAAAATTCGTAAGAGTTTGGGAATACAGCTTTCAGGTGGGGAAAGGCGCAGAACCGAAATAGCCCGCGCACTTGCCCTTGACCCTAAGTTCATCCTGCTCGACGAGCCCTTTGCCGGAGTTGATCCCATTGCCGTGGAGGATATTCAGAACATTGTTGCCCACCTAAAGGATAGGAACATCGGCATTCTTATCACTGACCATAATGTCCATGAAACACTTTCCATTACCGATAGGGCTTACCTGCTTTACGATGGTGAAATCCTTAAAGCCGGCACGGCCGATGAACTTGCCGATGATGAACAGGTTCGTAAGCTTTACCTGGGGCAAAACTTTGAACTTAGGAAATAATTATCCAAAACAGAGTGAGGTTATTGGTATTTTAAAAATACTTTATATCTTTGCACCGAAATTTTGCGGATATGGCGTAATTGGTAGCCGCGCTAGACTTAGGATCTAGTGCCGAAAGGCGTGGGGGTTCGAGTCCCTCTATCCGCACAAAGCCCGGGTTATCCGGGCTTGTTCTTTTTAAACCTCTACATAGGTACTGCATCATAGTAACAAGAGTTATTGATATGCGAAGCAAACTTTTGGCCATTGCAGTTAGCTTAAGGTTTTTAAATGGTTCTTTTTCCGAAAGAATTTTGGGATGTCTCAAGAGAGCTTTTCCTAAAGCCCTAAAAACTTCATTTTGGATACTTAAGATTACATTACCCATATCGTTTTTGGTAAGTGTTTTGAACTACTTTGGCTTGCTAAATGCACTTAGCGATTTTTTAGCACCGGCATTCAAACTGATTGGTTTGCGTGGCGAAGCGGCAATAGCTTTTGTAACTGGAATTTTTCTGAACATCTACTCAGTGATAGCTATATTATCGCAGTTAACCTTAACGTTACGTGTGGTTACCATTATTGCCGTAATGAGTCTCATAGCGCACAATCTTTTTGTTGAAACCGCTGTGCAGTCGCAAACAGGTTCAAAGGCATGGCATATGGTTGCTTTACGATTAGGTATGGCTTTTTTAGCTGCCTTTATGCTAAACCTAACTCTTCCCCCTTTAGATCAGGTTTTTGGGCACCCTGCCAATCATGACCAAACTCTAAGCCTTGTTGCTCACTTACAAGGTTGGCTGTTCTCTGCATTTAGAATGATTATTAAGATTATTGTTCTAATTTTCCTGTTAATGGTATTGCAGGAAGTACTCAGGGAGTTCAATCTCATAAAGGTTTTAACTGCTCCTATGTCGCCCATAATAAAATTACTTGGCCTACCTCAATCAACATCGTTCCTGTGGATTATTGCAAACACATTAGGGCTTGCCTACGGGTCGGCTGTAATGCTCGATGAGGTTAGCCAGGGAAGAATTAGAAAGCCTGAAGCCGATTTACTTAACTATCACATTGCCATTTCGCACTCAAACCTGGAGGATTTGCTCCTGTTTGCAGCCATTGGTATATCAATTCCATGGATGCTAGGCATTAGACTGATTATTGCTGCCCTGGCAGTGTGGGCTCGCAGGTGGTATCTATCTGCAAAAGGAGAAGTTTTCATTTGATATCAACAGTTCACCCTCGCTTCGTTTTTCTTTTATATTTTTGAGCAGAAAAATGTTTGGTCATGGTTCAATACCTTAATCTGCTCGATCATATACTTAAACATGGTGTACGTAAAGACGATAGAACTGGAACAGGAACCATTAGTGTTTTTGGTTACCAGATGCGCTTCGATTTGCAGGAGGGCTTTCCATTGCTTACCACCAAAAAGCTTCACCTGAAATCAATAATCCATGAGCTTCTATGGTTTCTGAATGGGGATACCAACATCCGGTATTTGAACGAGAACGGAGTAACCATATGGGATGAGTGGGCCGATGCTAAAGGTGATCTAGGCCCGGTTTATGGATACCAGTGGCGTAGCTGGCCAACAGCCGATGGAAGGCGCATAGACCAGATAAGCAGGGTGGTGGATTCCCTCAAAAATAACCGGGATTCACGGCGCCATATCGTATCGGCATGGAATGTGGGTGAAATTGAGCATATGGCCTTACCGCCCTGTCATGCTCTATTCCAGTTTTATGTTGCCAACGGCAAGCTTTCGTGTCAGCTTTACCAGCGCAGTGCCGATGTATTCCTTGGCGTTCCTTTTAATATTGCTTCCTATGCCCTGTTAACCATGATGATGGCCCAGGTTTGCGGGTATGAACCAGGCGAGCTTGTTCACACCCTTGGCGATACCCATATCTACCTTAACCACATTGAACAGGTTAAGCTACAGCTAACCCGCGAACCCCGAAAATTACCCCGTATGCTTATAAACCCTGAGGTTAAATCGATTTTTGATTTTAAGTATAGCAACTTCAAGCTGGAGGATTATAACCCGCACCCCCATATTAAGGGCGATATAGCTGTATAGTTCAAGGATAAACCTATGGAAATTTCAATTATAGTTGCAATTGCTGAGAATGGCGTTATTGGCGGAGGGAATGAGTTGCTCTGGCATATCCCCGATGACTTGAAACGGTTCAAGAGAATCACATCGGGGCATAGCGTTATCATGGGGCGCAAAACCTTTCAGAGTATTGGCAAACCACTTTCCAATCGACGAAATATAGTGATTACTCGAAACGCTGAATTCAGGGTTGATGGGATTGAAGTGGCAAACTCGCTACGAACCGCACTGGAAATGACAAAAAGCGAGGACAAAGTTTTTGTAATAGGTGGTGGCGAGGTTTACCGCCAAGCCTTGCCCATGGCAAACAAACTTTACATTACCAGGGTGCACCATAAATACGAGGGCGATACATTTTTTCCCGATATTGACATGAATGACTGGCAACTGGTTAGTTCAGAAAAAGGAAACCCGACCACGGAGCCGGGTTACACCTTTGAGGAGTATGTTAGGATTAAGCATTAAGCTGCTTTTAACCTTTTAAGGTTCGATTTTTCCAGCTTATTC
The DNA here is from genome assembly GCA_011045955.1 of Bacteroidales bacterium. Lineage (GTDB taxonomy): Bacteria > Bacteroidota > Bacteroidia > Bacteroidales > Tenuifilaceae > Tenuifilum. The sequence continues at coordinate 7,770 of DSBV01000120.1, read as the reverse complement.
TGAGCGTATTCAAGGGTAACAACCATTTCCTTTTGGTCGCCTGTAGGCAACTCGAACATGGCGTCAATCATTATGGCTTCACAAATCGAACGCAGTCCGCGTGCACCAAGTTTGAACTCAACCGCCTTATCAACAATGTAATCCAGAACCTCATTTTCAAACCTCAATTGAATCCCGTCATATTCAAATAGCTTAATATACTGTTTGATGATGGCGCTTTTGGGCTCGGTAAGAATGTCGCGCAAAGCCTTGCGGTCGAGCGGATTTAAATAGGTGATAACCGGTAAACGACCTATAATTTCAGGGATTAGGCCAAAGGCTCTTAAGTCTTGCGGGGCGATGTATTGAAGGAGATTGTCCTTATCAATGACCTCGCGGGTTTTGCTTGCGCCATATCCAACAACCGTGGTGTTCAGCCTTTGGGCAATCTTTTTCTGAATGCCCTCAAATGCGCCACCGCAAATGAATAGGATATTTTTGGTATCAACAGCAATCATCTTCTGCTCTGGATGCTTACGTCCGCCTTGAGGTGGTACATTCACAGTTGAGCCTTCAAGCAGTTTAAGTAAGGCTTGCTGAACACCCTCGCCTGAAACATCGCGGGTTATTGAGGGGTTATCGCCCTTACGGGCAATCTTGTCAATCTCATCAATAAACACAATTCCTTTTTCGGCTGCCTCAACGTTATAATCGGCTACCTGTAAAAGCCTTGTAAGGATGCTTTCCACATCCTCGCCTACATAACCAGCCTCGGTTAGTACTGTTGCATCAACAATGGTGAAGGGGACATGTAGCATTCGGGCAACGGTTCGGGCTAATAGGGTTTTCCCGGTTCCGGTTTCGCCTACCAGAAGAATGTTCGATTTTTCAATCTCTACATCGTCGCCTCCGTCGGCCTGAAGGAGCCGCTTGTAGTGATTGTAAACAGCTACTGATAGATATTTTTTTGCCTCGTCCTGTCCAATTACATACTGATCAAGAAATTTCTTTATTTCAAGGGGTTTGAGCAACTTGTTTTTTTGAAGTTTAAACTCTCCCTTCTTTTTGAGTTCTTCCTTAACTATAAGGTACGCCTGCTCAGCGCAAAGGTCGCATATAAATCCATCGAGCCCTGCAATAAGTAAGCCAACTTCCTTGCGCGAACGATTACAAAACGAACATTTGTCGGTATTCTTCATTTTACCATTAAATTTGCTGCAAAGTTAATCATTATTAACCGAATTGAATTATGCTTTTTTAAAGAACAAAGTTATACCCCTAAATGTTATGTTAGTAGTGCATAAGAATTTTATATCACACGTAAAAAAAGTCAATCATGAAGCTGTCGCTTTTTAATATTTCAAACTTCAAGGTTGATGGTGGTGCCATGTTTGGTGTAGTTCCAAAGGTTTTATGGAGCAGAGTTTACCCACCGGACGATAATAACCTAATCCCGCTTTCCCTGAAATCGCTTGTTGTTGAGGTCAATGGCAGGGTGGTACTTTTTGATAATGGCATTGGCAATAAGCAGGATGAAAAGTTTATGAGCCATGTTTATGCCTTTGGCGGCGAGGGTTTAATTGATGGGCTTGCCCAAAGGGGCTATAAGCCGACCGATATCACCGATGTGGTTTTAACCCACCTGCACTATGACCATTGCGGAGGAGGTGTTTATCAGGATAGTGATGGTAACCTAAAGTTGACTTTCCCTAATGCTCGCTACCATGTGTCACGCGCTCAGTGGGAATGGGCAATAAACCCAAATCCGCGTGAGGCAGATGCATACCTGCCCGAAAACCTTTTACCTATGCGCGATTTGGGTGCATTAAATTTTATTGAGGCTGAAGGAGAACTTTTACCTGGAATTGAACTTAGGCTTTTTAACGGACATACCCGTGGGCAAATCATTCCGATAATTAGTTACGGAGGGCGAAAGCTGGTTTTTGTAGCTGACCTTTTCCCTTCCCGTTCACATATACCTCTACCCTGGATTATGAGTTACGATGTGGAACCGCTTGTGACATTGAAGGAAAAGGAAACATTTTTGAAGGAGTCGCTCGAGGGGGAGTATATTTATATCTACCAGCACGACTACTTTGCCGATTGTAGCGAGCTACAACTTACCCCAAAAGGAATTAGGGCAACCGATGGCTTTACGTTTGAAGAACTAAAGGAAAAGTTGAAGTATTAATTTAAGGGTGAATTCAATTAGCGGGTAAAAGCAGTAGATAAAGAGAGAAAAAGAAATTAGCATATCAACAACTATCGTTCTTGTTTTGACAGAGTTAGGAAACTTTAACTCTATAACTATTAAACTCACGCGCAGTATAAATTGAATTAGGAAAAATGAGAACATACGCAATCCGTAAGGATTTAGAATGCAAGCATTTGTAAAGTTAAACCTTACAATTTGCGAAAACGCAGCCGTTAAACCCTTACTAGGTGGAACTATCCCCGTTAGCTGCGTAAGTGCTGCAGGTATGGGATGATTGTTATGGCTGAAAACCAGCGAGTAAACAAAAACCAAAAGTAAAATCAGCGCAAATGCTGAGTTTACTTTAAGGTAGGGAGTAGCAGTTATACCACCAAAACTGTTACTTTTTCTTTTTTTCAGTGGCTTCAATTCTAATTTGAACTGAATCGGTATCAATTGTAATACGAGCCCCCTGGGTATTACTGCTCTTGGTGGACTTAGACTTTTTAATGGTTATCACCTTAATGCTATCGGACTCACCTTCAAGTTGCCTAAGGGTTTTTACCATGCTATCGGTTTCTATTCTTATTTGAATATTGGCATCGTTAAGTTCCTTTTCAAGTTCCCTCCCGAATATTTCAATTTTTCCGGGATGCTCATCTAAATTTTTAAGGACAGAAAAGCCACCACTGATTACCGTGAGCCACATCACTGCCAGGAAAATTGAAAGAACCGAAACAACAAGTGCACCAATGCCCAGTCCTTTTGAGCCATAGCCGTTTGTTGCTTGTATAATTGAGATAATACTGAAAAATAAGGAAAGGGCAGCTGGTAGTAAGGCAACGAAAGCTATACATGGTATAAAGGCAAGGATGAGCGATATTACTGCAAGCACTATACCTACAATCCCCATGGCCTGGCCTGCTGTGGTTTTAACTTCTACACTCATGGCTTAAAGTTTTTAAAGTTTTTATAGAAAGACGAATATTTTATGCAGTTTGTTGCAAATGTATTAAATATGTTAGGTAAATAAAGTTTTGTGAAAACAACGAAAGCAGAAGAGTATTTTTTGTGGGGAGTGGAACTTTACTTTATTAATTTTCGGTTATAGTTTTTACCTTGGGTACAATTCTGTCTAGCGCTTTCAGTATGCTTTCTTCAGGCTCAATATAGTTGAGATCATTCCAAAAGTTTGGGTCGTATTCGGCTTGTGTGTTAGAGAATACTTCGGTTGTTTTAAGAGTTTCGCGCTTTGAAAAGCGCTTAACATCCAGGGTATCGACCTGTAGGGCAACATACTCAAAAAACAGATCGAAAGTATTGGCAAAGGGCCAAAAACGGGTTTGCACCTTAAGGGAAATTTCACCTCTTACGTGGTTCACATACCATTTACCATCTTGGGGTTGGTATTTAACCAGGTATTTAATCTTTTGTGGTTTAACGCGTATTCCCCTTCCTCTTTTTACCACAAGTTGGCTTGCGGTTTTCTCAACCATGTCAGGGTTAATCTGAAATTCAGCAGCAAGAAGCGTTAGCGTTCCTGTATCGATGTAAAGCAACCCGGCAAAAAGGGGTTCCGAAATTTCGGGTTTCTGCTTAAACCCAATAACGTAAGCCGATTTGTTGTTGTACACAACAATATCGGTTCGGGTGTAGTCATAGTACTGCGTAAATTCCGGATCTAAAAAGTCGGGTAGGTTTTTCATGATATCGATATCAAGGGTAGCTTTCACCCCAGCCTGGAGCTTTACATCAAGGGTATCGCGCCTGTTGGCCTGTTCCATTTTCCTGAAACGTATCAGTTTAACCTGATCGTATCGGGAGTCAAAACTGTACGATGATTTAAAGATTTTGGCAAAGGCTTCGGAGTAGCTCAAAATCCTTTTATTGCGTAATACCCCTTCGCGGTAGAATGCTGTAATGTAGATATCCTGTTGGATGTAGTTTTGAGATCGTTTATTAACCGCCTCACGAACGGTATTTCGTGCGTCAATGTTTCGAATAAAAATTTCCTGTATGGGAATAAAGATGGGTTCAAGAAAAATTTCAAAGGTTTTGGCTGTAAGAAGCTCTGCTGGCACTATGCGTTGAATGTAACCAATGTGCGAAATAACGATACTTGAATCGATGAACTGCTTTGGAATTCTAAGGGTAAATACCCCATCGAGGTTACTAATGGTTCCAAGAGCTAAGCTGGGTATCCCAACGGTAGCAAACGCTATAGGTTGTGCAGTCCCCTTATCCAGAATACGGCCACTAAGCTGAACATACTTGATGTTTTGGTCTGGTGATTGTGCTTTTAGGGTGTCGGATAGTTTTGGTTTATAAAGTAAAATGTACTTGCCAATCACCCTGTATTTTATTAAGGTATCACCAATAACCTGGTTGAGTAGGTCATTTAGCGGTTTGTCTATCCATTCTATTGACTTTACACGCCGTTTGCTTTCTACATCACGACTATCATATATAAAAAAACACCCAGCTTTATCTCCAATCTGGTTTAGAGCTTTAAACAGGGTGGTGGTTCTTATGCTAATTGTAATGTTTTGCTGTAGTATGCTGTCGGGTTCGTGCGCATCAGTTTTTTCAGCGATATTAATGAGCACAAAAAGTACTACCCAATGGAATGCATAGTAATATGGTTTTATTTTTATGTTTTTACTTACTAATGATGATGGTTCCATCGGGGCTACGTGTTACTTTGAGGTTAAATGACACCGACAGTATGTTTACAATGCTGCTGATGTCGTTATCAAAAGTAACAGAAATTCTCATATCTTTTAAATCATTACCTAAAACCTTTATGTTTGAGTCATAGGTGCTGTTTATAACCCTTACAATATTGTCTAATGTCTCGTCCTGAAACATCAAAAACTTCATGGCTGATTTTATGGTTTGGCCTGTTGGCTGGGTGTATGTAACAATATCGTTTTTGCTGGCTATGGCAGCCTCGCCTGCCTGCACCAATGCGCTTTTTTGAGTTGTGGCAAGGGTAATTTTAACTATCCCCTCGGTAACTTTCAAGTGAACTTCATTGTTTGACGTTTTAAGGTTAAACGAAGTGCCTACAACTTTAATTTCGGCATGCGAGGTTTTAATAATGAATGGTTTAGATTTACTCTTAGCCACGTCGAAGTATGCTTCGCCATTCAGTTTCACGGTACGGGTTTTTCCTACAAACCTTACAGGATAATCCAGGATGGTGTTTTCCCCCAAAAATATCTGAGTGCCATCGGGCAGAGTTCGAATCATGGTACTGCTTTGTGTCATGTTGGCCAAGGTGATAGTTTTGGGATTGTAGTAAAACCATACCGATAGCGATAATGCTACCATAACCAGCACTGTTGCTGCAACAGCAAAATAGTTGAGGTTTGGGATAAGAACAGTGCGGCTTTGCCCGGTATAAGACACATTTTTTATCCTTTCCTGAAGTTTTTGCCAGGCTTTGCTGGTATCAAATTCAATATCTTTATTCTTTTCGTTTAGTTTCATGGAGTTAAAAAAAACTTTAAGAATATTTAGTTCACGTCTAGTTTTAGGATTAATCTGGTTTTTGAGATAAAACCAAATTCTAGCAGCCGGAGCCATCTCATTGCTTAGGTATTTTGCTGTAAGGGGCAGGTATGATTTTTTACTATTCATAGTTTTTGGCGTTAGGCGTTACTTACTGTAAAATCCTGCACGTTTAAGTTGTAACCTTAGTTCAAGCAGGGCCTTTCCCATGTCGGCCTCAACTGTCTTAATTGATATTTTAAGTAATTCGGCAATTTCCTTATATTTTAAACCGTTAATCCTGTTAAGCAAGAATATTTGCCTAGCCCGTTCAGGTAACCCTTTCAGGGTTTTATCAATTATGCCGGCCATCTCACTTCCTTGAATAATCTGCTCAGGCGATTCAACATAGCTGAGGACGTAATTCTGGGCACGGTACTGGCCTTCAATGTTTTTGTGCTGCAAGTAACGTAAGGCGCTGTTTCGAATGGAACGGTACAGGTAGGATTTTAGCGATAGCCTGATCGATATCCGGTTGCGGTTTAACCAAAAGGTGTAAAAGAAATCCTGGACAATTTCCTCGGCCTCATCGGCATCGCGTACAATAGAATAGGCATAGCGGCAAAGTGGTTCGTAGTATTTCCGGAATACTTTCTCGAACTCTTTAAGGTCAGGCTCGTTGGGGTTAGTGGAGGCCAATACCATAAACAAAACAGTTGAACAAACACAAAATTAATAAAGCAAAGCAAAGAAAGGGCAGGGCTTACCCCTGCCCTGTTCCAATCCTTACTGTTTCCTGAACCGCTTGTTAAACTTACTGATTGCCGATTGTATCGACTCGTCAGGCTCAATGGTGTTGTATGAACCCCAGTAATTCTCATCAAAGTACTCGTTTACCCTGTCGGCCAGTATCAAGTTGGGCTTAAACGACTCCCTGAATGTGATTTTATTAACATTGTCAAAGTTCCGTTCCGTTATTGCCATTTCCGACATTATGGTGTAATTGGTTTTGAATATCCGTTTACGCCAGTCGGCACGGAATTTAACCTCGCTACGCATGTAGTTAATGTGATACCTATCGTTTACTTTTTTGTAAGTAACCAGGTAATTTGTGCTGATGGGTTCAAAAATTAAATCGGCAGGTTTTTTCCGAACAAAAATCTGGGCAACCTTTTCGGGTTCACTTAAATCGATACTGAATTCAGCCATTGTGATAGCCAGATTTTCCGTATTTACATACAGCTTCCCTAGGTAAAGTGGATATTCAAGTTTGGTGTTAGGTGTGAAGCTGATAACGTAGTTGGCCTCATTGTCAATCTTAACCACATCAACCACCTCGTAGTTGTAGTAGGGTAAGTCTTCGCGGGTGAGAATTAATTCGGGGTTTTTAATAACATCGAGGAAAAGCGATACATGTGGCCCTCCTTGCATTTTTACCATCAGGGTGTCGGCTTTCTTAACATTTTCACCCCTACGCCCCTTTAAAATTTTTACTTTATCGGTTTCAAGGGTATACCGGTAAGGAGCCTTGTATATTTCAGCAACAGCCTCGGCAATGGAAATATATTCACGCCTTTGCTTTATGGATTCTCTGTAAAATGTAGTAAAACTAGCAGGTTTATCGCTGTAGTTTTTGTCAATGTTTTTTAGTGCACCCTCCAGTATGCTCCTGGCATCCATTGGACGTATTACGATCGATTGAATTTCGAGCGATGCAGGTTCAATCAGGTAAACCTTACCCTTGCCACTGGTTCCGTTAACTATTGGGAATTGAGTGTTCTGGTAACCCAGGTGAGTTATTTCAAAAACATTCGATTTTACAGTTTTGGGAACCTTAAGGGTAAATTCGCCATCGGCATTGGCAACCGTTCCTATGGTTGTACCGGGCACGCTAATGGTAGCAAATACCACCCGTTCCTTTGTTTTGGCATCCTTAATTACTCCGTTTACTAGGTTGTAGTCCACCTCTTGTGCTGTGAGCACTGCTGCGATTATCAGCGCAACTGCTGTAGCGCTATACCTCAGGCTTTTTCCAATAAGTGCATTCAGGGTTTTCATGGCTTAAAGTATTAAGTTTAACATAAATTGCTTACCTGTTTCTGAAC
>DSBV01000040.1 GCA_011045955.1 Bacteroidales bacterium | reverse complement strand
GAATAATATTATTGAACCTTCCCTTAGCGCTTATTGGTGGTGTTTTTGCCATATGGTTTACTTCGGGAGTTATTAGTATTCCGGCAATAATCGGGTTTATTTCGCTTTTTGGTATTGCTACACGCAATGGAATACTGTTAATATCGAACTACATTCGTTTTAGAAAAATGGGATTAAATGCACAGGAGGTGATAGTTAGGGGTTCGTCAGACCGTTTGAATGCTATTCTGATGACTGCCCTTACCGCTGCCCTTGCTCTTATTCCGCTAGCCTTTAAGGGACTCCTTTCCGGAAACGAGATTCAAAGCCCGATGGCCAAGGTTATTCTGGGTGGGCTTTTAACATCAACTTTTTTGAACATCTACATTATTCCCATTGTTTATTTCATGCTTGATAAGAACGAAATTTTAAATAGTCATGATAACCAGGAATAAGATAGCCCTAGCTATAGTTGCGCTTGCTTTTGCTGGTATTGCAAATGCCCAAATGTCATTTGAAAATGTTTTACAGCAGGTTGATTCTAACAACCTTATGCTAAAAGCATTAAGGCAAAAACTTGAAGCCGAAAGGATTGCTGCCCGGATAGGGTTATCGCCCAGCAATCCACAAGCCGAGGTTATTTACCAGTGGGGTAGTCCGGTTGCTATAGGCAATAAAACTACAATTAGCATTACCCAGCAATTTGATTTTCCAACCGCATATATTTATAGGGCTAAATTAGCCAAAGGCATGGCAAATGCTTTGGAAAACGAGTATAGGTCAAAGCGCTCTGAGGTACTACATAAAGCTGGCTTGCTTTATGCCGACTTGGTTTACCACAACGCCCTTCTAGTTGAGCTAAATAGGCAGCTGAAAAATGCCATGGTTATTGCCCAATCGCTTAAGCAAAAGTTTGATGCTGGTGAAATAGGTATAATTCCATACACACAGGCTGAGCTTGTTTACCATGAGTTAAACTCTAGAATCACTCAAGTAAAGCTAGAGCAGAAAAGCCTAGCCGATGAGCTGGGCGCTTTGAATGGTTCAGTTGCTTTGGCTATAGCTGATTCCGTAATGCTTGTACCTGAATTGCCCGATAGTTTTGAATCGTGGATCGGACTTGCCGAATCGCAAAACCCTGAGCTGGCTTACCTGAAAAGTGAAACCGAAAATAGTCGTTTAAAACTTAAACTTTCCAAGGCTGAAGTACTACCAACTTTTAACGCTGGTTATGCCAGAGAAAAGGTTGTAGGTGAACGCTTTCAGGGTATTGTTGTCGGCATTTCCATCCCTTTATGGGAAAAATCGAATACTGTGAGGTATGCAAGGGCTAATGAGAGGTACATGCAATTGCTTGCTGATGATTACCTATTCTCCTTTAGACAGCGAACACAACAACTTTTCAGTAAGGCTAAAACGTTGCAAGAACTTGCAAATCAACTTAACCAAAACATTAGTAATTTAGATATTGCAGGAAAGTTATTCCTGGCGCTTCAAAAGGGTGAAATATCAATTGTTGATTACTATACTGAGCTAAACAGCTACAACAGTATTAAGGAGCGATTGCTTGAAGTACAACATGAGTGCCTAAAAACTTATATTGAGTTGAATAGGTTTGCTTATTGATATTTTGCATTTGCAAGAATTATTTGGTATGTAGAAAAGGGCGCGCATTGTTAGATGCGCGTTTTTTTTACCAGAGGATGATGTAGCAGTTTTTAGCTATCTATTAGCTTCTCAATGCTTGCTCATTAAAGATTATTATCAATTATTCCCATTGCTCTTCACTCTATGTATTTATCTTTGTTAAACGAACTCAAAAATGGAATTAGAATGAAAGCGATACAATTGATTGCCCTTACCGCGTTTACTTTTGTTGTATTATCATCTTGCCAAAAGGTAGGAACGAGTGGGGGTGATAGCAATGCAGGCAAATCGTTTGCCGGAAAGACCTATGAGGTTTTCACAACAGCAAACGATTCGGTTACTCGATTAGCACTAACTTCAAAAGGGGAATTCGATTCGGCCCGTCAACCTTTTGAAACCGAAGTAGCAATTTTTGTAAACCCAAATAAACAGTTTCAGGAGATTATTGGTATAGGTGGAGCTATTACCGATGCTGCTGCCCAAACCTTTGCCCGTTTAACACCTGAGAACCAGCAAACGTTACTCGATGCTTACTTTCATCCGGTAAAGGGAATAGGATATTCATTTATTCGCACCAGTATTCATAGCTGCGATTTCAGCAGCGGCAGTTACACTTACATTGCCGATGGCGATAGCGCATTGACTACCTTTAGCATAGCCACCGATATGCAGTACCGGGTACCACTCATTAAAAAAGCGATGGAAATATCAGGTAGTGCTTCTAAACTTCTTGCAAGTCCCTGGAGCCCGCCAGCTTTCATGAAGGACAATAATAACATGCTTTACGGAGGTAAACTTATGAGTCGTTACTACCAGTCGTGGGCTAATTATTTTGTTCGGTTCATACAGGAATATGAGAAAGCTGGAATCCCGGTTTGGGGTGTTACTGTTCAGAATGAGCCCATGGCTCGTCAAACATGGGAGTCGTGCATATTTACTGCCGAAGAGGAGCGCGATTTCCTGAAGTACTACCTTGGCCCCACCTTTTGGAAGAATGGGCTAAAGGATAAAAAGATGATTGTTTGGGACCACAACCGCGATTTAATGCCTTATCGTGCCGATGTTATATTTTCTGACCCTGAAGCATCGAAATATGCTTGGGGTATTGGCTACCACTGGTATGAGGATTGGTGGGGTGGTAAAAAGATGTATGATAATGTAAGGAATGTTCATGAAAGTTACCCCGATAAGCACATCATTTTCACCGAGGGAACGGTCGAAAGTTTTGTACCTAACCACTACAATTACTGGCCAAACGCCGAAAAGTATGCTACATCTATGATTTACGATTTTAACAGTGGTACATCCGGATGGATTGATTGGAATATCCTGCTCGATGAGCAGGGTGGCCCTAACCATGTAGAAAATTTTTGTTTTGCTCCCATGCATGGCGATACACGAACAGGCGAGCTTTTCATTACTCCTGCATACTACTACATTGGTCATTTCTCCAAGTTTATCAGGCCTGGCGCACGGCGGGTAAGCACCTCTCCTTCGCGCAGCAACCTCCTTTCAGCTTCCTTCGTCAATGCCGACGGAAGCATTATTACGGTTGTACTAAACACCAGCGATTTACCAATAGCTTACTATTTGATTTGTAACGATGCTATGACTCAAATTCAAATACCACCCCATGCAATACAAACTATAAAGTACTGAGGTAAAAGGATTATTTGAACCCAAATTCGTCAATTGAAAAAAAAAAATTGACGAGTCGAGAAACAAAATCTATTCATTCCGAAAGTTCGGAATGAAAGATTTTGATAAGTCGGGGTTACCTCCGTTATGTCAATAGAAACAAGGTGTGTATATATTTTGTGTGTTTCTATTGACTAATCTCGGTTTAATGTAGAAATAGGGAGTCAGAATTTTGAATCCAGTTTAACCTTTATAGGTTTGGTTTAATGCAGCTGAAAAATTCTATCTTTGCTTATCCAAACCTTAAACCATGAGCGAGTCGCTGCTCGATGCACTTATAAAACTTTTTGCCATTCTGGTCAATATCGAGAGTAAAGCCGATAGAGGCTTTGCCCTCGATGTATTGGAAGATTATCTGCACCACGACTTTAGCGATGAGCAGGCTAAGGTATTTATCGATAGGTTTACCAATTTTGGGGTAAGTTACCGTAAGGAGTTAGAGGATGTTAGCCTCGACCGCTACACTGAATCACTCATGGTTCATGTCATAATCGATTCTATTAACCAAGAGTTTGAGCAGCATCAAAAGGTTTGGCTTGTTTTACAATTACTGGAATTTTTGGCCGATAGCAGACTTACCACACCCGATAGGCTTGAGTTTGCCCAAAGGGTAGCCAATCAGTTCAATATCAGTGATTTTGAGTTTGCCAACGGCAGTAATTTTATATTTAGTGAGTCACCTGGTCAAATACCTTGGAACCAACAGGTGCTTCTCATAAGCCCGGAACGCAATAACCCAATCCCAGAGATCAAGCACCTGGTAAACGAGCGACTTCAGGGGCAACTTTACGTACTTAGAATTGCCAGCACAAATACCTTGCTGGTGAAGTACTTTGGCGACCTGGAACTTTTCATGAATAGCCGAATGCTTAAGCCAGGGAGAACATACCTCTTTGGCCCTGGAGCCGTAATTCGCGGGCCACGCATGTCGCCTGTTTACTACAGCAAGGTTGTATCGGTTTTTATTCAAACACCCGGTAAACCTTTTGTTTCCATTGTTGCTAAGGATATAGAGTACAGGCACAAGGGAAGTAAGAATGGAGTTTTCCCCTTCTCATTCTCAGCATACTCCGGACAGCTGGTTGGAATTATGGGCGGAAGCGGCGTGGGTAAATCAACCCTGATCAACCTGCTCAATGGTAATTTAAAGCCCGCTTCGGGAGTGGTTTACATCAATGGGTACGATGTTCATAATAGCAAAACCGAACTTGAAGGGGTAATTGGTTATGTTCCCCAGGAAGATTTGCTGGTTGAAGAGCTTACGGTTTTCCAAAATCTTTACTATAACGCTCTTTTCTGTTTCAGTCATCTCAGTAAAAATGAAGTTGTTGAACTGGTTGATAAAACCCTCGTGGATTTTGACTTGGTTGAGGCACGCGACCTAAAGGTTGGCAACCCGCTCAACAAGTACATAAGCGGAGGGCAGCGCAAGCGCCTTAACATTGCCATGGAGCTTATGCGTGAGCCATCAGTTCTGTTTGTCGATGAGCCAACTTCGGGGCTCTCATCGCTCGATGCCGAGCGAATTATGCTCATTTTGCGCAAGCAAACCTTTAAGGGTAAACTTGTAATTACCAATATCCATCAGCCCTCATCGGATGTCTTTAAAATATTTGATAAGATAATAGTGCTTGACCAAGGTGGTAGGCCTGTATTCCAGGGCAATCCCATGGATGCAGTGGTTTACTTTAAGCGCATGGCTAATTTTCTGAAGCCCGATGAGAGCGAGTGTATTACTTGCGGTAACGTTAATACCGATGTGATTTTAAGAATTGTTGAAGCTCGTGTTGTTAATGAGTATGGTCGATTAACCCGAAAGCGAAAGCGTTCAGCTAAGGAATGGTATGAGCTTTACCTGCAAAATATTCAAAGTAAGATTATTGTTGCTGAACCAACCTGCACCTCGCCACTACCTCCTAATAACTTTAAAATCCCATCGAGACTACGGCAGATATGGATTTATTTCAGGAGAAATTTACGGAGCAAGTTTGCAAACACCCAGTTCATGAATATTAGCATTCTGGCTTCACCTGTGCTAGCGCTTATTATCAGTTTCTTCTCAAAGTATATACATGGCACGCAATCCAATCGTAATGCCTACATTTTTAGCGAAAACGATAATATTCCCAGCTTTATCTTCATGAGCGTGGTGGCCATGATTTTTTTAGGCCTTACCATAAGTGCTGAGGAAATAATTAGCGACCGTAAAGTTCTTTTCCGTGAAAAGTTTCTTAACCTCAGCTATTTCAGTTATATCAATTCAAAACTTGTAGTGCTTTCATTTTTTTCATCCTTTCAATCGCTAGTATTTGTTTTAATATCAACCCATGTGCTTGAAATTCAAGGAATGTTCTGGTACTACTGGGCCATACTGTTCTCCACATCTTTTTGTGCAAGCATGATAGGGCTTAACCTTTCAGCTGCATTAAACTCGGTTGTAGCAATTTATGTAATGATTCCCTTAATCATTGTTCCCCAGCTGATGTTCAGTGGAGTGGTTATCAACTATAGCAAGTTACATAAGAGCCTTACCCACGCAGAGTATGTTCCAATTATTGGAGATTTAACACTGAGCCGTTGGCCCTATGAGGCTCTTTGCGTGCAGCAGTTTAGTTGTAATGAGTATAATAAGCATTTCTTTTTTATCAATAAAGATATCAGCAATAACAACTACAATGCAACTTTACTGATACCCAAACTAATGTTATTGTTGAATGAGGCGCAAAGCGATTTGGCTGTTGGCAAACAAACGCCACGTACTAGACAGAGGTTAAGCATTGTGCAGAATGAGATTGAAAGGTTAAAGCTGAACTTCCCGATTATTAATTTCACCTACCCCGATACGGTACTCTTAGGCATTAGTAGAGTTACGCCTAGCTATATCGATATAACACTTGCTAAACTTGATACCCTAAAATATCACTTCAATTCAAAGTACAGGGTTTGTGTTGAACGGCGAGATGCTGTGGTAAAATCGCTTGAAAGGGATTTGGTTGGTAAAGCTACACTTTTTGAGCTAAGCCGCATGCATCACAACAATGCCCTGGAGGCATTGGTTACCAACCGAAACGATTTTACCAAGATTGTTGAAGTAAACAATAATCTTGTTCGTAGGTACGAACCAATCTATGCATATCCCACGGCTCGCAATGGAAGGGCGCACTTTTATTCCTACTACAAAATAATTGGCAATATGCAAATCCCAACATTCTGGTTCAACCTTGTGGTTATATGGCTAATGTCAGTAATATTCTACCTAACATTGCTTAGCGACTTGTTACGCTTGATTAACCGTTTTGTTGAGCGCTTCCGCTTCCGCAAGCTAACGGCTCGTATAGCAAGGTATTTGCCAACCTAACATTGTTATTCGTAATGCTGGTATTCAATTGAGTTTTGAGCGGTACCTTGAAGTGGTCTAAAATATTAGGAGCATATTTTATCTGTAAATCTTCATTGTCTATCAAAATCCTCTTGTTTCATGGTATACGATGCCCGAATAATTGCATAAGCGCTAAAATATCCCAATGCACCGTTGTTTATATTAGTAATCGGATTGGCTGGAGGAGGACTAAATAGTGGGAATTGTGGACTTGAGGCCTTTAGTGCTTCATTAAGGTACTGGTAGTAATCGCGGGTAATAGCACAAAGTTCTAAGGTTACTTTATCGCCTGCTTTAAGAGTATCTTTCTCAGGAATAAAGTAAAAGGCTGCATCCTCAGTGTTGTTCCCGTTAAAAAACTTATCATCAACCAGAATCAGATTGCTAAGGCTGTCGCTGTATAGTATATCGTTTATTTTTACCCGAAACATGTAGTAGTTTCGCATATTCTGGGGCTCTTTATCATAACCATTAACTACCCATCCATCCCAGTTCCTGTTGTAGCTTACGTTTATTGAATCCAGGTATTTGGTTTGGTAGCCCTCGAGCAGTGTTGGCATTTGTGCTTGAGTTTGAAACGACGAAACACCTCCAATGTTCACATCTTCGATGTGAAGGATGTAAGTTGTCCCCGATTTCCCAAAAACATCTGGCGCAGTGTAGTAGTAGCCGGGGTTATCGGCATCCTCGGTAAGGTTATAGCGGGTATTGCCTTCCATGATGTAAACCGTGGCATTGGAAACGGGTGGGGGTGGAGTAGGACTATAGAATGGTACCGATTTAATCAACCTTACGCAGTGGCTCATGGTATCGGTGGTTATACTGCCGTAAACTATAAGTTTTGAATCCGATGAATCTAACTCAATGTCTATTCGCTCTGTGCATGCGGTTAGCGCTAAGGCCAGAATCCCAATAATGGTCGATATTTTTCTCATAGCTAAAACTTGAAGTTATAGGTTACTGATGGTATAATTGGGAATAAGTATGTTTTTTCGGCATAGGTTATGTTCGGATTCTTTTCGTCCTGAACAAAATTTGTGGTCCATGCATTATGCCTGTTGTAAAGGTTGTAAATAGAGATATTCCATTCGCTTTTTCATCGCCGGCTAAGGCTTTTCTTAGTTTTAATGTTAACGGCAAGGTCGAGCCTGTGGTAATCCGGATAGCGTTTGGCATTCCTTTCAGAGTATATGTGTATGGTAATGTTATCAATTTCGTATCGTCCGGTTGGCTGGGTGTAGGTTTGACCCGTGGAGTATATCCAGTTTGCCGAAAGGGTGATCTGTTTATTTAGTCGATAGCTAAGCACAACGGTTGCATTATGGGGTTTATCGTAAGTTGCGCTGTATGTATTTCCATGTTAACTCCCTGAGTTTTGCGGAAGGTTCTGCCGTAAGTATAGCTAACCCATCCCTCCCACTTCCCTAAATCGATACGGGTGAATAGTTCCAAACCGTAAGAGTATGCTTTTCCTTGCCTAATATCGGCTTCATGTTCATCGTTGAGTTAAACATCGGCAAAATCCTTGAAATCCACAAAATTTTTAACTTTTTTATAGTAAACTTCCGCCGATGCCTCTATTTGGTTGTTCAATAAGTTCCTGAAGTAACCAAGAGCCCACTGATCGGCTTGCTGGGGTTTAATATTAAGCGAAGCTGGAAACCAAACATCAAGTGGATTACCGCCTTGAGAGTTAGATCCCAGCTGAATATACTGGGTGGTATGTGAGTAGCTGGCTTTTATGGAACTGCTATCACTTAATCGGTAAACCATTCCAAGTCGAGGTTCAGGGCTTATGTATGTATTGTAAATCTCACCTTTGGAATGATAAATTCTATCCGTAACCCTATAATCGGGAGAAATTACAAGGCTTTGGCCTTTCCCAATGTTCTGGAAGGTCTATATACGGAATCCTGCTTTAAAGGAAATTCTTCCTAGGTCAAACTCATTCGATAAGTATATGCCATGCTCCAGCGTATGCTGTTTGGGGATTTCCCAGCGTTGTATAAACGATTGAGGATTAGTACCTTTTATTAAACCCGGCATAAATGTTAGGTATGCGCTGGACATTCCAAACCTTAACTGATATTTTGGGTAAATGGCGTAGTTAAAATCAATTTTTGCGCTAACCTCTTCCATGTTCGATTCCCATCTGATGGCATTGGCATCGTTGGTATTCGATTACAAAAAGTATGTGTAGTTACTTGATATTAAGGTGGTATTCATGAAAAGGTTATGCTTGAAAATATGGTTCCATCTTGCTGTAAGCGTTTGGTTACCAAAACCGAATTCGT
The DNA here is from genome assembly GCA_011045955.1 of Bacteroidales bacterium. Classification (GTDB taxonomy): domain Bacteria; phylum Bacteroidota; class Bacteroidia; order Bacteroidales; family Tenuifilaceae; genus Tenuifilum. The sequence continues at coordinate 3,940 of DSBV01000040.1, read as the reverse complement.
TGATGTCTCTACCAAACATATCGCGACCAAAGTATCCAGAAACAAATATGCGGTTATTGGGGTTTAGAGTTAAGTTAAGTTTTGCGTTCAGGTCGTAAAAGTAGAGCGTGCTTTGTTTCAAATCGTCATTATTAAATAGTGGGAAAAACACATCAACATACGTTCTGCGTCCCGACACCATGAATGAGCTTCTTTCCCTTAGTATTGGACCTTCCACCGTCAGCCGGCTCGATATACTTCCTATTCCACCGGTTACGTTAAAGTCCTTGCTGTTGCCCTCCTTCATCTTTATATCGAGCACTGACGATAACCTGCCTCCAAACGAGGCTGGCATATCGCCCTTATAGAGCTTGATATCCTTAATTGCATCGTTATTGAAAACGGAGAAAAATCACATTAGGTGCGAAGCGTTGTAAACGTTTGCCTCATCGAGTATTATCAGGTTTTGATCCGAAGCTCCGCCCCGAACGCTAAATCCTGACCCCCCTTCGGCAGTGCTTTGAACCCCAGGCAGTAATTGAATAGCTTTAATTACATCAACCTCTCCCATTAAGGCAGGTATTTGTTTTACGTTTTTCATGTCAAGCTTTACAAGGCTCATTTCGGCTTGCCGAACATTGCTATTCCCTTTTTCCCGGCTAACAATCACTTCCTGAATTTCTTGTGTATTTGGCGAGAGTTCAATATCTAGCCTTATATCTTTGTTTATCTGAATTACCTTTTCTTCGGTTTTATAGCCAATGTAACCAAATGATATTATATGTTCACCATTGGGAAGAGATAAGGTGAAATATCCATAGTTGTTTGTGGCTGTTCCAATGTTTATTCCTTTGGCAATAGTTGTTGCACCAATGAGAACCTCACCTGTTTGTGCGTCCTTTATGTAGCCGCTTACGTTAAACTTTGCCTGTCCCCACAGCTCAAGAAGTGAGATTGAAAGAATGACTGCTGTGCTTAAAATCTTTTTAATCATGGTATAAAAAAAGCTAGGCTTGGCACCTAGCTTTAACAAGTATAATGCCATACTAGTTCGATTTTGTAAGTACCCAATTCTCTAATTCCTCGGTGGGGTTTACACCCATTCTAAGCACGGGAGTTTGCTCCTTACTGTTCAGGAGCACTGACTGGAGGGGAACCATCTCATCGAGGTAGGTGCTAAGCTCCTTAAAGGTAATGTTGCCCTTAGTCTCTTTTAGTTTTTTGAGCAGATAATAGGTAAAGAAACCATGGTGCTTATCTTTGAGGGGCAGAGCACTTTGTTCGCCGGATACGGCCGATAGTGTAGCAATATTGCCCTGAAGCACGCTTTCAGTGGGGCGAACTTTAACACCGCGAGCAGCAACCAGTTCCTTATTACGGGCACCGCCTGAGAAGCATGCATCAAGAAATACAATCACCCTTTTTGCGGGGTATTCTGTTAACTTGGCATATAAATCGGCTAGCTTAATGCCATCGCGGGCATTTTGTCCGCTAATGTCAACCGGAATGAGGTATGGCTCACGGGTAACCTCATCGGGTAAGCCATGCCCTGCATAGAAAACAAACACCTCGGCTTTGCCCTTGGCATTTTTTATTATCAGATTTGTTTTTGCAATGGCCTGATTCATTTGCCCAGCAGTGGCATCGAGCAGGAAGATTATATTGCTTTCGGGAATCCCTAATACCTTTATGGCGTATTCCTTAAACGCGCTAGCATCGTTCCTAGCAAAATCAACGTTAACCTCTTTATTCAGGTCAACCTGCTTGCTGCTGTAGTCCTCGTTACCAATAATCAGCGCAAAGCGCAAGGGATACTCCAGGTTATTGTTTGGGATGTCAACATCAACATCCGATAGTTTCTCAAACATGTAGCCTTTGGCCTCGGGTGCAGTAACGTAAACCTGCTTAACTACTGTGTCGCGAATTACCACATAACCGGTTGATTCCTTTTGGAGGGTTGCCAGAACATCGTTATTGTAGTAGTATGCACCACCTGAGATAAAATCTAGACCAAAAGCAGGTAGGGCGGCAACGTTTAGAAACAGGTTTAACCATATTTTACTACTAACCTCTGCATTATCGGTATAGGTGTAAGGAACAAAGCCATCCTTACGGAACTCGTAGATATACTGGTTTCGCCCATTTGCAGTTCCTTTCTTTACCTTGCGCTTAACCCAAACCGTACATGGTGTAGTTTTATTGGTGCTTTTACCATTAATGTAAACTTCGGCACCAATTGGATTTGACGTTAAGTTTACCTTTTGCTTTGGTGTGTTAAGTATGGTTGCACAGGCTCCCATGGTTAGTATTGCCAGCACAGCTGAAATTCTCAATAAATTGCGTTTCATTGGTTGGTCAGTTTGTGGTAATATTTTTTACTACAAAATTTATGCAATTACTTGGTTAATTTAACTTTAAACACCACTTTTTTAATAAAACCTTCCCCAATCAAAGGCGCATGGCAATCGGATGGGAAAAATATTGCGAATTGATTAGGTTTTAGATTGATAAAACAAGTAGGATGGTCGGAGTAAAAGGTCATGTCGTTATCGATGTTATAGGGCTCTTTAATGGCACTACAGGTTTGCCTGTCGCGCCATCCTATTGTTTCTTCGCCTTGCAGGCATATTTGAATATCTATGTACCTATCGTGCGATTCTAATGGGGCTTCAACAGCAGGGCGTGCTTTATTGAACGAGGGAATGGCTATGAGGTTTTCCCCATCTATGAATATTTTTTCTCCGGGTTTGCTGAAATCCAAAGTAATTAATGCCTGTTCAACCCGCTCAAAAAGGGGATGAAGGTTGAGGTATGTGCCAAATTCCGGTAAGGGTGCAATAATCATTGTATTTTTTTGATAAAATTAGTTTATTTTGACAGTTTGACAATGCAGGGTATAACAGTTTTTACTAGCTATCTTTGTGCAAAATTTACCTATGAAGTTAGTTGCCGATAGCCATATCCCTTACCTTAAAGGTGTTTTTGAACCCTTTTTCGATGTTGAGTATCTTCCTGGGCATCTTATTAGCCAAGAGGTGGTAAAAGATGCTGATGTGCTAATTATTCGAACCCGCACTACCTGCAACCACGGTTTACTGCACGGTTCAAGGGTTAAGTTCATTGCTTCGGCAACAATTGGCTATGATCATATCGATACTCTGTACTGCGAGTCCAATGGAATAAAGTGGGTAACCGCTCCCGGTTGTAACGCTGCTGCTGTCCAGCAGTGGGTAGCCTCTGCACTTGTGAGATGGATCAGTTCAAAAAATCTTAATCCCAAAACCCTAACCATTGGTATTGTAGGTATTGGTAACGTGGGTAGTAAGGTGGTTACCCTTGGCAATGCATTGGGCATGAATGTGATTTGCTGCGACCCGCCGAGGGCGGAAAAGGAAAAAATAACGACTTTTGTTGATTTTCATGAATTACTCAAGGTTTCCGATATCATTACCTTCCATGTTCCCTTGACACGAGTAGGCAAGTATCCTACCTACCATATATTAAGTGAGAAGAATTTGGCTTTGTGTAAGCCTACGGCATACCTTTTAAACTCATCGCGGGGTGGGGTGATTGATGAAACGGCCCTAATCCATTTCTTAAAGCAAAACCCCAAAGCCGATGTGGCTATTGATGTGTGGGAGTACGAACCCCAATTGAACATGGAATTAGCAGGCCTTTCCCTTGTGGCAACACCACATATTGCTGGTTACTCGTTGGAGGGTAAGGTTATGGCAACTAAAATGGTTGTTGATGCTGTTAGCCGTTACTTTAATCTTGGCATAACCCCTTGGTGGCCAATGCCAAATCCTTTAACCGAAAAGCAAGTTATTGGCTCAGCCGAAAATATTTTGGATATAATAGGTAAAACGTATCGTATTGAAAGCGACGATGTTAGAAGTGTGACTAAGGGTTTTGAAGATTACAGGAATACTTATAACTACCGGCGAGATTTTACGGGCTT
>DSBV01000111.1 GCA_011045955.1 Bacteroidales bacterium | reverse complement strand
CCTGAAACCGAAGCTCTGATTAAAGAGGAAACAAAGGCAACTATTCGTTGCATCCCACTCGATTTGCCCGAAGAAGATGGAAAATGCATTGTAACAGGCAAACCGTCGAAACGTAGGGCTATTTTTGCTCAGGCATACTAACTTTTATTCAATTTTTCGCAAAAGGCTGCTTTTGGCAGCCTTTTTTTGCTTGCTTACTTGTGTATTTGATGTATATTTGAAATTCTTAAACTAAATTTATATGGAAATCCAAACCACACAGCAAAAAATTCAATACCTGCTAACCGAAAAAGCGATTATCAAGCAGAAAATTTTTGATAATACTCTTGAAGTCTTTGGTTTAATCAAGGAAGTGCTAAAGGAAATTGAGGAAGACTTAAACGATAAACTTAAAGGCTATGATAAACGGGTTAAGCTAGAGTATAACGACAGAGGGAAATATGAAGTAGAATTAAAGGTAGCCGGCGATTTGCTTATTTTTAGCATGCACACCAACGTATTTGAGTTTGACCGCGATCATAGCATCTGGAAGTTATCGTATGTTACTGATAATGTATTAAACTCCTACTGCGGAATAATCAACATATATAACTTTTTAGCCGATTCATTCAAGTTCAACAGGCTTGATGACCTAGGTTATCTTATTGGGCGTATTTTTGTTAACAGAGAATATCACTACTTTGTTGAAGGGAAACGCCAAATGGGTTTCCTTTACAATAATTTTGGTACTGCCGTAATCGATAAAAAATCGCTAAGAACAATTATCGAAACGGCAATAATGTATGCATTGGAGTTCGACTTACTAGTTCCACCCTATGATGTGGTTAAAATTGCTTCGGTTGTGCAGCTTAACACTAAAATTGAAAATGCCAAGCTACAAACAGGAAAACGTCTGGGGTTTAGATTTAATTCCGATGATGTTTTAGAGGAAAAGGAACAATAATCTATCAACATAATTAAGGTATGAGAAAAATAACATTACTACTAGCCGCTGTTGCAATAGTATTAATTTATGGTTGCAACAATAAAAAATCGCAGATGTCCGATATGCAGAAAAAGGTCAATGAATTTGCTCCCGTTGAGCTTAGGGTTGATATAATTAACCTGTCCGATAAGGAAAAGCAGATGCTATCCATCCTGTTTGACGTTGCTGAAATCATGGATGAACTTTTTTGGCTTCAAGCCTATGGTGATAAGGAGGAACTGCTAAGTAAAATTTCCGATGACGCCACTCGTGATTTTGGGATGATTAACTATGGGCCCTGGGAAAGGCTTAACGCTAATAAACCCTTTGTTGAAGGCTATGGCGAAAAACCTTTGGGTGCAAATTTTTATCCATTGGATATGACCCGTGAGGAGTTTGAAGCCTTTCAGGCACCCGACAAAACAAGCCTTTACACGCTAATAGTCCGTAATGCCGATGGCAAACTTGAATCCGTTCCATACCATATTGCCTACAAGGAAAAAATTGATAAAGCCGCCGATTTGCTTCGCAAGGCAGCCGAGCTTGCCGAAGACGAAGGGTTAAAAAAGTACCTTACCCTCCGTGCCGATGCCCTACAAACCGACGATTACTATGCCAGCGATTTAGCCTGGATGGATATGAAAAATAACAAAATTGATTTTGTTGTTGGGCCAATCGAAAACTATGAGGATGCCCTGTTTAACTATAAAGCCGCTTATGAAGCTTACATTCTCATAAAGGATTTGGATTGGACTCAAAAAATCAATCGGTTTGCTGCTTTACTTCCCAAGTTACAGGAAAGTTTACCGGTTGAACCCGCTTACAAAATGGAAAAGCCTGGCATCGATTCCGATTTGGGGGTTTATGAAGTTGCCTACTATGCCGGCGATTGCAACGCGGGTAGCAAAACTATAGCTATAAATCTGCCTAACGATCCGCGTGTTCACCTGGAAAAGGGTAGCCGCAAGCTGCAGCTTAAGAATGCCATGAAAGCCAAGTTCGAAAAAATACTAGTTCCTATAGGAAATATGCTGATAACTGAAGAACAACGTGATCATATCAAGTTTGATGCATTTTTTGAGAACGTTATGTTTCATGAGGTTGCGCACGGTCTTGGTATAAAAAACCTAGTGAATGGCAAAGGCACAGTTCGGGAGGCACTAAAAGAGATGCATTCTGCCTTGGAAGAGGGGAAAGCCGACATACTTGGCCTTTACATGGTATCGCAACTTGCTCAAATGGGCGAACTGCCTGAAAAGGATATGATGGACAACTACGTAACCTTTGTTGCAGGTATTTTCCGATCGGTAAGGTTTGGTGCAGCTTCGTCGCATGGTAAGGCCAACATGGTTTGCTTTAACTACCTAAAAGAACGTGGCGCTTTTGAACGCTTGCCCGAATCAGGAACATATCGTATTAATTTTGACAAGATGACCAAAGCCATGAACTCGCTTGCCAGAGATATTCTTACCCTTCAGGGTAATGGCGACTACGCTGGTGTAAAAAGACTTTTTGAGGAAAAAGGATTTATCACCGATGAGCTTCAGGCCGACCTGAATAGGATTGCTGAGGCTAATGTCCCACGCGATATTAACTGCATTCAAGGGAAGGAACTCCTTGGTTTGTAGGCTAAAAAATTAAGGTCGGATGGTTTGCTTTCCGACCTTTTTTATTATATTTTTGAAAGCAGCATAAAATTTCTGGTGTATGAACTTATCATTTAATTTCATTAAATCCGTATCGAATATTTACGACGAAATGATTGATAATGGATTTTCCCTGGTTTACTTAGGGGAATTTAGCCATGAAATCACAAAGATGTTTACATCGATGGCGGAATCAGATATGGAAAAAAATAGCGAGGAACGTTCGGTGCAGCGTAAAGTTTACCATGTTATGGTTGAAACCCTTCAGAATATGAATAAGCATTCCGATGAGATTCAGGAGCGTAACATTGGGAAAGGTCTTTTTATTATTGGTAAGAAGCACGATACATACTACATAATCACATCTAATAAGGTTGCCCGAAAGCATAAGGATCACCTGGAAAACGCTTTGATTACCGTAAATAATGCAACTCCTGAGGAACTGAAAGAGATGTATAAGCGACAAATACGCGAAGGAAACCTTTCCGATAAGGGTGGTGCAGGTTTAGGCTTGATTGATATTGCCCGTAAAACCGGAGAGCCTTTAAACTACCAATTCCTTCAGCTCGACGATCAAAACTTTTTCTTCATTTTAAAGGTTGAAATTAATGCCAAGAAATTTGCTAAGGACTAAGCTGATTGTTTTTTAAATGATAGGGTTAAGGCGATTTGCAAAAATCATCAATAAAGCCATCATTGCCATAGTAATGATGGTTTATTTTTCTGTGCATGGGTTTTATGCTATTTCCGTATTTGCTCAAGTTGATAGTAATAACGTTAAAACCGATACTAGCTATAGGAAAGGGGTAAAAATGACACAAACCATGTATAAATGGTTTGGCCGTCAAAGTGTTAAAAATGCTCCCATGACTAATGAGGAGGCGGTTAATCGTTTCATACGGTATGAGGGCAAGGTAATATCAAATGTAAGCATTGTTCGTTTTGACGCTTTTGGTTATTCGGTTTACGATACTACAATTAAACCAAAGAGAAATATTGAAGAAATTGGAAATAGCTTGCATTTAAAAACATGGGAAAAAATTATTCAAAACAATTTGCTTTTCAAAGAGGGCGATAAGGTAGTCCCCTTTGATATGGCAGAAACCGAGCAGCTCCTTCGTCAAAGTAATTACTTTGAGGATGCCAATATCCTAATTCAAACTTTAAGTGATACCGGGTTAGTGAATGTTTTTGTGATAACCAAGGATAGATGGACAATGTCAATTGGAATGCAATACTCATCACCGGAAAAGATGAAGTTCGCACTATCGGAACGGAACTTTGCCGGGTTAGGTATGAGAGTTAAAGCCATTGCATATTACGATAAATCATTTCCCGATAAATGGTCATATCAGGGGGAATTAGAAGTGCCAAACTATTTTGGCTCATACATTTCGAGTTACTTTTTTATTCGAAATGGCCATGCGCATGAAACCTACTTAATGAGATTTAACCGTGATTTTTATGCTTCAAAAACCAAGTATGCCGGAGGTGTTGAACTCATAAGGTCCGATGAACCCTATAAAATCTTTACAAATGATTCTGTTATTCAGGTTAATTATCAGAACCAAGATTACTGGATTGGCCGTTCAATTCGAGTTAGCCCAAGGTCAACCACTCGCGCCCCTTTCAATCTTGTTATAGCATTACGATACAATCGGAAAGATTTTTTTAAGGCTTTGCCAGTTTCCATGTACTTTAACCCATCTTTCCATTCCCAGGAAAACTATGTTGTATCGTTGGGTTTGTCAAAGCAAACTATTTACCGTTCTAGCTTGTACTTTGGCTTTGGCAACACTGAGGATATTCCTGTTGGCTTTAAAATTCAGGCTACCAGTGGTATCCAGCAAACTTCTTTTCAACGCCGTTTTTTAATTGGTGGAGAATTGTCAGCTGCCGAAATAACACCAGCTGGATATTTGTTCCTTTCGTCGCGGCTAGGTGGTTACCTTGCCGAAGGCTCCAAAATTGAGCAGGCGGTTATTAACATAAGGGCACAGTACTTTTCAAATCTTTACCGTATTGGTAGTAATGACATCCGACACTTTGTGCGGTATGATTTTACTCGTGGAAACATACGCTTTGATGGGGAACGGGAGTACGTGGTTTTAAGTAGCAATTATGGTGTGCGAGGTTTAAGTAGCCCGAGCCTTTACGGCCAAACTCGCTTAATGTTCAACTTTGAGTCCATGATGTATTCACCTCATTACATTTATGGATTCCGACCAGCCTTTTTTGTTTTTGCCGATTTTGGTATGGTTGGTGAGGCTGATGAATTAATCTACCAAAACACCCTTTACAGTGGGCTTGGCATTGGTTTAAGATTGAAGAACGAAAGTTTGATATTTCCTACCTTTCTTTTTCGTTTTGGCTACTACCCTAAATTACCAGCCGATGCCGATGTTGCCTACTGGTTTATTTCAACCGAGAACCGAAGGAGTTTCGAACAGTTTAGGGTAAAAGAGCCCTACATTCTTGAATACGAATAGAATTTTCGGCAAAAACTTTTTTTGGGGGTTTTGTTTCTTTTATAACTAAAATTTTAAAAGTATGATAAAAACTATACTTGTAACTGGTGGTACCGGTTATATAGGCTCTTGGGTTGTTAAAGAATTGCTTGAAAAAGGTTACCGGGTAAGGGTGCCTGTTAGGGCGTTTAGTAAGAAAGAGAAGTATCAGCATTTGTTGGGTTTGCCCAATTCCGGTTCCTTGCTGGAACCTTTTGAGGCTGACTTGCTGATTGATGGAACATTTGATAGCGCTGCTGAGGGGGCTGATGCCATTATCCATATGGCCTCGCCATTTATCCTTCGGTTCAAAGACCCGCAGCGCGATTTGGTTGACCCTGCAGTAAAGGGAACAAGGAATGTATTAGGTGCTGCAAACAAATCATCGAGAGTTAAAAGGGTGGTGCTAACATCGAGTGTGGCTGCTGTTCATGGCGATAATATCGACATGAAGGAACAGGGATTAAGCGAGTTTACCGAGGAGCATTTCAATAACACAAGTTCACTAAAGCATCAACCTTACTCCTTTTCAAAGGTTCAGGCTGAGAGGGAGGCATGGCGAATTAATGCGGAACAGAGTAAATGGAAGTTAGGGGTAATAAACCTCGCTTTGGTTCTTGGGCTTTCACTTGCAGGAAATTCCAATTCGGAGACCTTCAAATCATGAAGGATTTGCTTTCCGGTAAGTATCGTTTTGGTGCACCTAACCTTTACTTCGGTTTTGTTGATGAACGCGATGTTGCTAAAGCGCATGTGCTAGCCCTCGAAAGTGCTTCTGCTTCCGGTCGATTTATTGTTGCTGAACGAGTGTCAAACTTCATGGAACTGGTTGCTATTATCGAGAATAAATTTCCTGGCCAATTTAAACTCCCCAAAATGTTGGCCCCTAAGTGGTTACTATACTTGGTTAGTCCTCTTTTTGATCTTGCACCTCGATTTGTAGCCCGTAATGTTGGTCATCGCGTAGCTTTTAATACTAATCGTAGTAGGCAAGGGTTGGGTTTGGGATATACCCATTTTGAACATACAGTTGTTGAGATGATGAACCAGTTCAAGAAAAATTAAACCATACCCTTTCTTCATGAACCCATAATTGGCTACCTTTGCGCTTATGCGCAGTAAATACATCCATAGGGTAAGTAATTTTGATAGGTTTGCCAAAAATCTGGCGATTGAGGTTGAAAACGCTGATGTGGGTATTCTTCTTCGGGGATCCGATAGGTTCACTATTCCGGGAACCAATTTTACCAGCCGTTTTCAACTGGCTGCTGCAGTAGGTGTTAGCTCGGCTTGTAGCTCAAATTCTAATCATTTTGATGAACTCGATAGGTTCCTAAGCGCTCATAAGGATTGGGTTTTTGGCTATTTTACATACGATCTTAAAAATCAACTTGAGAATCTTGACTCAAAGCACCCCGATAGCCTTGGTTTTCCTGATATGTTTTTCTTTTCGCCGAGGATTCTTGTGTTAGTGAATGGTAATACGGCTGTATTTCAATACAATCGGGATGAAACATCACAGGCAGAACTGGATGAACTGATTGTTCGGCTAAATGGCGATTATATAGATGATACAGAGTGCCAAGTTCCTCTCGTTTTTCAATCGCACTACACATATTCCGATTACTTAAAAACGATTAGAGCTGTGAAGCAGCATATTGCCCGTGGCGATATTTATGAGATGAATTTGTGCCAGGAGTTTTTTGCATACCGGATGAATCTTTCACCATATTTAACATTCAATCGGCTCTACCAAAAATCACCAACGCCTTTTGGTGCGTTTCTAAAAGTAACCGATAGGTATTTAATGTGTGCTAGCCCTGAGCGCTACCTTCGTCGCGATGGCGCATGGCTATTTAGCCAACCCATTAAGGGTACGGCACCACGCATGGCAACCCAAGAGGCCGATAGTATTGAAATAGAGCGGCTAAAATCCGATCCCAAAGAGCGAGCTGAAAATGTTATGATTGTCGATTTGGTTCGGAACGATTTGTCGCGAATAGCCATGCGCGGGAGTGTTAAGGTAAATGAACTTTGCGGGATTTACACATTTCCACAGGTACACCAGATGATTTCAACCGTGTCGTGCGAGTTGGCCGATGGACTTCGCCCAACCGATCCGTTCCGTGCAACATTTCCAATGGGTTCAATGACAGGTGCGCCAAAAGTTAGGGCAATGGAACTCATTGAGCATTTTGAGCGCTCAAAACGCGGTTTGTATTCTGGTGCTGTTGGCTATTTTATGCCTAATGGGGATTTTGATTTTAACGTGGTAATTCGTAGCTTGCTTTATAATAGAAACAATGGTTATTTGTCGTTTACAGTTGGCGGTGCAATAACCTTTAATTCGCAACCGGAAGCTGAATACAGGGAGTGCTTAGTTAAGGCAAGAGCCATTTTAGAAACCCTAAACGCCAGAATAGATGTTGCAGAGTAAACTGATCGATTTCATCAGGGAGCACCAGATGGCAAATGACCAAGATAAAATTCTGGTAGGGGTTAGCGGTGGCATTGATTCAATGGTGCTTTTGCACCTTCTGGTTCATGCAGGGTTTAGCGTTGGTGTTGCTCACTGCAACTTTGGCTTGCGGGGTGACGAATCGGATGCCGATGAACAGTTTGTTCGTTACCATTGCCTGATGAATGGCATTCCTATTCATTCCATTGGGTTCGATACTCTGGAATATTCCAAGAAGAATGGTTTTTCTATTCAGGTGGCTGCACGGGAATTGCGTTATGCATACTTTGATGAGATAGGTAAGGAATATAAATACACCCGAATAGCCGTAGCCCACAACCTAAACGATTCTGTTGAAACCGTGCTGCTAAACCTTAGTCGGGGAACTGGTTTAAGGGGGCTTACCGGAATCAAACCCGTAAACGGGAATATCATTCGCCCACTACTTTTTGCTACACGAAACCAAATTGAAGAGTATGCTTCGCTGCATAAAATTTCGTACCGTGAGGATTCCAGTAATGCCACTTTAAAATATAAACGTAACTTTATTAGGCATAAGGTAATGCCTTTGCTTTGGGAGTTGAATCCAGCAGCTGATATTTCAATTTATCAAACCGCAAAACATCTTATTGAGGCTCAACTACTTGTTGATAGGCAACTATCGCAAATCCGCAGGGAAATTATTTACGAAGACGGCGGTAAAGTTTACCTTGATATTCAAAAACTTAGAGATGAACCCGCAGCCAATCTATTTCTGGTCGATTTTCTCTCGAACTTCAGTTATACACCTGCCATGGCAGGTGAGGTTCTTAACCTTTTGGAATCTTCAGCCGGGGGTAAGGTTGAGTCCGAAACCCATGTGGTTTTCCGCGATAGAAATCAGCTAATTATTCAACCCAAACAAACATTAGAGCCCCATTGGGTTCAGTTTGATGCCAATGCTAGGCATGTCGAACACCCCATAAAACTAAATATCACTTTAAATGATTATTTCAAGGGTAGTCCTTTTAAGAAAGATCCAAAAGTAGCAAACCTCGATTTTGGAAAGCTGGAGTTTCCGCTTACCATAAGACCATGGCAACCAGGCGATCGCTTTATTCCTTTCGGAATGACCGGTTTTAAAAAGATTAGCGATTTTTTGATTGATATAAAGTTACCCATTCCTGAAAAGGAAAGGGTTTTTGTTCTGACTTCGGAAAACGAAATTGCATGGGTTATTGGTTACCGAATCGATAATAGGTTTGGGGTTGATGAGAATACCCGAAAGATATTACGTATCGAATTAGGGGATTGACGTTGCTATTCTCCAATGTCGCTTAATTCGAGCCAGCGCATTTCCTTGTCCTCGAGTAGTTTGGAAATTTCACTAAACCTATTTGAGATGTCCATAAGCAGTTTAGTATCCTGAGTGCCACCGTTGAGCAAACTTTCAATTTCTTTCTTTTCCTTTTCCAGCTTTTCTATTTCATCGGTAAGTTTTTCCAACTCTTTCTTTTGGGCAAAGGTTAACTTGTTCTTTTTCCTTTCATGCTGGGGGCGTTTGCTTTCGGTTTTTCTCTTTGAGATGGATTGATGTTCAGCATTACTTATTTCCTGTTCCTTTGCCCATTCACGGTATTCAGTGTAGTTGCCCGGGAAGCCACTAATTTCCCCATCACCCTCAAAAATCAGCAGGCCATCAACCAGTTTATCCATAAAATACCGGTCGTGCGAAACCACTACTACTACGCCAGGATAGTTAATCAGATAATCCTCTAAAACATTGAGCGTAAAAATATCGAGGTCGTTGGTTGGCTCGTCGAGTATTAAAAAGTTAGGGTTTTGCATAAGCACTGTTAGCAGGTATAACCTGCGCTTTTCGCCTCCGCTTAGTTTACGAACCAGAGTGTGTTGCTTATCGGGTGTAAATAGAAAGTTGTTTAGAAACTGCGATGCGGTTATAGTTTTACCATTGGCAAGGGTGATTACCTCAGCTATTTCACGAACTACGTCAATAACCTTAACATCCTCCGGAATGTTCATTCCGTCCTGTCGGTAATATCCAATTTTTAGAGTTGCACCGGGGTCAATTTCCTCGGAATCGGGAGGGAGTGTTCCAGTAATCAGGTTAAGGAATGTGGTTTTGCCTGTGCCATTGGCTCCTACAATCCCAAGTCGTTCAAAGCGGTTGAAGGTGTAACTAAAATCTTTAAGAATTACTTTGCTGCCAAAGCTTTTTGAAAGATTATGTACCTCCATTATTTTTTTTCCAAGGCGCGAGGCGCTTACGCCTATTTCAACATCTTTGGAATGAATTTTTTGTAGTGCAGTTTCGCGGAGCTTGTAAAATGCATCAATTCTATACTTGGCTTTGGTTTCTCGCGCTTGGGGCATGCGGCGCATCCATTCCGTTTCCCGTCGGAGCAAGTTGCTTGCTCTGTCAATTCCTGCCAGTTTTGCCCTAATTCGCTCATCGCGTTTCTCAATAAAATAAGTATAGTTTCCGTTGTATGTATAAACCTGCTTTTGATCTATCTCAATAATATCGGTGCAAACGCGGTCAAGGAAATACCTGTCGTGGGTAACCATCAGCAATGTTTTTTGCGACCGTGTTAGGTAATCCTCTAACCATTCCACCATCTCGAGGTCGAGGTGGTTGGTTGGCTCATCGAGGATAAGCAGGTCGGGGTTACTTATCAGCACCGCAGCAAGCGCAACTCGCTTGCGCTGACCACCCGAAAGTAGTTGAACGGGTTGATTTATATCCGTGAGTTGAAAAACTGAGAGTATTTGCTTGGCCTTTTGTTCTCTATCCCAAATGTTAAGCCTGTCCATCTCGTCAATGGCATGCTGCAATGCCATTTTATCGGTTGACTCAATAGCTTTTTCGTAATTACGCATGGTAACCGAAATAGCATCATCGGCATTAAAAACATTTTCTAAAACCGATTTTGATAAATCGAGTTGAGGTTCCTGGGGTAAGTAGCCAACGCTTATATCGTTCCGCAGGATTATTTTTCCGGAATCGGGTGTGTCGTATCCTGCAAGGATATTAAGCAATGTGCTTTTACCTGTTCCATTTCTTGCTACTAGGGCTGTGCGCTGGTTTTGGAATAGGCTAAGCGATACATCGCTCAATACCTCCAAGTCACCAAACGATTTGTTTACATTCTCAGCTTGTAGGTAAATTAATGCCAAAGTATTCTTTATTTGGAGTTGCAAAGTTAGTAATTTGTGCAACATTTGCTTAAACCGAAGTGCCATGAATTAACAAATCCATAGGGGCTGATAAAAATGAGGAGGCAGTAAGATTTTTAGAGGAATGAGTTGGAATGAATCGGAATGAGTCGGAATGAGGCGGAATGTGATGGAAGTTAGAGGAAGTTAGAACGTTAAGCGTGAACCGTGAACCGTGAGCCGTTAAATGAAATCGAAAAACGGTTAACAAGTCTCACGACCAACGCTCTTTATCATTTCGAGCGATAGCAAGAAATATCATTGAAAGGAGGTAAAGGGTGGAAAATATAAAGCGATGCTTCAGCGCTGTTAAGTATAACACGAGAGAACGGGGCACAAGCCATCCATCAGCCGACAACTATCTACTCAATCCCTTCGTTCGCGCTCATTCCCATATGCCCATATTCATTAGTATTTATCGCCCTGTAAGGGCAAATCGCTTTAGGCTAGGGTTTTAACCCTGGGTATAGTGGTATTCAAAATATTAAGCGATGCACGAATTGCAAAAACCAAAGCTCAGGTAGTATCAGTTGCATCGCAACCAGAAAGCAAGGCAAAGAGCGATTGCCAAAAACCTAATCAAAAGGGATGTCAGGGTTATAGGCACATAGCGATGGTTCAGATGAACTCATTATGACAAGCGTGCGGGAATATCTGTTACATAATTTTAATTTTTGGTAAGTCCTGAAATAAGTTTAGAGGTTAATAAACAAATTCAATCGGGCTAATAAAATGTAGATGCAGAAATATATTAAGATAAGATTAGCCAGTGGAAACAAAACAAGTTTAGTCAATTTAATGTAACTTTGGGGTTAATGATAAACAAGATGAAATCAAAAAAGGAATTATACAGTTTTGTTATCGAGTATTTTGAGAAAACCCGTCCTATTGCTGAAACCGAATTGCATTATTCAAATCCTTACCAGCTGCTTGTTGCAGTAATCCTTAGCGCACAATGTACCGATAAACGTGTAAATCTAATTACACCAAATTTTTTCAAAAGTTTTCCCGATGCTGCGAGTTTAGCAAACGCCAGCGTGGAAGATATTTACGAAATAATAAAAAGCTGCTCATACCCAAACAGTAAAGCAAAAAATCTGTTAGGAATGGCCAAGCTATTGATAACTGAGTTTAATGGCGAGGTCCCTTCCGATATCAATCTTTTACAACGCTTGCCTGGCGTAGGCCGAAAAACGGCCAATGTTATCGCATCGGTAGTATTCGATAAACCGGCTATGGCTGTCGATACCCATGTATTCAGAGTAGCAAACAGAATAGGTTTGGTTAGCAATGCCAAAACCCCACTTGCCGTTGAACGCCAGCTGATGGATAACTTCCCCCTTGAACTTATTCCTAAAGCTCATCACTGGTTAATCTTACATGGACGCTATGTTTGCACGGCCCGAAAACCAAAGTGTGCGGAGTGTGGTTTAACCCCGGTTTGCAAGGAATACAGGAAAATAAACAAAAAGGCAGAAAAAAAGGGACGCGCATAAGCGTCTCTTCGTTTAATCCATAGGGTAGGCGTTAAAATTTTACAATTGCACCTATGGTAGTTGCAATGGCATCGAGGTTGGCACCAACTCCAAATGTATTGGTGATGTCTTTTGTGTTGTTATGTTTAACCGAAACACGGTTAAGGGTAAAGTTAATTCCACTAATAACAGCTTCAAGTTCAACTTTATCAGTCAATTTATATGAAATGCCTGGAAATGCCGATATCCCAATGGTGGTTGTTTTAGGACCAGTTGTGGTTGCTGAACCAACCTTATTTTTTTCCACACCATACGAAAAACCTAAATTCCCTTGAGCAAAAACTGTGAGTTTGTTTAGAGAAAAGGCGTAGTAACGGGCAAACGGGGTTAACCCAAATGTTATGGTTCTATCAATTTCTTCAGGGGTACCAGGCGTTTTCTCACTTTGTAGATTAAAACCTAGCATGGTTCCAACTGCAAGTTTTTCGGAAAGGAATATTCCTGCTTTGGGGGTTAGTGAGAAACTGGTTTGAGTAACCTTGTCAGTGGAAGTGTTGCCACTTTCAGTTTTTCCGCCAGTGACGTTAAAACCAACGCTACCACCAACAAAAATTTGCGCAAATACTCCTGTTGCAGCAAATAGCATGATTAATGTAGCGACTGTCCGTTTCATGTTTTTAATTTTAAAATTTGTGCTAAATTAATCATATTTGAACATTATTGTCCGATAAAAATACAAAATTAATCGTTTGAATTCTTAATTTACATATTTACAGAGAGTTAAGATTTACAATTTTCTGATTTTCAAAGGTAAGCCCCCTAAAACAGAGTGGGCTGCATCAATTCATCATAGGTTTTCTGCCAATCCTTATCCGGATTTTCAAGGAATCGGGAAATTTTGCTTTAGCTGCTTCAACAGCAGCTCGATTTGCAAGCGGGGTTTATAAATGGCGGCTATTAGGTCAGCTCTCATTTCAAAAAGATTAGTCAAGAGCTCAAAGCGTCTTTTGAGCACCCTGTCGTAAAATTGAACCTTACGAAGTGTTAACATGCCTGCCGCCCGTCGTTTACCCGTTCTGTGGATTTCGTCCAACACATTTTAGATTAGAATACCCTAAAAAGGCTGATGGTTGAACTGTCAACCATCCCTGTTTTTTTATCATGTTCTTAATCCTGCTGGTCGAGAGAGGTTGACCATGCTTCATAAGAAACTCATGGTAGATGTTGCCAAAAACATCTGAATCGCGCCTATTGCTGGGATATGAAATGGTTGTGATAAAATAAAACCACCAAAAAGGGTTGGGAGTTCCTTGTGGGCTCCCTTTTCTTACATTTTTATCAGACAACAGTGAATTTTTTTGAATTAATGGAGATAATGTTATTTGCTTTCGTAATCTAAATGTAATGTTGTGATACTAGGCTTTTTAAGCAAGCAAGCCAGTCCTAGATAGACTGGCTTAACCAAGTGACCCCGGAGGGATTAGTTCCGCTTCGCTTCATGATCCCTCCGGGCTTAATGGTCAATGCAATGATATTCATAGTAGCAAAGCCAGTCCTAGATAGACTGGCTTAACCAATTGACCCCGGAGGGATTAGTTCCGCTTCGCTTCATGATCCCTCCGGGCTTAATGGTCAATGCAATGATATTCATAGTAGCAAAGCCAGTCCTAGATAGACTGGCTTAACCAAGTGACCCCGGAGGGATTAGTTCCGCTTCGCTTCATGATCCCTCCGGGCTTAATGGTCAATGCAATGATATTCCAAGTAACAAAGCCAGTCCTAGATAGACTGGCTTAACCAAGTGACCCCGGAGGGATTAGTTCCGCTT
>DSBV01000096.1 GCA_011045955.1 Bacteroidales bacterium | reverse complement strand
TTTGTTGCGAACAGAATTAACAGCAGGCCAAGGAAGCGGTATAGCTATAAAAGTCCTATATTTGTAAAAAACCAATTATTAACAAAGACAAAAGTTGCATTTGTGACTTGAATCTTGCTTTTGAATTCGTCTTCATTTAATGAATTTGAGTTATTTGGATTGAGTAGGTCATTTCCATTTATGTCTTTTACAGACATATCTATAGCTGTGTCGATAATAAATAGATCATTATCACTTGAGTTGCAAGATGCAAAAATCATAGTTGATAAGAGAAAAATTAGATATTTCATGATTTTTATTTTTTAAGGTTTAACTGTCATGTTTCATAAGGTTGTTTGTGATAACCTGTGTTAATCATTAGCAAATATATAACTTTTTTCAAACTGCAAAAGGTTTTAATTAAATTTTCGGCGACTTTTTATCGGCTTACTAAATTCTTTGCTTGAAGGAGGGCTTGTGACCGTTATGGCTATCTTTGTGTAGATACCCGTCCTTTTTAGTATGTCTAATTCAAAAAAGCTATTTAACAAATTCACCATATTTGTGGTAAAAAATTCAATCAGGCATTTAAGCAATAATGTTTTAGCATGCACAAGGTGAGCCGGCTATCATCCGTTTCATCAGATTGCCAAATATTTTTTTTCACTCGAATATATTTTCAGTCAGCAGTGTCCGACTAAATTAGCTAAAATGAAGGAATTCCCTTAGGGTTTCTTCTCAAAGTTGTAAATTGGTTTTGCAAAAAATCTTTGCGACATGGTCAAAGATAAGGAAATACATTTTGTCGGACAGCCGAACTTTTGGATTAAAAGCCCATAGACTTATTTATGCAGCACAGCCCGTTGGGCGATTTATTAAACTTACGCAGCAAAAGTACACGATAAAATTTTTTGAAGCTCCTTACCAACAATTTTGGGATCACTGCTAAAGAGGCAGTTTTTCTTTACAAAAAGCGATGGGGCATAGAATTACTGCCTAAAAAAATTAGGCATAACTTCCAGTTGCATTATTTCTATGGAGAAAACGAGAACGCTATTTGAACGTAGGTTTGGTGTACGTTGTTTACTCACCTCTTGATGACTGTTATTCAAAAAACAGTAACAGCAGGCCAAACAAAATACAGGTTGGTGAACCTACTAGTCAACTTCAACTAAACCTGTTTTAGATAGGGTTCTGTTTTGAAGTTAAAATTTAACCGCCTATAAACCAGGCGTTGCAGAGAATAAATTTTAAAATCCCAGCTTTAGTCGGTTATTAGTATTAATTATAAATATTGTTTAAAATCAATTTAACTAGTTGTTAAAGCATTGCAAAATATTAGTATTTTTGCAACAAATTGAAATATTCTAATTTATAAATATTTATAGTTATGTCAGTCTTCAAATCGCTAAGCACCGACGATGTTAAGGAATTAGCAGGTAAGGATTTACCTGTTGAAAAAGTACGGGTTTTGATTTTGGGATCGGGACCTGCAGGCTATACCGCTGCAATATATGCAGCGAGGGCTAACCTTAAGCCAGTTCTTTATGAGGGAATTCAACCCGGAGGTCAGTTAACCACCACCACTGAAATTGAGAATTTCCCTGGTTACCCTGAAGGGATTAATGGCCCCGAAATGATGGAAGACCTGAAAAAGCAAGCCATGCGCTTTGGAACTGATGTGAGGTTTGGTATAGCAACTTCCACCGATTTATCCAAGCAACCCTACAGGGTTACTATTGATGATGAAAAGGTAATTGAAACCGATGCTCTAATCATTGCAACAGGAGCAACAGCAAAGTATCTTGGTCTTGAATCGGAAGACAAGTTCAAGGGTATGGGGGTTTCTGCTTGTGCAACTTGCGATGGGTTTTTCTATCGTGGTAAGGATGTTGCAGTTGTAGGCGGTGGTGATACCGCTTGCGAGGAGGCTACCTATTTAGCCGGTTTGTGCAACAAGGTTTACATGGTTGTCCGTAAACCATACTTACGTGCTTCAAAAACCATGCAGGATCGAGTTTTTAACACTCCTAACGTTGAGATACTTTTTGAGCATGTTACCAAGGAGATTATTGGTGACCAGAACGGTGTAAATGGGGTAATTCTTACCAACACAAAAACCGGTGAGGATGTTAAAATTGATATTTCGGGATTCTTCCTGGCCATTGGTCACCATCCAAACTCGGATATTTTCAAACCCTGGATCGAAACCGATAAGGTAGGTTATATCAAAACCATTCCCGGAAGCACCAAAACAAATCTTTCTGGAGTATTTGCCTGCGGCGATGTTCAGGATCCGCATTATCGGCAAGCAATTACTGCTGCCGGTTCGGGCTGCATGGCTGCCATTGATGCAGAGCGGTATCTTGGGGAACGAAAGATTTAGTTCTTTTAACTTAAATCCATCAATTGAAAAGAGAAAATTGATGAATCGACCAACAAAGTCTATTCATTCCGAAAACTCGGAATTAAAGATTTTTGATAAGTAGGGGTTACCTCCGATAAGTCAGCAGAAACAAGGTTTGTACATATTACTTGTGTTTCTATTGACTATTCTCGGTTTAACTTCCCAAGAGAAAGAAAACCCCGCCTTTGGGCGGGGTTTTACTTTAATATATGAACTATATCTGAGCAATCTTTTCCTTATCGTATTTTCCTGCCAGCAGTATTTCCCTTACGGATGCAAAGGCGTTTATGGTTTCCTTAACATCCTCCAGGGTGTGAACGGCAGTGGGTATTAAGCGGAGCAGGATTTGTCCTTTTGGAATTACAGGGTAAACCACCATGGAGCAGAAAATGCCATAGTTTTCGCGCAAATCGTAAACCATATTTGCTGCTTCGGGTATTCCACCATTCATATATACAGGGGTTACAGGCGATTCTGTTTTACCTATGTCAAATCCCATTTCCTTTAACCCCGATTGAAGTGCATTCACAATCTTCCATAGGTTTTCCTTGAGTTCTGGTTGGGTTTGTAATAGTTCCAACCGCTTAAGTGCACCAATCACCATGGGCATTGGTAACGATTTGGCAAAGATTTGCGAACGCATATTGTAAGCCAAGAATCTTATTATTTGTTCGCTCGATGCCACAAAGCCACCAATCCCCGCCATGCTCTTGGCAAATGTAGAAAAGTAAATATCAATCTCATCCATTACGCCAAAGTGCTCTGGAGTACCAGCACCTGTTTTACCCATGGTTCCAAAGCCATGCGCATCGTCAACCAGAATGCGGAAGTTGAACTCCTTTTTCATGTCAACAATGTCCTTAAGGTTCCCTAGGTCGCCAGCCATGCCAAAAACTCCTTCGGTAATCAAAAGAATGCCACCCCCTGTTTTCTCAGCGGTTTTGGTTGCATGCTGCAACATTTTGCGGCAACTATCCATGTCGTTATGTTGGAATACAAACCGTTTACCAGGGAAAAGGCGAAGCCCATCAATAATACATGCGTGCGATTCGGAATCGTATACAACCACATCGTTACGGTTTAGCATGGTATCAATAATTGAAACCATACCCTGGTAGCCATAGTTAAGCAGGTAAGCCGATTCCTTGCCAACAAACTTGGCAAGTTTTTGCTCAAGCTCCTCGTGCTTACTGGTTTGGCCACTCATCATCCGGGCTCCCATAGGGTAGGCCATGCCATACTTTGCAGCAGCTTCAGCGTCAGCTTTACGAACCTCAGGATGATTGGCTAATCCCAAGTAGTTATTTAAACTCCAACTTAAAACCTCTTTCCCGCGGAACATCATGCGGGGTTTAATTTCGCCCTCAAGTTTTGGAAATGAAAAATAGCCATGGCTATACTGCTGCCATTGGCCTATTGGACCCATGTTGTTAATCTTATCAAAAATATCCACGGTTATAAAAAATTTTGGTTAATAATTCGTTACCTTAAATTTTCAGCAAATCTATACTAAATTTGCTATCAAAACGTTTGTTGGTAATAAAAATTATTCACAGTATTTTATAATTACCTGTAATACATTGTATTAACAAATTTTATGATCGAACAGCATCATTTTTTTGGTCATATAAACCCAAAACATTAATTTTTACAAAGATTTTGAATAAATTTGCTTGTTTAAAACAAAGCCTTAATTATAATTGGTTTGATTATGAAAATTCAGTGCCTTTCTAAATTTGAGAGATTTGTATTGCTTTCCTTAACCATTGTTCTTTTATCATCGTGTAGTGGATTTGAGAAGGTTCTTAAGAGTAAAGACTATGAGTATAAATACAAGATGGCCCTAGAGTACTACAAAAAGAAAGATCATTACCGATATGTAACCTTACTTGAGCAGCTTCAAAACGTTTATAGGGGTACATTCCGGGCCGATACTATTGATTTTTACTTGGCTCAAGGTTACTACCATCAGGGCGATTACCTGCTTGCAGGCCATCACTTCGATATGTTCCGAAAAAACTATCAGCGTAGTGTATTTACTGAGGAGGCAGAGTTCATGTATGCCTATTGCTATTACATGTCGTCGCCAAGGCCTGAACTCGATCAATCCAATACCTTTGCAGCCATTGAGGCATTTACTGAGTTTATTAATCGTTATCCCAATTCGCCACGTAAGGCTGAGGTGAATAAGATCATGACTGAATTACACGATAAGTTAGTTGAAAAATCGTACCTGAGCGCAATGCTATATTACAAGATTGGCGATTACAAGGCAGCTATCGTGGCAATTCGAAATAGCATTAGGGACTACCCTGAAAGCAAGCACCGCGAGGAACTAATGTTTCATCTTCTTAAAGCATCATACCTTTTGGCCGATAATAGCGTTGAAAGCAAGCAAAGGGAACGTTTTCAGAATGCGCTTGATGAGTATTACTCCTTTATTAGTGAATACCCAAGTTCAAAGTACTCGAGCGAGGCCAAAAAAATGTACGATGCTACAATGAAAGTATTGCAAAATTTAAACTAAGTATAAATATCGCTATGGACATCAAGAAAATCAATACACCGGTTAACACAGTAACCCGCGATTTGAATAAGCTGGATAGGGAAACAGGCAATATTTATCAATCGGTTCGGATAATTGCCAAACGTGCCAATAAGATTAGCATTGAGATGAAACAGGAGCTTAACCGTAAACTCGAAGAGTTTGCTTACTATACCGATAACCTCGAAGAGGTTTTTGAAAACCGTGAGCAAATTGAGATCTCAAAGTTCTATGAGCGTCTTCCTAAGCCTACACTCATAGCTGCACAAGAGTTTCTGGATGGCAAGTTGCACTTTGAGTTTAAGGAAGATCAAAATTCCGAAAGTGAGGCTTAAAGGAAAACATATTCTTATCGGTGTTACCGGTAGCATTGCAGCCTTTAAGGCTGCAACGCTTATCCGTTTGCTAGTAAAGGAGGGTGCCGAGGTTAAAGTGTTAATGACACCCCTAGCCAAGGAGTTTATTACTCCCCTTACGTTGGCAACTCTCTCTAAAAATCCTATTCTGGTCGATTTTTTCAATCCTGAAAATGGCGATTGGAATAGCCATGTGGATTTAGGCCTTTGGTCCGATTTATACCTCATTGCGCCGGCTTCGGCCAATACCATTGCTAAAATGGCTACCGGAGTAGCCGATAATCTGTTGCTTACAACCTATCTTTCGGCCCGTTGCCCGGTTATGGTAGCCCCCGCAATGGATTTGGATATGTATAAGCACCCGGCAACTCAACAGAATATCTCATCGCTTCAGGCGCGAGGGAATATTATTATTGAAGCGGCAACAGGTGAACTTGCCAGTGGCCTGAGTGGGAAAGGCAGAATGGAGGAGCCCGAGAACATTCTTGAGCAGGTTGTAGGTTTTTTTTTTACCAGTCAGCGCCTTAGCGGAGTTAGGGTGTTAGTTACTTCCGGCCCAACCCACGAGCATATTGACCCCGTTCGGTTTATTGGTAACCACTCCAGCGGTAAGATGGGTAATGCCATTGCTCTTGAACTGGCTCGCCAGGGTGCTGTTGTTGATTTTGTAAGCGGACCTGTTTCGCAATACCCCAACCATCCCAATATCAACGTACACAAGGTAACCAGTGCCGCAGAGATGTTCAAAGCTGCCATCAGCCTATTTGGCAATGTGAATATTGCCATTCTCGCTGCAGCCGTTGCCGATTTCACGGTCGAAAATGTTGCCAACCAAAAAATTAAACGCGAGGCCGATGATCTTATTCTTAGGCTTAAACCCACCAACGATATTGCTGCCCACCTTGGCAAAGCAAAGAAGAGCAATCAACTCCTGGTTGGCTTTGCATTGGAAACTGCTAGCGAGATTGAGAATGCAAAGGCAAAACTGCTACAGAAAAATCTTGATATGATTGTTCTTAACTCCATGAACGACCCCGGTGCAGGTTTTGGAACCGATACAAACAAGGTAACCTTTATCAGGCGTGATGGTCTGGTAGTTCCTTTTGAAACGAAGCCTAAGGATTTGGTTGCTATCGATATTGTTAATACCGTTTACGAAATGTTGAATACTAAGGCTGATCTGCATGAATAGGTTTGTTAGCTTACTTTTTGTATTAATACCACTTGGGGCAAACTCGCAGGAACTGCGATGCAATGTCTCCATAAATTCACAAAGGATACAGGGCGCCAGCAGGATGCTATTCCAGAACATGCAAACTGCCATTTACGAGTTCATGAATAACACTCCATGGACTAACCATGTCTATGGATTTGATGAGCGCATTGAGTGTAGTATCATGCTCAACATAGCCGAACAGATAGGCTCCGATGAGTTTAAGGGAACCATTCAGGTTCAATCGCGTCGACCCGTATTTAATACATCGTACAACACCACGATGCTCAATTTTCAAGATAACAACCTTCACTTTCGTTACCGCGAGTACGAGAAGCTAGAGTTTTCAGAATCATCGCACCTTAGCAACTTAACATCCATACTTGCCTTTTACGCTTATATCATTATAGGACTGGATTACGATTCATTTTCAAGGCTTGGCGGAACAGAGTACTTTCAGAAAGCCGAACGCATTGTAAATAATGCTCAAAATGCTATTGAACGTGGCTGGAAAGCTTACGAGGGAAACAGAAAGAATAGGTACTGGATGATTGAGAATCTCCTAAACCCAAAGTATCAACCCTTGCGCGAGGCTATTTATCGCTATCACCGCTTGGGGTTAGATGTGATGAGCGAAAAGGCAGCAGAGGGAAGAGCAGAGATTGCCGAATCGCTTGTTTTGCTTCAACGCGTTTACCGCGAGAAACCCGACCCCTATCTTTTCGCCCTGCAGCTGTTTTTTGATGCTAAAAACGAGGAACTTGTAAACATCTTTACCGAATCGTACCCAACCGAAAAGGCTCGCGTGGTAAACATTCTTACTGAAATTGACAATCCAAACGCTGCAAAGTATAAGCGTATAATAGAACAAAATACACAGTAACCCCGCTAATAGCATGATTCGTAAACTCTACATACAGAACTATGCTATAATCGATGAGCTTGAAATAGAGTTCAAGCAAGGATTAAATATTATTACCGGCGAAACGGGAGCCGGAAAATCGATACTTCTCGGAGCGCTATCGTTGATTCAAGGGCAGCGAGCCGACACATCGGTGCTCAAGCGTAACGATAGGTCGTGTATTGTTGAGGTTGAGTTTGATATCTCAGAGAGCAACTTAAATGATTTTTTTGAGGCAAACGATATTGATTATGATGATATTACCTCCATTCGTCGCCAGATAAGTGAGAATGGTAAATCACGTGCATTTATTAATGAAATTCCGGTTAATCTTAACCAGCTCAGGGAACTCACTGAAAAGCTCATCGATATCCATTCCCAGCATCAGCACCTTTTACTGGGTAACACCCGTTTTCAACTCGATGTGCTTGATGCATATGCTGTACCAAGGGATTTACTTACCGATTACCGACAGCTTTACGATGAGTATAGAAAGCTAAGGACTGAACTCGAGAGGTTAGAGGCTAATGCTGAAAATTCCAAACGCGATTACGATTACCTTTCACATCAACTCCATGAACTTAATGCTGCCAACCTGCAAAGCGGTGAACTCGACAAGCTGGAGGCGCTTCAGAAACAGCTTACCCACGCATCGGAGATTAAAACAGCCCTCGAGTTCTCCTATGGTACCTTTAATGCCGATGAACTTGCGGTATTATCAAAAGTAAAGGAGATTGAATCCAGCCTGCGGCGCATTGAGCCTGTATATCAGCAGGTTAATAACCTGATTTCACGGATTGAGGGTTGCCGTATAGAACTTAAAGATATTGCTGATGAAATTGACTCGCTAAACTCAAAGGTTGAAGTTGACGATGAGCAGCTATTTACCGTTACCCAACGCATCGATCTTATATACTCTTTGCTTAGCAAGCACCGTTTAGCCAAATTTGATGAGCTAATTGAATTCCGTAGTCAGCTTGAAGCTAGAGTAAATGAAATTGTACAAATTGATTTCAACCTGGATGAAAAGAGAAAAGCGCTTAGGAGCTTGGAGCAAAAACTTCAGGAAAAGTCAGTGAACCTTAACCAGATTAGAGCAAACTCAGCGCCTAAGGTTGAGCAGTTTGTAACAGAATTGCTTCAGCAGTTGGGAATCAAGCATGCTGTTTTTAGGATTCATATCGAAAAACTAGAAGAATTTCAACCCTGGGGTACCGATAGGGTTACCTTTTACTTCTCTGCCAATAAGCAAGTAGCGCCTCAAGAGCTATCGAGGGTTGCATCGGGTGGAGAGCTCTCCAGGTTAATGCTTAGCCTAAAATCGCTACTGGTAAAATCAACGGGTTTACCCACCATCATTTTCGATGAGATTGATACAGGCGTTTCCGGCGAGATAGCTGATAGGATGGGAACCATCATATGCGAGCTGGCTAAAGGCATGCAGATAATCAATATCACCCATCTACCGCAAATAGCTGCCAAGGGCAGCACCCACTTCCTGGTTTACAAATCGGTAACAAACAGCCAAAGTTCAACAGGCATAAAGCTTCTTACTCCCGATGAAAGGATAGTGGAAATAGCCAAAATGCTAAGCGGAGAAAAGGTAACCGATGCTGCACTCATGAATGCAAGGGAACTACTTAAATCAAACGTTAGTTTAAGTTAATTGAACCAATTTCCGGTTTCTTTGTTTATCTTTGATAGTTCAACTAAACGATGTATTTATGGCTTACAATTTACTGAAAGGTAAGAAGGGACTTATTTTTGGCGCCCTAAACGAAAAATCTATTGCGTGGAAAGTGGCAGAGCGCGCATTTGAGGAGGGTGCTGAGGTGGTTTTAACCAATACACCGGTGGCACTTCGCTTTGGTAATGTATATGAGCTTGCTGAGCGAATGAAAACGGTTGTTATTCCCGCCGATGCCACTAACATTCAAGACCTGGAGAACCTCATTGATCAAACCATGGAGCGTTTTGGTGGTAAGATTGATTTTGTGCTTCATTCCATCGGTATGTCGCCTAACGTTCGGAAGGGCAGAACTTACGACGATTTGGATTACGAATTTTTCCTTAAGACACTTGATATTTCTGCCGTTTCATTTCATAAGATTTTGCAGACCTGCTGGAAAAAGGATGCCATCACCCATGGTGGTTCCGTAGTAGCCCTTTCATATATTGCCGCTCAACGTACCCTTTATGGCTACAACGATATGGCCGATGCAAAAGCCATGCTTGAGTCTATTGCTCGTAGTTTTGGTTATATCTATGGACGCGAACGAGGTGTTCGTATCAACACGGTATCGCAGTCACCTACTGAAACCACTGCAGGTGGTGGAGTAATGGGTTTTGATGCCCTGCTCGATTTCTCTGATCGTATGTCGCCCCTGGGTAATGCCAGCTCGCTCGATTGTGCCAATTTTTGCATAACGCTATTCAGCGATTTAACCCGCAAAATTACCATGCAAAACATTTATAACGATGGTGGATTCTCGAGCATGGGCATGAGTAACAGGGCTATGGCGGTTTACAACCGTAACCTGGAGGAGTGCAAGGATTGTAAGTAATGAAATGATGGATAGAAAATTGAAAAGCCCGCCGATTGGCGGGCTTTTTGTTAACCAAGATACGATTTTAGTAATTTGCTACGTGAAGTGTGGCGCAGGCGACGGATGGCCTTTTCTTTTATTTGACGGACACGTTCACGGGTTAAGCCAAACTTTTCGCCAATCTCTTCAAGGGTCATCTCCTGGCAGCCAATCCCGAAGAAAAGTTTAATGATATCCTTTTCTCGCTCTGTGAGTGTGGCAAGAGCGCGTTCTATTTCGCGGCTTAACGATTCATTTATTAAACCACGGTCGGCGCTGGGGGAATCGTTGTTAACAAGAACGTCCAAAAGGCTATTGTCCTCCCCATCAACAAAGGGAGCATCAACCGATACATGGCGGCCGCTTACGCGGAGCGTATCATTTACCTTTTTCTTGGGTAACTCAAGTAAATCGGCTAATTCCTCGGGTGAGGGAGTACGCTCAAACTCCTGCTCAAACTTTGAGAAGGCTTTGTTGATTTTGTTTAATGACCCTACCTGGTTGAGTGGTAGGCGAACAATTCGCGATTGTTCAGCCAATGCTTGCAGAATGGACTGACGAATCCACCAAACAGCATAGGAAATGAATTTGAAACCACGGGTTTCATCAAATTTTTCAGCAGCCTTGATAAGTCCCAAGTTTCCCTCATTAATCAGGTCGGGTAGGCTAAGCCCTTGGTTTTGGTACTGCTTGGCTACCGAAACCACAAAACGTAAATTAGCACGAGTCAATTTCTCCAGCGCTGCCTGATCGCCTTTGCGTATACGCTGGGCTAGTTCAACTTCCTCTTCTACAGTGATAAGGTCTTCCTTACCAATCTCTTGTAAATACTTATCGAGCGAGGCGCTCTCCCTGTTAGTGATTGATTTTGTGATCTTTAATTGTCTCATCCGACCCTTATATTTAGTGCAAAATTACTACAAACGCCAGGTAATATCAAGAAAAAAATATGTTAAGCAAAATAAACCGGC
Organism: Bacteroidales bacterium; assembly: GCA_011045955.1. GTDB lineage: Bacteria > Bacteroidota > Bacteroidia > Bacteroidales > Tenuifilaceae > Tenuifilum. The sequence goes on along the minus strand of DSBV01000096.1, from coordinate 3,177 downwards.
TACGTTGTAACGTGTTAAGTTAAAACGTAGCCAATTTTAAAATGTTTCATTTATTATGTCAAAATCTCATAATTTTTAGTTTACACCTATTGCATAGTAGGCAACCACACCGTTGGGATAAACCCCCTCAATTAAAACACCTCCCGAAGAAATGCTTAGCACACGCTTTAAGTCGTCGATATTTCGAATTGGTGTTCGGTTCATGCGGGTAATAATATATCCTTTCTTTATACCACCTTCTTTGAGTTTACCGTCGTGGAGTTCAACAATTTGCAAACCGTAATTAATTCCAAGTTCTTGCTTTTGCTTATCGGTGATTTCTTTAAACTCAGCACCTAAACTACTTAATGTATCATCGGTTTTTACAACGCCCAAACCACCTTTAAGGTTACGAAGTGTTACGTTGAATCGTTTCTTTGAGTTATCACGATTTACAACGATGTCAACTTGCTGGTTAGGACGGTAACGGCTAATTTGTTCCTGCAACTGTGCAGTACTGTTAACGTCAACCCCGTTAACCGAAAGGATTACATCGCCAGGTTTAATACCGGCAGCATCAGCTGCACCACCCTTTTCAACATCAAATATGTAAACTCCTTTAATTTCCTTTATTCCTTTTTCTTTGGCTAGTTCTGCGGTAAGTTCTTGAATTCTAACGCCTAGTATAGCACGTTGAACCTCTCCAAATTCAATGATATCGGTTACAACCTTTTTAACGATGTTTGAGGGCACAGCAAAGGCATAGCCAGTAAATGATCCTGTCTTAGAAGCAATAGCAGTGTTAATCCCTATAAGTTCACCTTTGAGGTTAATTAAGGCACCTCCGCTATTACCAGGGTTAACAGCAGCATCGGTTTGGATGAACGACTCTATGGCGAATACGCGCCCACTAAGTATGTTGATATTACGTGCTTTAGCGCTTACAATTCCTGCAGTAACCGTAGAGGTAAGGTTAAAAGGATTGCCAATTGCCAGCACCCATTCGCCAATTTTTATGTTATCGGAATTGCCGAAGGAAAGGAATGGCAAATCGGTAGCATCAATCTTTAGTAATGCAATGTCGGTGCTAGGGTCTGTGCCCACAAGCCTTGCTGTAAACTTACGCTTATCGTTAAGTACAACGGTTATCTCATCGGCATTTTCAATTACATGGTTGTTGGTAACAATGAACCCATCGTGGGTTAAAATAACGCCAGAACCTGAACTCTGAACCTTTTGGCGAGGCATATACTCCCGGGGGCCAAAAAAGAAATCGAATAGTGGGTTGCCAAAGGAGTAGTCAACCGACTTGGTAAACTTTGTAGTTACGTGAGCTACTGCATCAACCGATTGTTCTGCAGCCCAAGTAAAATCGGTTGACGAAGAATCGGACACAAAAGTTTTTGTTACCTGAACGGGAGTATTATGGGTTATTGCACTCACGTTTGTATTTGATTTCAAAACATGATTGCTTAAAAAGATTGCCAGCAAGCCACCAAGTGTGGCATAAATTACTGGTAATATAAATTTCTGTGCTTTCATAGCCTAATACGTATTATGGTTTCTGCTAATTTAAATAACAAAAAAAATACCCTGATATTCTGATTAACAAACGTTAACCGGAAACATGTCATTTTTTCATGTTTTTAAATAAAAGCCACGACAAAATTAAATGTAAACAAAATCACATTCTGAAATATTGACACTATGTGAGATATTAGTACGGATAAAAGTTAAAGGGTATATGAATTATTTCTGAGAAGGTTTCCCCAACCTCAAGCATATCCTCATCTATGTTTTTGTAGTACCAGTTTACCTGTACGGTTTTATTTTCTTTTTTCAGATTATGTAGTAACGAAAGAATTTCAATTATCTTTTTTGAGGCAGCAGTGTTAAAGTAGTCGAGTTTGAAAGCCAGAATAGTCTCTTGATTTGGCTCCTTTATGTAGTCATGAAACCATTTAATGATAGGTTCAAAGAACTCCGTGGGGTTTTCGGGCATAATTTTTCCATAGAATTCAAAACGGCCTCTCTCCTTATCCAGTGTAACCTCAGGGGTATCGCTGGTTTCCAACAGCTTTAACGGCTTCATCTTTTTCAACTTTTAGTAAAGTTACTCATCATAGCAGGGAATATCAACAAAATTAAGAAAAAAAGGAATTATTGAAATTTTTGTTTTAGTAATTTATTTTCCCCTCAAAAACTTCCTTGGCAGGCCCTTCAAGCCAAACATTCCGGTATTTCCCCTCAACTTGATTAAAATAGACCTTGAGTGAACCGCCAAGGGCTTCAACCTCAATTGGGGTTTGGTTGATATCAAAAAAGTGAGAGTAGGCAATGGCCGATGCAGTTGCACCAGTACCACAAGCTAGGGTTTCCGCTTCTACTCCCCGTTCGTAGGTTCGGATTTTTATTCTTCCAGGGGCTATTTCCTGAATAAAATTCACATTGGTTCCACCACTGTTAAAATTCACGCTTTGTCTTATGAGACGGCCCTCGCGTTCCACATCTATGCCATTAACATCCCTAACCATGGTTACATAGTGCGGGGATCCCGTATTGATAAAGTAGCAATCGTCAATTAGTTCGAGGGATTCTACATCAATCATTTTGAGCTTTACTGTGCCATCGGTATTAAAAATTGCCGTGTGCATCCCATCAATCCCATGGAAGTCAAATGATAATCCATTGGCCAGCCCAATTTTTTTAGCAAAGCCGGCAAAGCATCTGCCCCCATTGCCGCACATGGTCGACTCGTTACCATCGCAATTAAAGTAACGCATGAATGGCAAACCATTTTGGGTTTCAAGCAATATCAGACCGTCGGCTCCAATTCCATAATGCCTGTCGCAAAGATGCTTTACCCCTTGAACGGTTGGGGTAAAAGCTTGGTCACGATTGTCAATCATTATAAAGTCATTTCCCGCGCCATGGTATTTAAAAAACTGTAGCATCATATATCATGTAATAGTACCCTACAATATTCGGGAAAAATAACCAAGAACCCAATAAAAGTGGAAATTAATAGGGGAAAAATCACTAGTATCCGAAAGTCCAAAATTTTAAAAAGCCCTCAGAATCCCTTATTTTTGAGTTCAACAAAAACTTTTTAAAATATGGGCCACTTCAGGCGAAATAAAAATAACAAAAAGCCACTTACTCGACAAATTCTAGATTTAGTTCCCCGCTGGATACTCG
>DSBV01000098.1 GCA_011045955.1 Bacteroidales bacterium | reverse complement strand
GCCACTTTTATGATGAGCGGGTGATCCATATCATTGATTATCAAATTCATCCCAGACAGGCGTATTACCTCATGTAGCTGGTTTCGGCGTTCATTTACACACCCATACCTTGGCATAAATGTTCTTATCTCTCGCCCCTTTTCCTGAATCCCCTGAGGTAAAAACCTGCTGATTTTTGAAACCTCGCTCTCAGGCAGATATGGAAAAATCTCCTGAGAGATAAAGAGTATCTTCGCCTTTTTTTCTTTCATTTTGGATTATCCCTTTTGCCAAATTTGATTAAATAGCTAAAACATCAATCACGAAGGTGCAATTTTATAATAGACTACAAAGTTACAACTTTTTTTGGATATATATTGTTTTGATATATGGTTGAATATCAATAGTCAATCTCTTTTTGCAGTTTAGTATGCCATTTTTTTAATTTAAATTCACACTTTCGTGTTATGTTTTATGGCATTATTGGAAAAATCAACATACATGTTATTCAAAAAATTACAACTTTTGCAAGTTCAATGTTGATACCATCATAAACTATAATTACCTATGTGTGTGGTTGTTGAAAAGATATCTGGCCTAAAAACAATGCTTCAGGGTTTTAGGGATGAGAGGAAAAGCATTGGCTTTGTTCCTACCATGGGAGCATTACATAAAGGTCATGTGTCGTTGGTGGAGCGCAGTGTTGTTGAGAACGATATCACTGTTGTGAGCATTTTTGTTAATCCCACACAATTCAACGATAAAAACGACCTGAAGAACTACCCCCGAATGCCCGAAAAGGACGTTGCCATGCTGGAGGCTGCCGGCGTTGATGTAGTTTTCATGCCACCCGAGAGCGAGATTTACCCTGAACCCGATACCCGTGTATTCGATTTTGGGATGCTCGATAAGGTGATGGAGGGAAAATTCCGTCCGGGTCATTTCAATGGCGTTGCCCAGGTTATAATTAAACTTTTCGATATTGTTGAACCAAACCGGGCATACTTTGGCCAAAAAGATTACCAGCAGCTGGCCATCATTAGGGCGATAGTTCGTATGCTGGGCTATGGTGTTGAGATTGTTGGCTGCCCAATAGTCCGTGAATCCGATGGATTGGCCATGAGCAGCCGCAACCTGTTGCTTACCCCCGAGCATAGGAAAAGTGCACCACTCATTTACCAAACATTAGCTGAAGCACGAAACAAAACCAATGAATTATCCGTTAAAGAAATGATTGAATGGGTTGTGAATAGTATTAACTCGGATCCAAATCTAAAGGTTGAGTACTTTGAGCTGGCCGATGCCGACAATCTTTTGCCTGTTGAAAACTGGGATCATCCAAATGGTATTATTGGTTGTATTGCCGTATGGGCTGGCAATATCCGGCTTATCGATAATATGATGTTTAAATAGTTCCGAAAACAGTTTAAAGCGATGATGATTGAAGTTTGCAAGTCGAAAATCCACAGGGTTACTATCACCGAGGCCAACCTTAACTATATTGGCAGCATTACCATTGACGAGGACCTTATGGAAGCAGCAAACATTATTGAAAACGAGAAGGTTCAGATTGTCAATATAAACAACGGCGAACGCCTTGAAACCTACGTTATAAAGGGTGAGCGTGGTAGTGGTCAGGTTTGCCTCAATGGCCCGGCTGCACGGAAGTGCGTGGTGGGCGATGTGGTAATTATCATTTCCTATGCTACCATGGATTTTGAGGAGGCCAAAATGTTTAAACCCACCGTAATTTTCCCCGACACCGCCACCAACAAGCTTGTATAATAAACCCGTTTACTGCATTGAAAAGCACTGTAAAATCAAGGTTGTTTAACTTTGCCATATTCTTTTCCCTTGCCATTGTACTACTCTACTACGCTTTCAGGAGTGTCGATTTTACCCGTATTGCTCAGGGTTTTAGAGAGGTTAACTATTTCTGGATAGCCATATCGCTTTTAATTGCACTCATTGCCCATGCTCTTAGGGCTATTCGCTGGGGTTATCTTATGGAGCCACTTGGCCAAAAACCGCCATTTAGCAAACTATTTGCAGCAGTAATGTTTGGCTACTTGGCCAACCTGGCATTGCCCCGTTTTGGCGAGGTAGCTAAGTGCGGGAGCGTAAGCCGGGTATCGCCAATCCGTTTTGAGTCCATTATAGGAACTGTAGTGGTTGAACGCGCTGCCGACCTTGCAATGCTACTGATTGCAACAGTTATTGTGGTTCTTGTCAAAATCGATTCCTTTGGCCAATACATATACACAAATATTTTGCACCCCATTGAGCAAAAGGCAATTCATATTGAGGGATACAAGGTTGTTATTCTGCTGGTGATGGCAATCGCATTCATACTCCTTATCCGTTTCATTTTAAGGAGCGATTTACTGGGCGAGAAGCTGAACGGGAAAATCAGAAACGCTGTAATTGGCGTTATCGATGGTCTTAAGAGCATTTACCGTACTCCTAAGGCAATTTCTTTTGCACTGTTTTCGGTTTTAATATGGGTTAGCTACTGGCTAATGACCTGGGCTTTACTCAACTCTACACCAATTACAGCGAGTCTTACTGGCTGGGATGCCCTGTTTATAATGGTTATTGGTTCCTATGGCATGACCGTACCCGTACAGGGTGGTTTTGGGGCTTACCACATTATTACCGCATCGGCACTAGGCATTTTTGATATCGCTTACGAAAACGGTTTGATATTTGCCATTATCTCGCATGAATCGCAAACAATACTTTTGATTATTACGGGCTTGGTATCGATGGTTTACCTCTACATCAAGCAGCATAGGCCTTTGGCATAGGAAATTCCACTTTGCAGTATTGAAAGTTGTTACATACGGGTTAAAAGTATACATTTGTGAACTGATGTGGAAAGATTTGGCTGATTGCAACCACAAAAATAAATGCTAAAACAGCGATTATTCCAGCAATCGTTCAAACCTTCCCCATAGATTTTTGTTTAACTTAAAAGTTTTTATTATGGGATATTTATTTACTTCGGAGAGCGTATCGGAAGGGCATCCCGATAAGTTAGCCGATCAAATTTCCGATGCTCTGCTCGATGAGTTTTTACGTCGCGACCCCAACTCAAAAGTGGCATGCGAAACACTGGTTACTACCGGATTGGTTGTTCTTAGCGGTGAGGTTAAAACCCATGCATATGTTGATGTTCAAGAGGTTGCCCGACGGGTTATCCGTCGGATTGGTTACACCAAACAAGAGTTCAGGTTCGATGCCGAGTCGTGCGGCGTTATCTCATCAATCCATGAGCAATCGCCCGATATTAACCGTGGCGTTGAGCGTGGCGACGAATACTCGCAGGGTGCAGGCGACCAGGGAATGATGTTTGGCTATGCCTGTCGCGAAACCAACGACTATATGCCACTTGCCCTCGAACTTTCGCACGTTTTGCTCATGGAACTTGCCAAAATACGCAAAGAGGGGAAGGAGATGACTTACCTTCGCCCCGATTCAAAGTCGCAGGTAACCATTGAGTACGACGATAATAACCAGCCACTCCGAATCCATACCATTGTAGTATCTACCCAGCACGATGAGTTTGATACCGACGATGTTCGGATGCTGAACAAGATCAAGGACGATGTTCGCACTATCCTTATACCAAGAGCTAAAGCCCGTTTCCCTGAAAGGGTTCAAAAGCTATTCAAGGACGATTACATTTTACACGTTAACCCAACTGGAAAATTCGTAATAGGCGGCCCTCATGGCGACACCGGTTTAACCGGACGTAAAATTATTGTTGACACCTATGGTGGCAAGGGAACACACGGTGGCGGAGCATTCTCAGGCAAGGATTCCAGCAAGGTCGATCGCTCCGGTGCATACGCAGCCCGCCATATAGCCAAGAACATGGTGGCTGCCGGTATTGCCGACGAGGTTCTCATTCAGGTAGCTTACGCCATTGGTGTTGCCGAGCCCGTGGGGCTTTACGTTAATACCTATGGCACCTCGCACGTTAAGCTTACCGATGGCCAAATTGCTGAAAAAATTAAGCAGATCTTTGATTTGCGTCCGGGTGCCATTGTTAAACGTTTGAGCCTTAAGAATCCTATTTTTGAGGAAACCGCTGCCTACGGCCATTTTGGTCGCGATTACTACAAGCGCGAGGTGGAGTTTATAGTTAATGGCAACTGTGAGGGAGAGAAAATTTTTAAAAAGGAGGTAGAATTTTTCACCTGGGAAAAGCTCGATTACGTTGATGTGCTCCGCAAAGAGTTTAACCTGTAAAACTAGTTTACTGTAGTTTTTTTTCAAAAGAGTTTTTATAGTTGTCGTCCTGAGTTTATCGAAGGATATCATTCTTAGTGTAACGTGTTCAGTGTGCAGTGCACAGGCGATATGGTGTGTTATGTTTGGTTTTTAGTGTTTACTGTTATATCAGCACATATCATCTTAATCTATGTAGTTTGTGTTCTATTGAATTCACAATCAACAAACATATATCAACCAACAACTACGTTTGTTAACCCATGCTTTACATCAACATAATAGCCAATTTAGTTTCCATAACATTTTTTTCAATTACATTTACAAAAATTTTGAGTTATGCTTGCTTATATAACCTGGAATATCGATCCTGAGATATTTAGTATTGGCCCGTTTTCAGTACGATACTACGGCCTAATGTGGGCCATGGCCTTTTACATTGGCTATATTATTTTTAACCGCTTTGTTAAGCGCGAGCACCTGCCCGAGGGTTTTCTCGACTCGCTAACCATGTATATGATTGTAGGCACAATAATTGGAGCTCGCTTGGGTCATTGCCTCTTCTATGAGCCCAATTACTACCTTAGTAATCCTATAGAGATTTTAAAGATTTGGCATGGCGGATTGGCGAGCCATGGTGCTGCCATTGGTATTCTAATTGCCCTTTACCTTTTTGCCCGCAAGCATAGGGTGCCAATGATTTACGTTATTGATAGAGTAGTAATAACAGTAGCCATTGGCGGAGCCTTTATACGTTTAGGAAATCTTATGAACTCCGAGATTTACGGTGTTGAAACCACTTTGCCCTGGGGGTTTATTTTTGTGCGGAATGGCGAGGTGCTCCCAAAACACCCCACGCAGCTTTACGAGGCGCTATCGTACACTGCTATATTCTTCCTACTTTACTGGCTTTACCTAAAAGCCGACGGCAAACTAAGGAACGGGTATATTTTTGGCTTATTCTTAGTATTGCTCTTTGGAGCACGGTTCCTCATTGAGTACGTTAAAGAGCCACAAGTTGAGTTTGAAAAGCATATGATGCTCAACATGGGACAGTGGCTTAGCGTGCCTTTCATACTGGCAGGAATTGGATTTTTGATTTATTCCTACCTAAAACCTGTAGTATTTATCCCTACCGATAACGGGAAACACAAGAGGGGTGAGAAATAGTGTGCAGTTTGCAGTGTACAGTGTGTTAGGTGTTTCCGATTTGGTGAGTCATTCATGAACCTGCTTCGCTTTGAGGAATTTATTAGGTAGCGTTTAGTTAAAAACCAGAATGAGTCAATATTAACACAAAAAGCATTTAAGCAAATTATTCCTATATAACCCATCGAGGTAATCCCAACTTTTCAAAACCTTTCAATACGAAATTCTGGTGTGATTTAACTTTGTAAGCTGACCAGAGTCAATTGATCTTCCCAATTGACGAACTTCCTCAAATATATTTCTGAATACTCATATCGGGTTAACTTACCCTCATTCTCGACCATTCTACCATTCCGAATCTTTCCGCCCCATTCTCGATGAGTTTAACTGTTCACCTTTCCTCTAGCTTCCTCTAACTCTATCATATTCCGTCTATTCCGAATTATTCCGTCCCATTTCACTAAAAATGTTTCTACCTCCTTTTCTCTAGCTTTGAGTCCTTGCCTTGGCCATGTGCTGAATGGTTTGGGCAATAGGCGTGACAGTAAAGCCTAAGGCTTTGATTTTATCGGATGAGTAGTACGATTTTGTGAAAGCTGACTTAAGGTTGGCTTTTGATATTTTACCCATCGTTACAATGAAAATCAATGGGTATAGAATATGGATTAGAGCCTCGGGTATCCTGATAAATGGTTTTTTCTTATGGGACACTTCCGCAATCAGGCTGAAAAGTTCCTTAAAGCTAAGGTTTTCCGAATTCAGGATGAAACGTTGGCCGTTAATCTCGGTATCGAGAGTAAGGAAAACCATAGCTTTTGCCACATCGCGCACATCAACATAGCCAGTTACACCGCTGGTGTAAAAAGGCATCCCCTTCGATACCATACTGAATAGCAGTCCGCTACCGGAATACCAGCGACCTGGGCCCAGTATTACCGATGGGTTAACAACGATTGTCCTTAACCCCTGCTCATAGCCACGCCACACCTCGTTTTCGCCAAGAAACTTACTTCGTGCATAGGCACTTTGACCTTTGCTTTTCTGCCACTTGCAATTCTCGTCAATTACCCCTTTATCATTTTTATCCCCAAGGGCTGCAATGGAACTAACATGGCACAATGTTTTAACCCCATTCTCAATGCAAGCATCTACTACATTAGCGGTTCCACGGACATTGGTGGCAAGAATGTTTTGATTCTGCGAGGGGCTAAACGAAACCGTTGCGGCAGTGTGAAAAACGGTCGATACACCTTTTGTGACCTCAGCCAACGATTGGTAATCCAACACCTCGGCATCAACCCATTCAATGAGTTCAAAAAGCTCCAATGCATTATCGGTATAAAGTTTGAATACCCATTTCACAAAACCAGTATTGGAGTTAGACCGGCGCGTAGCCCTAACCCGCTGCCCACGACTGCAAAGTTCATAAATCAAATGCGCACCAACCAGCCCAGTTGCCCCGGTTACAAGTATCATAGGTTCTGGTGATATTATTATTGAAACGAAATGTCTTTTGACCAAATAAGTTTCTTACCAAAACCTAAGCGGTTATCGGTCATTTTGATGTAGGTAAGGTCAACAACCCAAAGGTGGGTTTCCATAAGCATGGCAATGGGAAAACGTTTAAGGTAGGCCTTTTTGGCTTTTTCGTGGAGTTCGCCCTGGGGTTGCGATATTATACCCTGAAACTGTATTCCCTGAATTTTACCGATAATACTGGTTTCAAGCACAATGCTTCCTGCAACATAGATATTGTGACTTGCCTGTTGTATATGCTTTGTGTCGAAATCGGAGGTAAACACCAGGCTGTTTTCATCTTCCATGTAAACGTAGAAACAATTAGCTACCCAAGGCTCCTCGTTAAAACTGGTAGCCAGGGTTAGAACGTGATGTTCATTGATAAATTCAACAATTCTGCTATCAGGTTTCTCGGTCATGCTATTCATTTAAACAAACAAAGGTAAAAAATTTAGTTGAGAGTTGAAAGTTAATGGTTGATAGTTGTTTGTGAGCTGGAATGGAACGCTGATTACGCAGATTGGGCAGATTTTCACTGTGAAACATTGTGATTCTAATATAGTTGACTGTTGTTGGTTGATAGTTTGAGAATGACCCGTCATGTCATGCTGAGCTTAACTTTTTGTGATGTTTTCCTTTTGCGAAGCAACGCTTCCCCCTTGCTCTTTGGTTTATCCAATTTGTGCATCGCCAAATATTTGGTATACCTCAACACCCGGGGTTAAACCCTGGGCTAAGTTGATTTGCCCTTACAGGGCGATGAATACACGCATCAGAAGACGCGCGCTAACATAGAAAGAAAGAATTCACTTTTAATCTTGAATCCCGCTATTGCGGGACAGGTTCCCGCTATTGCGGGACAGGTTATGGAATCTTGAATCTTGAATTTTTAATCTTGAACCTTGAACTCTAAGCCATGAACCTTGTGCCAACCAAACACTATTAGCTAAAATTTCCATTTTTACAGAATAGTTTCTACCTTAGCTCTGATGAATGGGATCGATGCAAATGGCTAATATTCTTGTAGTTGACGACGATTCAACCTTCTGCCACATGCTCAAAACCTTTCTGGAAAGGAACGGGCATAGGGTTACTGAAGCCTTTGCATTCGATGAGGCAAGGCAGGCTATCCATGGCAAATCGTTCGATGTGGTGCTAACCGATTTCCGCCTGCCAGAGAAGTCGGGAATGGATGTGCTTACTGAGGCAAAACGTAAAAACCGCGATACCATTGTTATTGTGATGACCGGCTATGGCGATATCCGCATGGCGGTTAAGGCCATTAAGCAGGGTGCCTACGATTACGTTACCAAACCTGTAAACCCAGAGGAAATCCTGGCAACCATAAACAACGCTCTGCCCACTGCGGTGGGGAAAACCTCCGAAACCGATACCGATGCTTTCACCTTTATTGAGGGCAAAAGTCGTTACAGCCAGGAGTTGATGCGTTACATCAACATTGTTGCACCCACCAATTTATCGGTCATTATTCAGGGCGATAGCGGAACCGGTAAGGAGTTTGTAGCCCGCCAAATACACCGCGCCAGCAAGCGGAACGGCAAGCCCTTTGTGGCTATCGATTGCGGCGCGCTCCCGCGCGAACTGGCTGCCAGCGAGTTTTTTGGCCATATTAAAGGTTCGTTTACCGGAGCCATTGCCGACAAGATGGGCCAGTTTGAGGTGGCCAATGGCGGCACTCTTTTCCTCGACGAAATTGGAAACCTACCCTACGATGTTCAGGTTAACCTGCTACGTGCAATCCAGGAACGTAAAATTAAGCGCATTGGCAGCAGCAAGGAAATAGCCGTGAATGTGCGAATAATTGTTGCCACCAACGAGTACCTTCTCGAAATGGTGAACCAAGGAAAATTCCGCGAGGACCTCTACCACAGGCTCAACGAGTTTACCATTAAGGTTGCACCTTTAGCCGAACGCAAGGACGATTTGATGATGTACGCCCAGTGGTTCCTGAGCAATGCCAACAGGGAAATGGGGAAGACCATCCGCGACTTTTCAGCCGAGGCAATCGGTGCCATGCTCCAGTACAGCTGGCCAGGCAACCTCAGGGAACTAAAAAACGCCATTCGCAGGGCGGTGCTTCTTGAGCAGTCAAGTAGCATTACTGTTGAATCGCTACCCACTGAAATTGTATCGCCCAGCCAAAAAAGCAACTCCACAAAAACCGATAACCTAAAAAACACCAAGGAGAAGGCTGAGCAGGAGTTGATTATTGCAACACTTGAAAAGGTTAAATACAACAAAACCAAGGCCGCCAAGCTACTGAATATTGATAGGAAAACACTGTACAACAAGTTGAAACAGTACGGTATTGATACCGATTAAACCTTAACTTGATAAATATTTGCCGAAAGTTGACTTTTTCGTTTTTTTAACGGAACTTGCGTACTTAAACTAAAAAATTATTACTTATGAAGAATACTTTCGATTTTAACAAGTTTATAGCCGATTCAAAAAATACCCTCTTTAATCCCAAGGGGTATTTTGAGTCGATGAGTACCACTGGTGGTATGGTTGAGCCCCTGCTTAAGGCACTTATCTACGGTTTAGTAGCAGCAATAATAAATGCCATTTGGTTTTTTGCTTTGGGTAGCGTAGTGTCATTCGGCATGTTTGGAGGTGCATTTGGGGTTGTAGCATCAATAATGACCATAATTGGTGCCATCATAGGATTGTTTATTGGTGCGGTTATTATTTTATTACTCTCAAGCATTAGTGGCGGTAATACCGATTTTGAAGCCAGCTTAAGGGTAAGTGCTTCGCTTATGGTTTTAATGCCAATCAATGCAGTGCTTGGCGTTTTCCCAGTTTTAAGCGGATTTATAGGGGTAATAGTATCGTTAGCTATTAGCCTATACGGCTTATACCTGCTTTACCTTGCACTTACTAAAACCATGAAAGGCAAAGATGAAACAGCCCGGATTATCATATATGTTTTGATTGGACTCTTGGTAATTGTTCAAGTTATTGGATTTTTTGGCCGAAGAGCCGCTCGGAAGTTTACAACCGATTTTTCGAAGTTTGAGAAAATTTATGATGAAACAAAGAGCGATGAGCAAAATGCCGACTACAACTACTACAGCAACAAGAAACCCGATGCGTTTCCAACCAAAGCGCTGGAAGTTGTTAGGGTTCACCTTTCAACGGGAAGTGGTTCTATTACAAAGGAGATGATTGAAAAATTGGTAAAGCTTACCGAAGAGCTCAATAAGCACGAAAACGAATATACCAGCATGATGGAGCTGGTAAAGGAGTTTGGCTACACCGACATTTCGGAATATACCAACGATTATCTTGTTGTAATATCGGGTATAACAGCGGTATCGAGTTTAAATGCCATGGAGCAGTTGATGAAAGCCTCGGAAAAGGAAAAGAAAGCAGCCGAAGGCTTTTTGGTTGACGAGATGCTTAAAAACGCAGCCATACAATCAATTTTGAGCGGCAAGTTAACCGAATCGGATTTGATTACAATATTCAACAACTGGGATAGCGCTAAAGACTTGGAGAATAAGACCGTTACCGAGTAACCTTACCAATTACTCTCCACAAAACCGGCATCCTGCCGGTTTTTTTATTGTTAATCAGGTTCAACAAGGTGTAAAGTACAATGGTAAACAACCAGATGGCAATTACGTTGAACTATATAGTTTTGATATACTGACAGTTAAAGTACTTTTAGGGAGCATACAGCTGTGCGCAGCCAAAGGGATGGACGGGAAGCATGTATATGAGCTCAACTTTCTGTATCAGCCTGTTGTCGGTTTCAAGGTATTTGGTAACCTTGTTGCTTCGTAGCACCTGCTCGGCTAAAGCTGTGTTATGGTTTCCTTATCTCAGCTTGTAAACACCATCGACGTCAAGTTGGGCTCAAAGGGTAACATAAACGCTATCGAGCATAGCAGTGGCAGCGCTTATGATCCTAAAAAAGTTTTTTTGATAAAAGCAGATAACCGTTCATTTCTAATGCCAGCTGATCGTAAAACGCCAATTTTTTAACTCCTCAAGTAACTCAAACCTGGGCACATCATCGGATTTGGCAAGGTGTTCAATTTCATTGGCAATAAAGCGCAAATGGCGCGATATATTGGCACTCCTATCTTTATCAAGGTCATCGAGCCTCAGACATTCTTCCAGCTTTACCTGCAAGCGGGGAATAAGGAACGAGGCACAAAAGGCCGCGCGGCTAAGCAGCATCTCGGCGTCAAAGAAATTTTTCTCGTAACGGTTGTCCATGTACTGGGTTACTGCAAGCGCCTCGTAGGCCCATCGCGATGTCATAACATCGCCAATAACCAAAACGTAAACCCTGCGAGTGAGCGATGAGTTTAGGTTATCGAAATCAACCACCGTGCCGCTCAAAAGGATTTGCGGAACAAGCAAAAGCGGTATGGTGATGTATATGGCAACAACCGATTTCATCACCGAACTGATTATCAATCCGAGCATATTGGCAAAGCAAGCCGAGCTGAAAAGCACCAACCAGTACTTTAGCGTTAAACCTTTAACTCCGATAATGGTAAGGCTTACCCCAACAAACAGTAACATTTGAATGGCCGAAAGGCCAAACAGGTAGAGTACCTTTGAGTTGATATAGCTGAAGCGGCTCAAATTAAGAAACGACTCCCGTTCAAGAATACGGCGGTCGCCAATTATCTCCTCGGCGCTAACACTAAGACCCAGAAAGAGCAAAACAACTACGCTCATAAAAATAAATGCAGGGATATTGCGGTTTGACGCAAAAATATACTTATTGCCCGGCGAGTACTTAATGAAAAAAGAAAGGATAAGCCCCAGAACAACGGGTTCCAGGATATTAAGCAACTTGTATTGCCTGTTGGCCAGCTTTGAGAGCAGGTTTCGCTTGGTAAATACGTTTAGCTGCTTTATTACGTCGGGTAACCGAAACTTTCCCTGTGGCAAAGCCGTTTTTCCCTCATGCTCAACCACTTTAGGCTGAATTGATTCACGGTAGAGCCTATACCACTTCTCGGGCGATACCTTACGATTTACAGTAAACAAACCGTTCCTATCAACCTGTCGTTGCTCAATAATGTCGAGTATATCCTCAGGATTAACCCCTTTCTTTTGTGTCTATGTAACTATCAAATTGCCAACCGTAAGCGACTTTTCCCTAAAATAACTAATGACTTCGGTTGGATTGCCCACGTAAACTGGATAGCCACCCTTGTCCAAAACCCAAAGACTATCAAACATTCTGAAAAGCCTTTCGGAGGGTTGGTTAATATTTACCACAACCAACTTGCCGGCATCGACAAGGTTGCGTAGCAGGTTAAGTACCATAACCGAATCGTTGGACAATAGACCGCTGGTGGGCTCATCGAGAAACAGCACGGCAGGCTCACGTAGCAACTCAAGCCCAATGTTTAACCTTTTGCGCTGGCCACCGCTTATAACCTTATCCAGTGCATTTCCTACCTTTAAGAGCCTAACCTCCCATAAATCCAAACTTTTTAGGGTAGAATCCACAAGTTCCCGAACCTGTTTACGGCTATAATTGCCAAAGCAAAGCCGTGCATTAAAGAGCATGTTCTGGTCAACGGAGAGGTTCTCAATAAGCAAGTCGTCCTGGGGGACATAGCCGACAACGCCCATCAACTTATGCGACTCGCTATGAACTTCGTAGCCGTTTATCAATACTTTGCCCCTATGGGGCTTAAGTTTACCCGAAAGAAGGTTCAGAAGCGTGGATTTACCAACGCCGCTACCGCCAATTATCCCCACTACCCTCCCCGATTCCTCTATGGTGCTGAACGGTTTAATGCCCTGGTTGCTTCTTGGAAAATTAAACTCAAGATCCTGAATAACCAATTTAATGGGCTGAATGCCGCTGCCCAGCAAGCGTATACGTGTGATGTTGTCGTATCGGATTTGCTCACCATTGCTAAGGGTTATGCAAAAACCCGGCTTAAAACAGTACGAACGTCCAACTATTAGCGGTTTATCTTCAATCAAAATCTGTCTGTCGCCATGGTACTTGACTATGTAACAACCAATGGTATGGAAGTAGGAGAATAGTAAATAACCACCAAGACCTGAGTGTTTTTGACATAATGCTTTATCAACTTTTGGGGCAATGAAACTTTCATCGTAAAGGAAAATCAGCCTACTGCCAATGTTTTGCTCCCAACCCTTAAGATCATCTTGTGAAATAAAAGAATTGCTTGGAAACTGAAATTGATTAGCGGATGGGCCAAAGCTTAGGAAATGGTATAGGCAGATTGTATCCTCAGGCTGAATGCCAATTACATTCAATGCAGTAAAAAGTTTTTGGTGCAACCATTCAGGATTGGTAGAGAGTACACGATAAAATGCTATGGCCAGTTCAATACGCTGTTCGGCGGTCATGGTCTCGCAAGGCAATTCGACATCGTGTTTAATGCTACCGTTAACAAAATTGTCCAAATTAATGATACTATTGAATTGTTTAAGGAGCTCCTCAGCATTAACATCAAAATCGGGTGATGAAAAGAAGCTTTGAATAATGCTCCGGCATTACTCAATATCCGAGTCCTTGCGAGTTAAATCGGCCAGCGTATCAATAAGTTCTATGGCAATATTCTTATCCAAACTCTTTTTACAAATTTTTTATATCTAGTTAGATAGTTTTAACAGGTAAAAGTTACAGCTAAAAACTAAAAACGCACCTTTTTGGGGTGCGTTTTTAGTGAATTATTCGATAAAATCAGTTATACCAAGGCATTGCGAACCTTAGTTATTTCTTCCATTAGCTTTTGAAACTGATCGTTAGTCAATTTTTCCCCCTCAACCTTGTTGTATATGGCCTGAATGGGTGCAAGCATATCCATCAATTCCTTAACCTCTGGAACATCGGCACGGGGAGTCATAAGCTCCATAAGTTTGGCAAGGGGAGCCTTTTGGTTGGCAAGTATTTTAATGAACTCGGTGTTGTCTCGACTGGTCAAAGCAATCTGCGATGTGATATAAACACCCTCAATCCAGCTGCCAGCAACTACCAAAAGCGAGAGGCTTTCCTTTTGGTTTTGAACCAGGGTGCGGTAGGTTTCATAGTAGGAATTGGTAAAAATAACTATCAATGAATCCTTATTGTCGATATTCTTTTCAACATTTAAAGCCAGTTCAGGGGTAAATCCGGCATTTATATTAAGCTCCTCAACAAGCTGTTTACATACCTTAAGGAAATTCATGGTTTCCTGTTTCATCTGGTAGGTTGTGGAGTAAGCAAGATCGGCACCGTAAATTCCAAGGTTAACGGCCTTGGCCTTTTCGGTCATGTACTTCCCGACATTATCAACTGGATTGCAAATGCCAATAATGAAACTTGCTCCTGCCTTATTAATCATCTGAATTACCTCAAATGAAGTTGGGATTGGATAAGTGGTTACCTCCTGAAAAGCTTGCTCCTTTGACCCGGCTTGTAGTTCTTCGGCTTGCTTTGCCTGCTTATTGCCACAGCTGAAAAAAACTGTTGCCAGCATGGCTAAAGTGAGAACTCGTAGGGAGTTAGTACAGTTTTTCATATTTATAAATGTTTAAAGGTTAAACTACTTAGGTTCAGTAAAAAATATGACATGAACAATAACCACAATTGCTTTAATATGTTTGAACCAGTAAAACCAGCAAAGGTTTAAAACAACAGTTAAACCTAATT
>DSBV01000071.1 GCA_011045955.1 Bacteroidales bacterium | reverse complement strand
TTTGTTGCGAACAGAATTAACAGCAGGCCAAGGAAGCGGTATAGCTATAAAAGTCCTATATTTGTAAAAAACCAATTATTAACAAAGACAAAAGTTGCATTTGTGACTTGAATCTTGCTTTTACTAACATGGAAAGCAAAATATTTTAGGTTACAGGCATGTCATGTACAGGTTGTGCAATTGGCGTGGAAACTATCCTTAAAAGCCAACCGGGAGTGTTGGATGCTGGGGTTAATTTTGCCAGTAGCACGGTTTGGGTAAACTTTGATTGCAATATTACATCCCCGGAGAATCTTCGCAATGCTTTTCGCTCAATTGGTTACGACTTGGTTATTGATAGCAATAATTACGATATTGATGCAGAAAAAAACTGCACATCAATACCCTTAGAAACCGATTTATTTTCGCACTATTTCTTTCGATTCCCTTAATGGTTGTGCGAATGTTTTTCATGCATTGGAGTTACACCCCAATAGTAGCATTGATACTCTCAACTCCTGTAATAGTCTGGCTTGGAAGGCAATTTCATGTAAACGCTTTCAAACAGCTAAAGCAGTGTAAAGCGAACATGGATAGTCTAATTTCCATTAGTTCAACAATAGCATTTTTGTATAGCGTTGTAGCCATTCTCTTAAAAGAAAACTTACACAATCGTGGGATAACGCCACACCTTTACTTTGAATCGGCAGCTATGATAATCACCTTTGTTCTCCTAGAGAAATGTCTCGAGGAAAGAGCAAAAGGCAAAACGGCCTCAGCTATCAAAAAGATCATGGGGCTGCAGCCCCAAATGGTATGGGTAAAAAAGAACGATAGAGTTGAAGAGGTTCCATTAACCGAGGTAAGAAAAGGCATGGATGTGCTGGTAAAGCCCGGTGAGCGTATTCCCGTTGATGGTGCCGTAACCGAAGGGCATAGTTGGGTAGATGAGAGCATAATTACTAGTGAACCAATACCTGCAGAGGAAAGCATCAACCAAAAAGTATGGGCTGGAACTATTAACCTCAATGGGTTGTTATACATTAAGGCTGAACAGATTAGTTCAGAATCGGTTTTGGGCAAAATCATCGAAACTGTAACTAATGCCCAAAATTCAAAAGCCCCAGTTCAGAAACTAGCCGATAAAGTTGCAGGAATTTTTGTTCCCATTATCATCGTAATAAGCACACTTACATTTACAGCATGGTTAGTAATTGCTCCTGGTTTAGCGTTCAGCCATGGTATTATTGCCGCCATTACGGTTTTGGCAATAGCATGCCCCTGTGCACTCGGATTGGCAACCCCAACAGCAATAATGGTTGGAATTGGTAAGGCAGCCCAAAAAAAACATTCTTGTTCGCGATGCCGAAAGCCTTGAGCAAGCATGCAAAATTGATACGATAATTTTCGATAAAACAGGTACGCTTAACGAAGGCAGACCTACCGTTGAATCAATTAGTTGGTTCCACCACGATGATAAATATACTAGCATACTGGGCATTATTGAACAGCACTCCAATCACCCCCTTGCAAAATCAATAGTTGAGTTCATTGGTGCATGCAGTGGAATGTATACCATTGAATCATTTTCCGAAGAAACAGGAAAAGGTGTTATGGCTATTGTTGATGGTAAAATTTATCGCATAGGAAGTTTGGAATACTTGAACCAAGCCGGGGTAATTGATATTAATTCAAGCCAAATAAATGTCAATGGCATGCTTATTGGTTTTGCTGAAGAAAGCCGGTTGTTAGCCACTGCGATTATTACCGATAAAATAAAGGAAACAGCGCTATCAGCAATTAATAAGTTAAAGTATATTGGTATTGAACCAATTATACTATCGGGCGATAACTCAAAAAGCGTTGAGATAATTGCAAAAAAGGTTGGCATTGAAAGGTTCGAAAGGGGAATGCTACCTGCCGGTAAAAAAACTTACATTGAAAATCTAAAAACCCAAGGCAAAATGGTAGCCATGGTTGGCGATGGAATAAACGATACCGAAGCGCTAAGCATAGCCGATGTTAGCATTGCTATGGGCAAGGGATCGGACATTGCTATTGACACATCGCAGGTTACAATCTTCAAGTCTGACTTAGATGCAATACCTGAACTAATTGCAATTTCGAAACAAACCGTAAGAACAATTAAGCAAAACCTTTTTTGGGCATCAATTTATAACCTCATTAGTATTCCTATAGCCGCAGGGGTTCTATACCCATTTACCGGGTTACTGCTCGATCCTATGATTGCTGCCCTTGCCATGGCATTTAGTTCAGTTTCGGTTGTTACTAACAGCCTTATACTGAAAGCCAAACGAATTAGTTAAGCAACCCTGCACACTTGAAAGGCTTCAAGCACCTTGTGCTTGTACTCTTGCATGATATGCCTAAACCAGTAGGTGTATTGATCGGGGTTTTTCTCAATATCGTTAACCAAAAATTCAATGTTAACCCATTTCCATCCAGCTACTTCATTAGGGTTCGGATTTGGAGTGCCATCGAACCGCCCCAAATAAACCCAATCAATCTCGTTTTCAATTAAACCGTTATCGAATTCAACCCTGTAATGAAAAGTGAATAGATGCTTTAGAGGACATGAAAAGCCCATTTCATCTATTAAACGATCATTAATAACCGTTTCCATCCCTTCACCCTCGGAAAGGTGGCTACAGCAAGCATTTGTCCACAATCCGGGAGAATGGTATTTTTCGTGTGCCCTTTGGTGAATAAGCATTTCACCCTTTGCGTTGCAAATTAGAATAGAAAAGGCTCTGTGTAGAATTCCATCGATGTGAACTTGCTGTTTCTCACCATACCCAATAACATTGTCGTTGGTATCAACTAATGCAATTCGTGGTTCTGCCATAAATGCTATTTCAAAAAAGTTCCGTTACTAAGTTCCTCTAAGGCTTTTCGTATTTCAGCGTCGGTATTCATCACAATAGAACCATGCCAGGCAATGGGCTCACTATTAGGCTCGGCGCCAAAGAACAGAAATTTTGCTCCGCTTTCACCTGCCCTAATTTGAATAATTGAACCCTGCGATAGGGCAACACCACAAGGAGCCTTTATTGGTTTCAGGTCATTAGCTACAGTAAACTCACCCTCATAAATAAAGAGAAAGCACTTGTAATTCCAAAACTCAGGAGTAACAACTTCATCGAATACGGAGTTGGGCCAAAGCTTGATATCAAAAATATCAACAGGCTTGTATAGCCCTTGCAATCCACCATCGCGCTTGCGATACTTGCCCGAAATTATTTTAACCTGCGAAGCGGTTGTTTCAACAACCGGAATGTCTTCCCTCTTGAGCTCACGGTATAAAGGCTTAACCATCTTGTATTCCTGTGGCAGATTGAGCCAGAGCTGAATGCCATACATTGTTCCGTTTTGCCCGGTAGGCATCTCGCTATGTATAATTCCGCTTCCAGCAGTCATCCACTGAACCTCGCCTGGGCCAATTATTCCACTACTTCCAGTACTATCGGTATGCTTTACTTGGCCTTTCAGCATATAGGTAATAGTCTCTATGCCCCTGTGCGGATGATCAGGAAATCCTGCCACAAATTCAGCTACCGAATTGGAACCAAAATAGTCGAGCAACAGGAAGGGATCGCACTCGTATCGGGTTTCAAAACCCAAAATCCTTTGCACGCTAACCCCTGCTCCTTCGGTCATTCGTTTGGGATTGTAGATGGCTTTTACAGTTACCATTATTTGAATTAGTTATTACATCTGTAAATATAACACATTTTCGCAAACTGTTGTTTAATCGTTTACCCTGCTTTTAATAAATTATTTTAATTGTTGATTAAAAGTTGGCTCAACAATAAATGTTTAGGTTAATAGTTACTATTTTTAGGCCTGATAAATATAATACTGAATGATGAAAAGGTTTTTATTCCTAGTTTACCTCTTCGTTTTCTTTTTTCAAATCGCGCTTACAGCGCAGGAGAGCAATAGGTTCAACTCCCTGAACCTAGCTTACGAAAAAGGTATTGACCTATACCAAAAAGAAATGTATGCCGATGCTCAAAAAACATTTGAGCAATACATTGCAAGCTTGCCTAAAGGTTACTACCAGCAAAGGGTTTCCGCTGAGTTCTACAGGGCAATGTGTGCAATTTTTCTGAATAACGATGATGCAGAATATCTTATAGGTCAATTTATTCAAAACTACCCCGAAAGTCAACTTATTGACCAGGCATACTTTGCCATGGGGAAAATGCAGTACCAACAAAAAAAGTATTCGCAGGCGGTATATTGGCTGTCAAAAGTTGAAAAAAACGGATTGGAAAAAGACACCCGTTTTGAGTGGCAGTTCATGCTAGGTTACTGCTATTTTATGACTAACGAATACGAATCGGCTAATAGATGGTTATTCCAGGTAAAAGATATCGAAAACCAATTTGCAGCCCCGGCCACCTATTATTACTCACACATAGCTTACATTCAGAAGAAATACGCTACAGCCCTAAAAGGCTTTGAGAAGTTACAAAACGACGAGCTTTTTGCACCTCTTGTTCCTTACTACATTACTCATATATACTACCTACAGGGTGAGTATAAAAAGGTAATCTCCTACTCCCCTCCTTTAGCTAGGGATAACAAAAACAAACGTGCACCTGAAATTGCCAAAATTGTTGGTGATGCCTTTTTCAAACTTAAACAATACGATAGTTCGCTAACCTACCTAAGGATTTACGAGGAAAAAAACAAACAGCAACTCTCGCGTGAGGATATTTACCTTTTGGGATTTGCCTACTATAAAAATTCCAAATACTCCGAGGCAACAAAGTACCTGGAACGTATTGCCACCGTTGACGACTCGCTAAGCCAAAACGCTAACTACCACCTAGCCGATTGCTACCTTAAACTTGGCGATAAGAATAAGGCCCGCCAAGCATTTGGCCTTGCCTCAAAACTTGATTTTGATAAAATTATCAAGGAGGATGCACTATTCAACTTCGCCAAGCTAACTTACGAACAGCTTTATGCCCCATTCAACGAGGCCATTGATGCCTTTAAGGCATACATTAAAGAGTATCCCAACTCACCTAGGATTGACGAAGCCTATAACTACTTAACTCTTGCCTACTTAAGTTCAAAAAACTACAAGGAGGCAGTGGAATCGCTGGAGAAAATCACTCAAAAAGACGCAACCATAAATACAGCCTTACAGCGCGCAGCATACTTCCGCGGACTAGAACTTTTCCAAAATCTTAACTATACCGATGCAATACAAATGTTTACAAAATCGCTTGAGTATGCTGGTTATAACCAACAAATTGCAGCACAAACGCTATTCTGGAGAGCTGAATCGCACTACCGCCTATCAAACTACGAAAATGCTGCCCTCGACCTTGAAAAGTTTATAGTCACTCCAGGATCCTTTGGACTAGAAGAGTATCTTATTGCCCACTATAACCTGGGCTATGCGTACTTTAAAATAAAACAATACGATACGGCCATTACATGGTTTCGGAAGTATAATAACCTGCTAAACGACTCACGTATTAACATGGTTGCCGACGCTTACAATAGAATTGGTGACTGTTTCTTTATCCAACGACGTTACTGGGCTGCAATTGATTACTATGAAAAGGCCGCCAACCTTGATGTGCTCGATGCCGACTATGCCCTATTCCAAAGAGGTTTTTCATTGGGCTTGGTTAACCGTCCAGAGAAAAAGATAGAAACGTTAAAGGGGCTTCTTAGCCAATACCCAACATCAAGCTACGCCAATGATGCTATTTTTGAAATTGCAGAGGCCTATAACATTCTGGAAAATACAAGCCAGGCCATTGAATTCTATAAACGAGTTGAGTCGGAATTCCCCAACAGCAGCTACTACCCAAAAGCTTTAGTTCAAATTGGCCTACTATACTACAACACAAGCGATTTGGATAACTCACTGGCATACTACAAAAGAGTTGTGGAAAACTATCCGAATTCACCTGAAGCCAAAAATGCCCTAATTGGTATTAGAAATATTTACATCGATAAAGGGGATGCTGCAACCTACTTTAGCTATGCATCGAAACTTGGGTCAATTGCCAATATTAGTGCTGCGGAGAAAGACTCGCTAAGCTACATAGCCGCAGAGAAAGTATACCTCACAGGCAACTGTGAAAAGTCAATACTTGCATTTGAGGACTACCTTACCGAAAACCCACAGGGAAACTTTACTGTAAATGCAATGTACTACACTGCCGACTGTAATATTCGGAACAACAATGTTGATAAGGCAGTGAAATACTTTGAAAAAATTATTAATAATCCCCGAAACAGCTTCACCGAACAAAGTTTACTAAGGATTAGCAATATCTACCTTAACCAGAAACAGTACGAAAAAGCTTACACCTACTTTGACAATCTAGAGTCGATAGCCGAAGTTAAGGGCATGCTGCTCGATGCTCGACTAGGCAAGTTACGCTGTGCATTTGAGCTGCAACGCGACGACCAAATGCCCGCAATAGCGGCAAGCATATTGAGTACCGATAAATTATCGCCTGAACTTGAACGTGAAACCCGCTTTAAACTAGCCAAAGCCAACTACCGTTTCAAAAAGTACGACGATGCCCTTATAGAGTTCTCAAAGGTTGCCCAAAACCTCAAAACACTTGAAGGTGCTGAATCCAAGTACATGAAGGCTCTAATTTACTTTGAACGCGGCGAGTACAATAGAACTGAAGCCGAGGTATTCTCGTTTGCTGAGAACAATACTCCCCATCAGTACTGGTTAGCTAAAAGTTTCATTTTGCTTGCCGAATCATATGCCACTCAAAACGACTTCTTTCAGGCCAAAGCTACCCTCCAAAGCGTTTTAGACGGCTACTCGAACACTACCGATGGAATAATCGACGAAACTACCACTAAGCTAAACCAGCTTGTAAAATCGGAAAAGGAACGTCAATCTGTAAAACAAGGTTAACATAACACCAATGAGAACTGAAACAAAATACATAGCAATAACTCTAAGTGCAGCAATTTTTTTCATGGCAGGCATCCACGCCTCTGCACAAACCAACGAACTGAAAAAGGAAGTCCAGGTTGTTCGACCCTATGAACCGTCCATATCCGATGCAAATAAGATCAACTTTCAACCCAAAATTGTTGACACCATAAAAGTGAACCCCAATTTTTCGTATTCCATAGTCCAACGGCCCATTGAAACTTACTTTTTTCCCTCCTCCCTTTCTGCAGCCCGAATGGTTTCCGAGCCATTGCCCGATTTACGAATGAGTTACATGCGTATTGGTTCAGGGAATACAGCCCTCCCATACGCTGAGGCCTATCTTAGCAGCAACCGAAACAAGGATTACCTTTATGGTGCTTGGGTAAAATTTTTCAACACCAACTCCAAACTTGAACTTACCAACAACCTAAAGGTTAAAGCCCCCGCATCAAATCTCGATGTTATGGCATTCGGTAAGAGGATGTTTAAGCAGAAAATTTTACTGGGCGATATTGGTTTCATCCAAAATAACCGGACTTACTATGGTTACTTTTTTGAAAATCCAGCGCTTACACCTTCAAGCGACAAGCAAAGCATAAATAGGTTTGTTGCAAACCTTGAATTTAAAACCACCCATAAGGATTCTGCCAGCGTAAACTACCACGTTCAAACCAACTTCTACCATCTCGCCGATAGGTACGACCTTCAGGAGACAATGGTTACGGGACTCTTTAACCTCAATAAATTTTTTGGACAGGAACAGTTCGGTGGCGAAATTGCTTTCACCCATTACGGTCGCTCCAATCCATGGGGTTCGAAAAACAATGCCCTCCTACAAATTAAACCTTGGGCGCACTTCTTTGGCAACCAATGGCATGCCTATGCCGGCTTAAACATTATATATGATGCCAATGGAAATGTAAACAACACCTACTTCTTCCCTCGCGCTTACCTCTCGTACGATATTGTTAGTCACTACATTATACCCTACGTTGAAATTGATGGCTATGTTCAGGAAAACTCCAACTCCCAACTTCTAAAGCAGAACCCATGGCTTGGATCAAACTTCGATACATGGAATAGTATACATAAACTAATTGTAGGCGGAGGGGTTAAGGGTAAATTCAGCCCTACCGTATCGTATCATGTTAATGCTAACTACTCCATTATTGATAGCCTAGGACTCATGGTTAACACCAACTACGATAACAATAACCCCTTATTTAACCGATTCGGTCTACTATACGAAAATACTGAACGAACTACGGTAAAAGGAGAGATAGCCTTTGAACCATCAAAATCGTTTCAAGTAAAACTAAATGGAGCATTTTACCAATATAAAACGCAAAAAGTATCACACCCATGGCATTTGCCCGATTATGAAATTAACGGTTTTATCCAGTATTCATTCCGACATAAACTGAAATTATATGCCGAGGCATTTGTTGTGGGCAAGCGCTGGGCAAAAGACCCTAACGATAGCCCTATTAGGCTTAATGAATACCTGGACATAAATCTTGGTGCTGAGTATATCTACAATAAACGCGTGTCGATTTTTGTTTACGCAAATAATATAACTGGGGCAAAATACCAGCAATGGTATCTATACCCATCTCAAAGGTTTAACGTGCTGGCTGGAGTGAGTTACAAACTCTAGGGATATTGCTATTTATCCAGAATATCAGAAAGATATCTTCTACTTATATCCAAATATGTAGGGTTTGATATTGTGTTTAAAAAAAAACATCAACACTTTAAGCAATTAACTATATATCAATCAGTTGCTCAATTAAAAAAGATACGCAACCATTTAGATTAACCGAATATTTTGGTTATCTTTGAAGGTTAATTTTTAAATTGATTTAGTGCTATTCTGCTATGAGCGATAAGGAAAAAGAATTAAACGGTGAAAATGTTAGCGCTAGTTACTCTGCCAATAGTATTCAAGTTTTAGAAGGATTGGAGGCTGTGCGCATGCGCCCAGCCATGTATATTGGCGACACTGGAAATAAAGGATTACACCACTTGGTTTACGAGGTGGTTGACAACTCTATCGACGAAGCACTTGCAGGCCACTGTAATCGAATCGATTTAGTTATTAATGAGGATGGGTCAATAACTATCTCCGATAACGGTCGTGGTATTCCGGTTGACTTCCATGAAAAGGAAAAAAAATCGGCGCTGGAGGTGGTGCTTACGGTGCTCCATGCTGGCGGTAAGTTCGATAAGGACTCATACAAGGTTTCCGGCGGTTTGCATGGCGTGGGTGTATCGTGCGTTAATGCCCTCTCTGTGACCCTGATTGCCGAGGTTAAGCGCGATGGAAAGATTTACAGACAGGAGTATTCCCGCGGTAAGCCAACAACAGAGCTTAAGGTTATTGGAAGCACTGAAGAAACCGGTACAACCATAACCTTTATGCCCGATAGCCAGATTTTCAATCAAACCACTGTGTTTAACTTTGAAACTCTTGAGTCTCGACTAAGAGAGTTAGCATTCCTAAATAAAGGCATTAAGCTTACACTTACCGATAAACGTGAGATAATTGAAAACGGCACCCGTAGTTACCGTTACGCTGAATTCTACTCACAGGATGGATTAAAGGAATTCATAAAATTTTTAGACCTAAACCGTGAACCTTTAACTGAGGATATTATTCACATTGAGAACGACAAAGGTGAAGTACCCGTTGAAGTTGCCATGCAATACAACACCTCATTTTCCGAGAACGTTCACTCCTACGTAAATAACATCAATACAATTGAAGGAGGTACACACCTTACCGGGTTCAGAAGTGCGCTTACCCGCACACTGAAAAAATATGCCGACGACTCAGGAATGTTGAGCAAACTCAAATTTGACATAAGCGGCGACGATTTCCGCGAAGGATTAACCGCCGTAATCTCTGTTAAGGTGGCAGAGCCCCAATTTGAGGGTCAAACAAAAACCAAGCTGGGCAACCCCGAGGTTAGAATTGCTGTTGACCAGGCGGTAAGCGAAGCCCTGGCCAACTATTTGGAGGAAAATCCAAAGGACGCAAGGAATATTGTTCAAAAGGTAATACTCGCAGCCCAGGCTCGTCATGCAGCCCGTAAGGCGCGTGAGCTGGTTCAACGTAAAACCGTTCTATCAGGGTCAGGCCTTCCTGGTAAACTTGCCGACTGCTCCGATAAGGACCCTGCTGTATCAGAGATTTTCCTGGTTGAGGGCGATTCAGCAGGAGGTACAGCAAAACAAGGACGCGATAGGCGTTTCCAGGCAATACTACCGCTACGTGGTAAAATCCTAAATGTGGAAAAAGCCATGCAGCACAAAATATTCGAGAACGAAGAAATTAAGAACATTTTCACTGCATTAGGAGTTTCAATTGGAACCGAAGAAGATAGTAAGGCCATCAACTTAACGGGATTACGGTACAACAAGATTATTATCATGACCGATGCCGATGTTGACGGAAGCCATATTGCAACACTCATAATGACCTTCTTTTTCCGCTATATGACCGATTTGATAAACAAGGGGCACCTCTACATTGCAACCCCTCCACTATACCTGATCAAGAAAGGGAAGGAAGAGCGGTATTGCTGGAACGAAGAGGAACGGCTAAAAGCAGTTGAGGAGCTTGGCAAAGGGAAGGAGGGATCGGTACATGTTCAACGCTATAAAGGTTTGGGCGAGATGAATGCCGAACAGCTTTGGACCACAACCATGAATCCTGAAACCCGTATACTCCGTCAGGTAACCATCGAAAGTGCCGCTGAAGCTGATAGGATTTTCTCCATGCTCATGGGCGATGAGGTTCCCCCTAGGAGGGAGTTTATTGAGCGCCATGCCAAATATGCAAATATCGATGCGTAAGATAAAAGGCCGGAAATCCGGCCCTTTTTATTTTTCTAGCCCTTCAAGGCTAAATCGTTTCTGCAACAAACCCTGACCATCGTAAAACCACTTTACCGAAACCGGTTTCCCCCTAGAATACCAAATCCTACCGGCAATTGCTCCATTGGGATAGAAAGTTGTCCAAAACCCATTTTCTTTATCATCAATGTAATTCCCATCAATAATTAGCATTCCCATGCTGTTATAGTATTTCCACCTGCCACACGCCTTCCCCTCGCAGTATCTGCCACACTGTTTCACATTTCCGTTTGGCCACAAAAAAATCCATACGCCATCTAATACCCCTTCTGAAAAGTTGCCCTGACCATGCTTTTGCCCACCCTGATAGTAGCTTGTCCACCAGCCAACCTTACGGTTCATGAAATAGTTTCCGGTTTCTTTTACACTCCCATCAGGGTAAAACTCAGTATAGCTTCCATCCTGAGAACCATTTCGATACTCAGCCACGATCTGCAATTCGCCATTCTCATAATTCGATACCAAAACGCCATTTATCCTGCCATTAACATAGTAGGCTTTCCGCATTAGCACTCCATTTTTATAGTATGTGTAAAGCGTATCGCAGTAACTACCCAAACATTTAGTACCCATATAGTTGAGTTCGCCAGTATCGTAGTAGGTTTCCCACACTCCGTTAAGGGTGTCGTTTTTATATTCACTACGTAGGCGGAGTAATCCAGCCTCGTCGTAAACCTCACTTATCCCATTTAGTTTACCTTTAATATACTCTGATCTTGCGCTTAGTATTCCGTTGGGATGGTAGGTCTCAAGCGCTCCATCCAAAAAGTTATTCTTGTAGTACCCCTGCTGGTAAAGTGTACCATCGGCATTCCAGAAAAGGAAAGGGCCATCCTTTTTGCCATT
This sequence comes from Bacteroidales bacterium, assembly GCA_011045955.1. Classification (GTDB taxonomy): domain Bacteria; phylum Bacteroidota; class Bacteroidia; order Bacteroidales; family Tenuifilaceae; genus Tenuifilum. The sequence continues at coordinate 3,920 of DSBV01000071.1, read as the reverse complement.
GTTATAGTGGAATAGGCTTAACCTAGCACCATTTGGATAGTAAGTAATCCAAATGCTATCGGGTTTACCGTTTGTATAATAACCCTCTTGATTTAAAACCCCATTATCAAAAAAGTAAAGGTAGCGACCTTGTCGTATGGTATCGCCATTAACTATAACTCCCTGGAACTTCTCTTTAACCATTCCGTTTGGGGCTTGCCTTTCAACGAAAATAAAGGTTGACTGGGCATGCAAAATCCCCGTCAACTGAAATAATACTAAGAATACAATGGCTTTTAACCTCAAAGGTAACTATGGATTTTTATTAGTACTATCAGCATTATCTGCGTTAGGCATCTTGCCATCTATATCAATAACAAGCTGCGAACCTTCCAGTGGGTATTTTGGGCCATAGTCAACAATTATTGCCAAGGCATACTTGCCCGGGGGCAAATCGTTTGGCAACTCCATTTCCACCGCCCTGGTTAACTTAGGGAAAATTTCAAAATCCTTTGGAGGGAATTGTCTTTCCTCAGCGTTTAGCATATTCGATGCCAAAAGGAAAACCTTGCAGTGAGCAACCTTATCGCCAAGGTTTTCGATAACTGCGGAAAATTTTCTTTGAGAGTCGCCTGGCTTGGTTACTTCTTGAAAGTTACTAACCTTAATGGAGTAGTTCTGGTTTGACTTGGGCGACTGGTAAACCAGCACACCAATTCTTCCACTTACAGTTATTCCGGCTGCAAGCTGCTTATCGGCACTCCAGCTAGTTTGCTCACGGGTCGGTTGAATAAAAAGCATACACCATGCAGTTCCGAATTCCTCGCCAGGAACAAGCATGTTAACCTGAATTTGAATATCCTCACCTGGGTTCAGCTCAAAAAAAGCAGGGTTTACGTTAATCCAGTTAACGCAGGTTCGCTTGGTTGAATTAGGAGGCAGTATTTTCCGTTCACCGCTTGTTGTTGGAAGAAAATCGGCGAAAGAAACCGTATACGACACTCTCCGACTGCTATGATTCTTTACGGTAATAGTTTTCATCTGGCTGGTAGCAGGCTCTACATCAAATTCCAAACGTACCGGCGCAACCTCGAAATCTTGACCTAAGGCAAGATTGGGAAATAGTAACCCGCCAATAATGTAAAACAGGTTTCGCTTATGCATACTTTTTATCCTTTTAAATGTTTTACAATTTTCAAAAATAATTGATATAAGCAAAATATATTCCATAAAAGTATTAAAAATATCGATTAAAAGAAGGTATACGTATTTAAAAAGATTGCATTTACCTAGACTATACATACGAGGTGCAGCTACAGACATACAAAAAGTAAAATTTATATTGATGCTAGTTAGCAACTTAGTAAAAAACAGTTTTTGTATCAAACCCAAGTACCAAGAATTAGCAAGTTCAACCGGGCTGATATAAATGGGGAGCAGTAAGATTTTTACAGAAATGAGTCGGAATGAATCAGAATAGACAGAATGTGATGTAGTTAGAAGAAATTAGAGAAAGCTAGAGGAGTGGTGAAAAGTGAGTTGTTAATTCATGGTATTTGGGTTTAAAGCAAAGCATTTTAAAAAGCAAAAAGCACACCAAGTACTGGCGTGCTTAAAACTTAGGAAGGTCAGAATGCAAAATGTTAAACCCAAATCCGTCAGGTGAAAACACCAATTGACGAATCGATTAACAAAATCTATTCATTCAGAAAGTTCCGAAAGAAAGTTTTTGATAAGTCAGGGTTACCTCCGATAACTCAATAGAATAAGGTGTTTATATATACTTTGTGTTTCTATTGATTAATCTCGCTTAAAACTGTTCTAGTAGAACAGTCAATCGATTTTATCAACTGACGAATTGACCAATAAAATACTTGGTTGTTTTTTGAACAATAAAAAAAAATAAGTATGTTTGAGTAAAATATAAATTTAAGTTGAAACAGATTAAACAAATTTTTTTACTGTTTTTTGTGATAGCCACTGCTATTCGTGCAGTTGGTCAGCAGGAAATTGTTACCATACCAAAAGAAAAACAAGACGATATTGATAGATACAAAGAATTAGTAGTTCGATACAAGCAGGCAAACAACTTACAGCAAGCGGCATTTTATCTCAATAAAATAGCATTTATATATTGGGAATTTGGCAATCCCAAAGAGGCTATTAACTATTTTCTTGAAACCATTCCTCTTAACGAAAAGATTGGAAACTATAACGACATTAAAGCTGTTTACAGCAACATAGCTCTTATATGCTCTGATATGGACAGGCTCGATCTTACCCTTGAGTACTTTTACAAGAGCCTTGAGGCCCGAAGAAAACTTAACAACAAAGGTGAGGTTGCCGCTGGTTTGATAGATGTTGCCTATATACACACTGCCCTTAACCAATCTGAAAAAGCCATTCAGCTGCTTGAGGAGGCACTTGAACTTTCAAGGGAGGTAAACAATCCTCGCTTAATCCTAAACTCGCTTAAACTACTAAGTCAAAATTACGATAACTTAGGAAACAAGGCCAAAGCAACCGAGTATGGTGGCATGGCCAGCGCCTATGAACAGCAGCTTGCCACCCAGCAAATAAAAACTGAATACGAGACAAAAGTTGTAAAGTCGCAGGCCGAAGCAGAAAGGGAACGCATGCAGCGTACCCAGCAGGAACTTCTTATGAGCTTGCGCGAGTTGCAAACAAAAGCCATGCAAGACTCCCTTAACTTTGTAGTTTTACGTAAGCAGGATAGTCTTCGCAAGGCTGAGGAAGAGGCCCAACGCAAACAAACCGAAATCGACTTGCTTAATACCGATAGAATGCTCAAGGAGGCGCAGTTGAGGGAACAAGAGGCGCAATCCAGAGTTCAAAGGATTATCATTTTGGCAGGTGCCATTTTTGTAATTGTTCTAATAGGCTCATCGGTTATCATTTACAAGAACTATTCCGATAAAAAGAAGGCAAATGAACTGCTTAACCTGCAAAATATTGAAATTCAAAAGCAACGCGACCAAATCCAGAAACAGAATGAGAACATAAGCAAGAGTATTAACTACGCGCAGGGTATACAAAGGGCTTTACTTCCTCCACAATCCAATCTCCAGGCAATTTTCCCTGAATCGTTCATATTTTTCCGCCCACGCGATGTGGTTAGTGGCGACTACTACTGGTTTAAGGAGTTAACCACCGGATACAGGTCCAATGAAAAAACAGGCAAGGTTGCCGTTTCGGCAATTGACTGTACAGGACACGGTGTTCCCGGTGCGTTCTTGTCTATGATTGGATACAACCTACTCGATGATATTGTATTCCGGGGAATTCATAAACCGGGAGCCATTCTAACAGAACTTAACAATGGCATCCGTAGAACTCTCAGGCAAGATGAAACCGACAACCGCGATGGTATGGATATGGCCCTTTGCGTAGTGGATACCAAGACTAACATTGTTGAATTTTCTGGAGCTAAAAACCCCTTGGTTTATGTAGTTAACAACGAGGTGAACCGCATTAGAGGCGATAAGGAATCAATTGGAGGCGGAATGGATTACCGTAACGATGAGTTCACCACCCACGTAATTAAAGTTGATAGCCCTACATGGTTCTACATGTTCTCCGACGGATTTATCGATCAATTTGGGGGTCCCGATGGTCGGAAATATATGATCAAAAATTTTATTGACCTGCTTGCTGGCATATCCATTCTGCCTTCTGATCAGCAGCGCGAAATTCTTAAAAACATTCTTAAGGACTGGCTGGGAACTAAATATCCGCAAGTTGACGATATCCTTGTAGTTGGCTTTAAAATCGACCCTAAATAATTTTTAATACTTCCCCACTAGCATCCGAAACTTTTCGAAAATTAGCCAAAAAGCCTATGGACCCCACTGAATACGCTATAAATTTTTAATTATCCAGAAAATAAGTCCGTCTCAAAAACAATTTCTCGTTGCTTTTTA
>DSBV01000080.1 GCA_011045955.1 Bacteroidales bacterium | reverse complement strand
GTTACCGATGCCAGCAACAACATCATCACTAATCCAGGTGAACCCAATAAGCCTGCCGGCCGCATTTATAGTAAGGGTTGGCAAATGTGTAACACAAGTTTTACCGAGTACCCACAGTTAACATTTTTTTCTATGTTTTCACCTCCGATGAAAAGATATTTTTAGTAACCTTAGGAGTTGCTGCCATGGGGGCAGCAACTCTCAAAGCTCAACAGGAATTAATTTTTACCCATTACCTACATAATCCAGTTTCTATTAACCCGGCTATTGCAGGCACTGTTCGTAACCTCAATATGAGCATGCTATCGTGCTTGCAGTGGGTAGGACTGGAAGGTGCTCCCACAACTTTTAGCTATTCCGCCCACATGCCCTGCCCCGATAAAAAAAAAAATTGGAGTTGGACTAAACCTTATGAGCGATAATACGTGGCCTTTAAGCAATACTCATTTTTTTGGCTCATATGCTTATCGCCTCATGATAACTGAAGATATTACTCTCTCGCTTGGGATAAAAGGTGGTTTCACCTATTACCACGCTTCGGTTACCAACTTAGATGTGGTAAACCCCGATGCCCCAGCATTTGCCCAAAACGAAAAACGATTCAATACAAATATCGGTGTTGGGGCTTACATTTACTCATACCAGTTTTATGCCGGGCTTTCACTCCCTCGAATGCTACAAACATCCTTTAACCGTAAATTCGATAAAACCCTTAAAAGTCCGCTATACATCATCGAAGGGTATAACTATGAAATTAACTCCGATTGGGTACTTATGCCCTCAGTGCTTGCTGGTGCAATTATTGGATTACCCATGACATGCGATATTACAGTTCAGGTTCTTTATAAGGGACAATTCTATTTTGGGGCCCATTACCGTATCGGCGATGCCTTTGGTATCTTCTTTGTTATGAAATTGAAACATGATATTTCCGTTGGCTATGCTTTCTACTTTTTGTTGAATAAGCTATCAAGAATTAATACTGGTACTCATTAGTTAATGATTTCATACTCTTTTGCACCAAAGTGGAAGTTTTAAAGTTTTCTAAATAAGACTTATTTGAATTGATTTTTTTTGCAAGTTAAATTTATGTCTATAAATTTGCGTTGAGTTCGATGAAATTAACAAGCATACTTTAAACTAAATTTTACAGAGATGGCATACAAGATTTCTGACGATTGTACCGCTTGCGGTACCTGTATCGATGAGTGCCCTGTTGAAGCTATTTCAGCTGGCGATATCTACAAGATTGACCCTGAGATTTGCACCGACTGTGGCTCATGCGCTGATGTTTGCCCTGTTGAGGCAATTCATCCCGCATAGTTGGTGATAAACGCATTTTGAATCCGTGCCATAAGCACGGATTTTTTTATTCTATAAAGTCAAGAACTTGCTTAAGGTTAAATCGTGGCGGTGCTGGAATAGTTCGATCAAGTAAGGCTAACAGGAATTCTTTTGAAAGTTCTGTTTGGTTAACTGTTTTAAACCAACCCAGGTCATTCATTCTTTGCGCCAGGTACTCCTGTTCTGTTTGTCCCGGAGTTGGAATCAAAATGGCTCTCTTGTTTAGGCATAGTAAATCCATAATGGTGCTGTATCCGCTACGGCTAATAACCAGCCTTGAATTTTTTATGGCTTGATACATTTCCTCTTCATCTAAAATTCCAATTAGGGTGATATTTCCAATTGTTTCCTCTTGATTCCTTTCCAATGGATCTCCTTTTAAAATTAGGCACCTTTGTCCATTTCCCAGTAAACAAGCCGTTACCAATTTGATGAATTCCGATTTTTGTGGCTCTGGTCCCGATGCAATAGCAGTAATATCCCAGTAAAAATCAGAACTTGGTGGTGCTGTGGAGTTATAAAATCGAGATAGCAGGCCAATATACTTTAGATTATTTAGCCCGTTGGATTCCGAAAGAATACCTGCAATTCTGACGCTACCATTAAAGTCTGGAACCCAAACCTCATCAAATTTGCTAAGTAGATATTTAATGATTTTCTTACCCGGTAATTTTAAAAAACCGAATGGTTTTGGGGGTATAACCCTAAGCTGGTGTGTGATTATGACCGATTTAGTATCGGGCAATCGGAATCCATATCGGTTATCAGAGATGATGAGGGTAAACTGTTTACCCTTTAACAGCATTTTAACCTTTTTGTGCTCTATTATTGTAACGAACGGGAGTTTTACTAGGAACGACAGCAGATTAAAAACACTAACTTTCCCCATTCTTAGCTTCATTTTGGGAGAGTAAAAGTCAATTATGTCAGAATTGGGACAATGATTCGCAATAAGAGCACCAAGCTCTTTATTTGTAGCAACTGTAACTAAATAACCCTTTTGTGAAAGCTCATTAATGATTGGGATAATCCTGGTGGCATGGCCTAATCCCCATGCAAGTGGCGATAGCAATACTCTCTTTTGTGTTTCCGGTTCCATCAACCCGACACCTGAGTTTTTATACCTATTCTTTCCACTTTTCTGGCAATAACCAGTAATGTTGGTAGTGGAATTTTGTGAAGGGTATCGGTAGGTGTTTCGCGCGCAATGGTGTATATCATCACATCCTTTGGCTTTATTTTCTGGATGGCTTTAAGCCAGGCATTCACTTCTGTATCGGTAGTATTGTCGATAGTTTTGCCCCTAAAACTCCCTTTTACGAATAGCGTTTGTATGGTACAACGGCCACTAAATCGTTTTAGGTTGTCAATTAAGCCACTGATATCTACCTTGAACAAGGGTTGGTTTAAAATTTCAATTGTTTCGGGAAAAACTGAGTCGAGTTTCAGAATGTTTTGATCAACCTTAAGTAAGCTATTAAAAATATTAATATTTTGAATTAGGGTGGAGTTTGATAGAACGGCAATTTTTGCAGAAGGACAATACATATTCCGTAAGGCAATAGTATTGTCAATTATTATCGGGAACTCGGGGTGTAGGGTGGGTTCCCCGTTGCCAGCAAAGGTTATAACATCGGGCAGTTCGCCCGACTCCTTCATGGCAATAAGCTTCGATTCGAGCGATAGCTCAACCTGACTGGCTGAGGGGAAATCCGAAGTAGTCATTGAGTTGGTCCATCCGCACTCGCAGTAAATGCAGTCGAATGAACAAATTTTTTGATTTGTGGGTAAAAGGTTAATTCCCAGCGAAACGCCAAGCCTACGGCTTTTCACCGGGCCAAAAACAATACTATTGAAAAGAAAAGTCCCCATTTTATCTATATAAGTCGTTTTGCTACACTTTTGTCAGTTGGGCGCATGTTGGAAAAATCGAACTGTTCAATAAGAACCAAGCCGGGTTTCTTGCCTACTTCAAGGGTACCATACTTTTTGTCAATGTTTAACGCTTTTGCCCCGTTAATTGTTGCCCATCTAAGGACAGTTTGAAAATCAATGGCGGGAAAATGATTCAGAATAATCATGATTTGGTTAAGCAATGAAAGTGAACTTGCTGAGGCCAAGCTATCGGTACCAATGGCTATGTCCAATCCATTTGATTCAAATTTATCAAGTTTAGGAAGCGTGTTTTCAATAATCAGATTCGATTCCGGGCAGGTAACCAGGGTCAATTGGTTAAACCATCCGTTCAGGGACTTTAATTCCTCGAGTTCCGCAAATGTGGCATGAACAAGAACGGTTTTGGTATGCTTTGGAATATTTTGGATAATAACAGAGTATGGACTTTGCCCTTTTGGGGGAATAAATTGAATGTTGGCGTTTGAATACCTGTGGAACAAGGGGCCGCTTCCGGTTGCTAAAAAATCATACTCGGCCATGCTTTCGCCGTAATGAACGCTTGTAATTCCTAAGGGAACTTCCGAGAGGTGGTTCGATATTTTATTCCAGAGGGGTTTTGAGAGGGAGTAGGTTGAGTGGGGTGTTAAATTTGTTGATTCCGGGAAATGTTTTTTAAACTCGGAGTAAATTTTGAGCCCATTGCCAAAGGTTGCTTCCGCAGTGGCAGGATTTATGCCAAATAGTTCTATAAAATTATGAAAGTAAATATCCGATTTTAGCTTAAGGGGTAGGGTTGATGTAGTATTGCAAATATCTGCAATTGCAACGGTTCCGCTTAATTGAGCTTGACTAATAGCGTTAGTTATACTTTTCGAAATAATTTCTTGGCTTACTTCCCTTTGATTAGTGACTGCTTCGATAAAGCCAGCAATGCCCGGTTTTGATGGCTTAAGACCCTTAAGGTGCGATAGTTCTATGTGGCAATGCGAGTTTACAAAACCAGGAACAATGATTCCATTATAAAACTGTGTAGAATGAATTTCCTGAAAATCGGAATTGGGCTCAATGATTCTTATTATTATACCATTATCATCGGTTTCAATGATCCCGTTTTGGATTGGCGGTTTGTTTACGGGAAAAATATAGTTTGCCCCAAAACGCTTCATACAGGTTTAACCCTCTTTAGTGGCTTTTTAAGTTCCCTAATGTTTCTGGTTCCAAGGGTGTCGAGATGATCGATTTTTTTGGGAGAATAAGTAACCTTTATGTTGTTAAAAATAGCATTTCGCTTAAATGTTGAGTTGGAATTTCCACAGTCGTAAAGCCAACCCTTAAGGTGAGTTATTTGATTATTGGTTAGTGTTAGCTTGTAGCTGTAGCTGTGAACGTTCCCATCTTTTGGGTAGGTGGCAAAGATGGGATTCTCTCTCACCCCAATCGGTGTGCCATCATCGAAATAGAAAAAGATGTAGTGCCTTACGTTCACCCCTTCATCATCGGGAAAGAATTGGGCATCGAACGAAATGGTGTAATCCCCAAATTCAACCACAGGGATGTCAAATCCCAGCGATGGGTTAATGGAGTAATCAATAGCCATATTCCAGCGGGTTTTATGGGGCCAAAGGTTGCCGCTACTATCGGAATTTATGTCAAGTGTATCGTTCTTTGAGGCTTCCTCTAGCTTGTCTTTCATCCGGGTTAACTCCATCACCACCTTATCGAAGATGATATCGAATTTTTCTGTGTTTCTCGAGTAGTACTTCACTGAACTGTCGAACTGAGCAGTTGTGTAGCCGTACGATTTTAGAATAGGCTCGTAGTAATCAATTGTGTCGTGGCCGTAAAGAATGTTATGGGGTGGTGTACTTGTAACGCCATCGGTGATAAAAATCTTTGTGAGAATTTTTACCATGTCCCTTTCAGGAATAATATAGTTTTTAGTGCAGGATAGCAATGCAGTTACTGGAACAAAAATGAGAAAAGTAGTCTTTTTCATTGGAACTATAGTTTGCCAGTTGAAGAGTGAAAATGCAAAATTTGATGCAAATCTATTACTTTTTTCAGAATTAGATGAAAAAACCGGGCAATGCCCGGTTTTGAAATTTATTTTAACTTATCGAAGTTGTAACCGAACATCACCTCGTGTGAGCCGGAGTTATACTTTTTTATCCCAAGCAAGCTCCAGTCGAACGAGTATCCCAACAAGTAACGTTTTTGCCATGTAACTCCAACCATAACTGATAAGGCGTCCTTCCAGCGAAGCGATAATCCTCCCCATACATTATAGCCCTTTTGGATATACGTATATTTCCCGTTTAGTTCGAACTGCATGGGGCTACCGAACATGTATTTTAATAATGCTGATGTTTCTAACTCCATGTTTCGATTCAGGTTTACCCAGTAACCGCCACTAAGTAACAAGTGTTGTTTAAGGCGGTTTGTCCCAACGGGTTCTGGGTAAAACCTCAAGTGCTGTCCAAAGAGTTGGTGAGCAGCAATACCAACATGGTAGGACATGCTGTAAAGGTAAAAACCAATTGACGCATCGGGTGATATTATCGTTTTGGTGGCTTGAATTATTGCGGGATCGTATCGCGGTTCGGGCTCTTCGCCCAAATTAAGTTTTGTACCATCAAGCTTGTAAAGCATCATGCCAAACGAAATACCTCCTGATATCCTGAGCCCCGATTTATCAATCATCATGTTGTAGGCATAAGTACCCATGAAGTTAGCTTTTGCAGTTGGCCCGGTTACATCGTTTGTGATGTATGCTCCCCATCCCATGTCGTAATTGGTGAATGGACCATAAACACTGGCGCTAACCGAGAAAGGCGCATCGTTAATTCCCACCCACTGATTACGATTGTTACCCCTGATCTGGTAGTGATTCAGGGTGCCGGCAATGGCCGGATTGTAGATGTAAGGGTTGAACATAAACTGGGAGTAGTGGGGAACCTGCTGGGTAACTCCTGTAAATGGGATTGAGCTAACTAGCAGTACAGCAGCAATTAGTTTTCCGGGTCTAAGTGACGATATCGTTTTCATAACCGTAATATTTTTGGGCTGTTACTTTACAATGGTAACAGAACCGGTTATTGGTTTCCAGTTTGCTCCTTGTGCTTCAATGTTAAACTTAATAACATAGTAGTAAGTACCTATTGGTAACTCATGACCACTATTCGATTTACCATCCCATCCTTTTGCAGCCTTATCGCCCGTGGCTGACCAAACCAGCGATCCCCAACGATTGAAAATCTCAATTGAGAGGTCAGGGAATAGGTAACTCTTTGGTACTCGCCATATATCGTTAATGCCATCACCATTGGGTGAGAATACGTTTCCAAATCCAAGATCGTCAACCACCTTAGCGTATAGCCTTAAGGAATCGGTACATCCTGCCTCGGTTTTGGCTATCACATCAACCAGTATGTACTCATTTATTCTCTTGGTTATTGGGTCTTGAATATTCACAATCCTATCTTGTTGAATTTGATTCTTAATTTCCTGGTTAAATAGGATTTGGGAGTTCCAGCTATTGGATGGAAGGAACATTTCAGCAGGCTTCCATTCAAAAGTAGTAGCATAATCAACGCTCTTGGTTATAACGTCAATATTGTACTCTTTGCCCATCAGGATTGAAATAATGGTATCCTGAACTGCTGAGATGTATAGCGGAATATGCAGGCCAATTTCGGGGAGTACATTAAGGTTGATGGTGTCTTTTTCAATACACTGAGGCGTACCCACGTTGTAAACTCTTAAAAAGTACGATTTGCTCTCAGTTAACGACACCGATAGAGTGTTTCCTTCTTGAACCTGAGTATTACTTGGCAGTTCATTCCAGTAATACAGGAATGCAAGGTCCGGATCGCCACCACTTACTGAGCCAACAAGGGTAACAGGATTATTGAAGCAAACCGTGGTGTCGTTACCAGCTATCGCTTTGAAATTATACCTGTCCTCAATTCCAACAAAGAATGTGGTATCGTAAACACAGCCTTTCATATCGGTTACCCTTAGGGTGTAGTTGCCCGATGATATGTTAGTTAAACTATTATCGGTATTGTCTAAGCCTAGCCATTCAAAGGTTAGTTCGCTAAAGTCTCCTGTACCACCTGTTTTGCTTTCTATGGTAATACTACCCTTATCGGTACCATTGATTTCCCTACAGTAAGCATCCTGAATGTTGGCGGTTAGCTTTAGCATGGCAGGTCCTTTAACCTCAAAGGTATCGGTTACTGAGCAGTTAAGGGCATCGGTTACTTGTATCCAGTACTTACCAACAGTAACGTTTTCAAGATCCATTGTGGTTTGGCCGTTTGACCAAAGGAAGGTGTAATCGGGTTGACCACCGCTAACCTGAATGCGAACGTATCCTATTGGATCATTAGGACAATCCAGCGAATCGAAAGGGGTAAGGCCGGTGATAGTTATTGCTGGGGGTTCTGATAACGTAACCCTTAGCGGGGGATCGAAGTTAACTGAACAGCCATTATCATCGGTAATGGCTATATCGTAAACGCCTGCAGGTAAATTCTCGAATACCCCTGTTGTATTCGATGAAGCCAAAGTGCCGCTAATTGAGTAAGTTAAAGTTCCAGTACCGCCTGAAGCTGTTACGTTTATTGCACCAATGGCTTGTCCATTACAGGTAGGATCGAATTGAACTAATTCAACTAACTGGATTGCTGCAGGTTCAGTCATCGTAGGGACATCGGTTACCTCAGTTGTACAGCCGTGTGAGTCGGAAATGGTAAAGTTGGTGTAGGAACCAGCTGCAACGCCGGTTGCAACGTTCCCAATTGATGAGCCTCCATCCCAAGTTATTGTGTACACGGGAGTACCTCCGGTTATATCGAAAGTTACTGAACCACTTGCTTCACCGTTACATAATGGGTTCTCCAAGTTTACAAATGTGGCTGTAAGGGGTGCGGGTTCTGCAATATCAACCTGATGGCTGGGGAATACTGTTGAGTTGTTATCAGTAATTGATATTAGATATGAATCTGCGCCTATGTTATCAACAGTAAACACATTACCACTTAGGTCGTTCACCGGAACAGAAGTCATATCCGATAACCTTGTACATAATACCGTGAACGGTGGGAACCCGCCGGTTATAGTTATGGTAATAAGACCGTCGAATAAACCATTACAGGTTACATCGGATGAGGTGATTTCAATGCTAACTCCGCTAATTACAAGATCGCCGGTTTCCGTATAGCAGCCGTTATCGTCTGTAACTCTAACCTTATAGGTGTCTGTTCCTAGTCCGGTAAAATCGCCTGTGCCGTTTGATATGTTGTTGGGGAGCAGGGTGTATGTTAGTGTTCCTGTGCCACCCGATGCAATTACGTGGATTTCTCCATCGTTAGCACCAGGAGATGATTCTTGAACTACATTAACATTGTTAATAACCAATTGTGAGGGCTGTGTAATGGTAACCAGCTGCGATTGCAGACAGTTATTAACATCGTTTACTACAACAATGTAGTCGTTTGCGGTTAAGTTGGTGAAAATGTTTGTTGGGTAGAAAGTAGTTCCGCCATCTATAGAGTACTGCAAGGGTGGAGTGCCGCCTGAAGCAATGATCTCGATACTACCGTTGTTGTCGCCATAGCATCCGGTAACATGGGTTACATTTACGTTATCGATAATGATAAGCGGCGGAGAGTTAAGGGTAATAGGCCCTGTTGATACTGGTCCACAGCTGTTAGCATCGGTAACATCTACAGTATAGGTACCTGCGTCTAACCCATTGAAAGTGCCAGTTGTGTTTGTGATTGCCCCAGGGTTGAGCGTATAGGTCAAAGTGCCTGTGCCACCGCTTGCAACAACCGTGATGCTTCCAGATGAGGTGCAGGTAGGATCAACAGTGGTAATATTATCGATAACTATAGCGGGAGGTTCATTGATTGTTATGCTGGAACTAGCCATACAGCCATTATTATCCATCACTTCAATCAAGTAGTTGTTTACAGAAAGGCCAGTGAATAGACCTGAGGCCTGCCATGCTCCGCTATTAACACGGTATTGCATGGGGGTAACGCCTCCGGTTACAGTAACATTAATTTCACCGTCAGATAGCCCGTTGCATGAAACATCGTTTGAGGTGATATTCAGAATTATTGGATCGGGTTCGTTTATTGTAACATCTTGCGATGTTGTACAAAGGTTAGCATCGCGCACCACAGCGCTGTAAATGCCACCGCTAAGGCCATTCTTGATGCTTGAAGCCTCAAATGTGTTTCCTCCATCGTATGAGTATTCGTAGGGAGGTGTACCACCCGAGGCAGTTACGCTTATTTGCCCATTTCCATCGCCATTGCAGACTAAGTCAACTGTGGTGTATGTAAATGTGAGCTGAGTAGGTTCAGCAATAGTAAATGGCCCGGCAGCAATAGGTCCGCAGCTATTAGCGTCGTTTATTTCAACGGTATAATTACCTGCTGTTAGGTTTGTAAATGTACCTGTTCCGTTTGTTGCTAATACGTTAGAGCTTGCATCGAGAAGCGAGTAGGTTAAAGGTGTAGTACCCCCCGAACCAGTTACTGAAATTGTACCATCGTTTGCTCCAAAGCATGTTATATCAGTTGATGATTGTGTTGCTACTGATAAAGGCGCAGGTTCAATAATAGTAATATTATCAGTGCCGATTGTTATACACCCATTGGCATCCTGAACCGCAGGAGTATAGGTCCCATCGCCTAATCCTGTAAATAGCCCTGTGGCATTACCAAAGGGAGCGCCCCCTGTAATACTGTAGTTGTAGGGAGGTGTTCCGCCTGATGCCTCAAGTGTAATTGTTCCATCGGATAAGCCATTACAGGTAATATCGGTTTTTGAAATGGTTGTAAAGAACAGCGCAGGAGGTTGACCCACGGTGAAGTCCTGTGTTAGAAGGCAACCGTTGAGGTCGCGAACATACATTGTGTAATTACCTGCAGTTAAACCGGTAAAGTTTCCGCTGGCAAAGAAATCAATACCATTAATTGAATATTCTAGTGTACCAGTGCCTCCGCTAGCACTTGCATCAACCTTACCGTTGCTTCCGCCAAAGCAGGAAACGTCGGTAACAGTGAGGGTGTTAATTACAATAGCAGGAGGCCCTGTAATATCTGCTGGTTGGGTAACAATACAGCCATTTGCATCGCGAACATAAACTGTATAGGAACCAACCCCAACGTAGAAAGTGTGGGTTGTTGGATAAAATGTAATTCCGTCAATGGAAACCTGCTTTAATCCGGTACCACCCGAAACGCCAGTAACCTCAATAGTACCGTTTGTGTTGTACCAACATCCGGTTACATTAGTGGTCTGAACCGTAAAGTTAATGGGCGAAGGTTGATTAATATAGATTGGGTTACCATTATTTGCAGCAACAACGCACCCGTGCGAATCGCGAACTTTTATGTAGTATGGATTAGTAGGCCCGCCTGGCAGGTTCTCAAATACTGGGTTAACTCCCCAAACCTCGGGTTGGTAGATCGAAAATTCGTAACCACTTCCAGAACCACCCGCCACATTGCTTATTGTTATTTTACCAGTGTTATCGCCATGGCATGTGGTTACCTGTGTTATCTCATACGTGAAAGAGATAGAGTTGGGATCAACCATTTCTAAAGTAGTTGGCCAGGTTGCTAAGCAGCCATTGGCATCGCGAACAACAATGTCGTAATATCCCTCGCTAACTGTAAAGGTGTTGCTAAGCTGGAAGTTTAATCCATTGTCAATGGAGTACTCCAGTGTACCCGTACCGCCGCTGGCGGTAATGGTAATTGTTCCATCGGCATAACCGCTACATGAAATTGGTGTTGTTGTTACATCGGAAATTACTATAGGATCCGGTTCCGCTACATTGATATCTTCAGTGTATGCAGGGCATCCGTTAGCATCGGTGATGTTAAGTGTATATGTTCCTGTAGATAGGTTAGTGAAACTTGCCGGGGTAGGATGGGCTGGATTCTGTGTTCCAATTAAGTTCGCACCTAGGTATAGGGTGTAAACGTAATTAGGGGTACCGCCATTTGCAAGGGCTTGGATTGATCCGTTGGTATTTCCTGAACACCCGCTAACAGGAACTACTGTTTTTGAGGCAAGGCCAATAGCAGCGGGCTCAGTTAGCACAACGTTTCCTTGTGCCTGGCAGCCCATGGCATCGGTAACTGTAACAGTGTAGGTAATACCTGCGCTTAGGTCAGTGGCTGTTTGATCGGTTTGTACAGGTGATGTGTCCCAGTTGTAGCTATAGTCGGGTGTTCCCCCTGAAACAATTACAGTGGCCTGTCCGTTACTATATCCGTTACAGGTAGGGTCTGTTGTAGTAAATCCATCAACCTTAAGTTCAGGGGCTACAGCAACTTGAACAACATTGCTGGGGTTGTCAACGCATGGGCCGCTGTTCACAAGCCTACGGAACCATGTGGTTTGTGTTAGTGTTTCGGGTTGATAGCTTATGCTAGTTGCACCAGTAATATTGTTGAACGGGCCGTCTGCACCTGTAGTACTACTTTGCCACTGGTAGGTGTAAGTTCCATTGCCACCCGTTGGTGTTAAACCGTAGAGTTGAGCGGGTGAGGTGTTGTAACAAATGGTTTGATCGGCGCTAATAGTATTATTTTCAATTGCGGGTAGAACGGTTATTGTCACAACATTGCTAAAGCTAACGCATGAGCCTGAGGTAACAATTCTTCGATACCATGTATTAGCCATTAATGCAAGAGGCGAGTAGTTTTGTGCAGTTGCTCCAACAATATTGTAGAATGGCCCCGATGCTCCGGTAGTACTATGTTGCCACTGGTATGAGTAAACTCCTGAACCTCCTCCGGGAGCAGCTCCAGTAAGTTGAGCTGGGGTATCGTTATAGCATATAGTTTGGTCATTTCCAATAGTATTTCCAGTAATTTCAGGTATAATGGTTATGGTTACGGTATTTGAATATGTGATGCCGCAAACATTAACCTCAACCCTACGGTAACAGCGGGTCTCGGTAAGCCCATCAGGCGGGTCGTAACTTGAACTGGTAGCACCAGCAATACTAGTCCAGCCGCCCGCACAGTTCGATTGGTATTCCCATGCATAAGTCCAGTTACCATCACCACCTGAGGGTAGGGTAACGTTGTTTAGGGGTAGTGGGTCGCTATTGTAGCATAAGGTTTGGTCGCCATCAATGGTGCCAGCTGTTACATCGGGGTAAACTGTTACAGTTACCTCGTTGGAATATGCTGTGCCGCAGTTGTTAGTTGCAACCCGACGGTAGGTTCGGGTTGTTGTTTGGCCGGCAGGAATATCGTATGT
This sequence comes from Bacteroidales bacterium, assembly GCA_011045955.1. GTDB lineage: Bacteria > Bacteroidota > Bacteroidia > Bacteroidales > Tenuifilaceae > Tenuifilum. The sequence goes on along the minus strand of DSBV01000080.1, from coordinate 3,196 downwards.
TAGGCTATTAATGCCTAACGAGATCCAAGGTCCATCACCTTCCCAGTATTCCCAGTCATAAGTCCACTCACCACTTCCACCGCTTGGTGAGGTAACGTTAGTGAATGCATCGGGATCGCCATTGTAGCAAACTGGTGCAGGGGTACTAATTGTACCACCATCAACTGCAGGGGCAACGGTTACCGTTAGAGTATTTGAATAGCCAGTTCCACAGAGATTGGTTGCTCCCCTTCGGTAGCTGGTGGTTTGGGTAATTCCGGCAGGTGGGTCATAGGTTAAATCGTTTTCACCTACAATGATTGTCCATCCACTTCCTGTATCCTGTTCCCAGAAGTATGTGAAGCTGCCATTACCCCCACTAGCTGCCGAGCTGTTAGTAAATGCAACAGGGTCGTCGCCATAACATACTGTTTGATCCGATGCAATAACTCCGCCATTGATATCGGCGTAAATGGTTATGGTTACGGTATTTGAGTAAACGGTACCGCAGCTATTAGTTGCAACCCTACGGTAACAGCGTGTTTCGGTTTGGTTTGCAGGAGGGTCGTAGGTTAAACCATTAGCCCCGGGTATAGTAATCCATGGGCCTGCACAGTTCGACTGGTACTCCCAACTGTAACTCCACGGGCCATTGCCACCCGAGGGGTCAACTGTGCTAGTAATTGTACTTGGGTCTGAGTTAAAGCAAAGCGATTGGTCGCCTGAAATGGTGCCGCCATCCATTTGTGGGTAAACCGTAACTGTTATCTCATTTGAGTATGCTGAGCCGCATGCATTGGATGCCAATCGGCGGTAGTGGGTGGTTTGGGTAATACCTGGAGGTACATCGTAGGTTAAACCAGTTGCTCCAGGTATAGTATTCCATGCACCTGCACCAACTTTCTCTTCCCATTGATAGCTCCATGCTCCATCCCCTCCCGAAGGTGAAATATCATTAGTAAAAGGATCTGGGTCACCGTTATAGCAAACGTTTTGGTTGGAGCCAATGGTGCCACCGTCAATTTCATCGTAAACAGTAACAGTTAAATCATTAGAATATGCTACTCCACAAAGGTTAGTGGCCACGCGCCTGTACATAGTTGTTTGGGTGAGGCCAGCCGGAACATCGTAGGTTAATCCGGTTGCACCGCTGATATCAGTCCAACTTCCTGCGCCAACTTTTTGCTGCCACTGGTAAGTAAAGATGCCATCGCCGCCTGAGGCAGGTGCGTCGCTGGTAAATGGCGATGGATCTCCAGCGTAACAAATAGCTTGATCGGAGCTTATGCTGCCACCATCAAGGTCAGCGTAAACAGTTACAGTGATTGTATTTGAGTAAACTGTTCCGCAACTAGTAGTGGCGGCTCTGCGGTACTGGGTTGTTTGGGTTAAACCTGCAGGTACGTCGTAGGTTAAACCATTTGCTCCGGAAATATCGGTCCAGCTACCAGCCCCCACTTTTTCCTGCCATTGATAGGTCCAATTCCCATCACCTCCTGTAGGTGAAGCAATATTGGTAAATGGGTCAGGAACACCATTGTAACAAATGGTTTGGTCGTCTCCTATAGTGCCCCCGTTAAGCTGATCATACACTAGAACGGTGGTTTGAGCTGAGTTGATACAGCCGTTGGCATCCTCGACGGTTACGGTGTAATCGCCTGAATTATCAGGTGCGACATTAGTTATGGATGGGTTTTGGTCGGTTGACGTAAATGGGATGGTGGAATTGCTCGACCAGCTGTATGAAACCATTCCATCGGGAGTGGAGTTGAGATTGATTGTGCCGTTGTAGCAGGCTGGGCCATCGTTACTGGCAGTAACATTGGGCAAAGGGTTAACCGTAAGGTTAATGGCGTTTGAAAGTTTAGAACATCCTGTTGTTGTAATGGTAACCCTTGCACGGTATGAACCCGTTAATGTTGCATTGTACTGATCACTTGTAGCACCGCTGATATCAGCTCCGTCCTTGCGCCACTGGTATGCATAGTTCTCCCCGGTAACGGCTTCAAGAAGCGCTGAGCCGCCCTGGCAGAATGTTGTAGGATCGGTTGTGGAAATTGAGGCAGTAGGCGATTGAAGAATTTCAATGCTTATGTTATCAGAAGAAGTGCTTGAACCTTCATCTACAACTTGGCAAGTGAAATTATAGGTGGTTGCAGGGGAATTGGTATTAAGAATGGCTACATCGCCTGGTGGAACAATGGTTAGTACGTGTGTGTCGCCTGACCATGTATAGGAGTAATTACCCGGGTCTCCAAAACCGTTCTCAGTTTGAACAGCAAGCGTAAAAGAACCAGAACCCTGACAAACCTGTGTTTGTCCGCCTGATGGTACAATGGTTACAGTGAACTGTCCAAAAACTGATGTAACCTTAAATGCCGATACTACAAATAGCAAGGCTGCTGGCTGTAATATCTTCCGGAAAGTATTGTACGCTTTCATCTGCTTATATTTTCACTCATTTGAGTTGGTACTATCAGTTTAGTAATCTAATACTTGGGTAAACGCTATGGGATTTCAACAATATTGCTCGATGCCGAACATCCATCGGGGGTTGTTGCAATCACGTAATATTTACCGGGCTGTTTTGCATTTTTAAATTCATCCTCGTTAACCAATCGGTTGCCGATGTGGTATGAAAAATTAACGCTGTTACTACTCCTTTTAAGATTAACTTCTAAGCCGCTATTTTTAACTTTTAAAACGGGTTTAAAAATAGGTTTTACATTGATTGTTACAGAGCCTGAGGCTTCATTGCCGTAATTATCTTTTAGGTAAATTGAAAATGTATAAGTACCTGAGCCTTTTGGCTTGATGATAAGGATATCGCCAAGGTCTTTTCCCACTATTGTCATATCGCCTTCCCATCGTTGGCTAATAATATCATCGGTTGCTGCATTGGTTTGTGCTACAAGTGTTATGGGTTGATTGGCACAAAAGTCGCTTTTACCGTTAGGTGTAACAATTTTTACCTCCAAGTTCTGAGCATTTGAAAGGTTTAAGCTAAAACCTAGAATTGTTACTAAAACTATTTTGTAATAAAATTTATGCATGGCCAGTCACATTTTTTTGTCAACTTAAAAACTTTTTAAAAACACTTAACCCGAATTTAATTCGAATATAAATCTTTTTTTTGTTAAATGAACCCGTAAAGTCAATAAAATTAACGTTTTAGTAGTAAAAATATTTAAAATATTGATATTCAGATGTATATAAT
>DSBV01000123.1 GCA_011045955.1 Bacteroidales bacterium | reverse complement strand
GGGATTAGTTCCGCTTCGCTTCATGATCCCTCCGGGCTTAATGGTCAATGCAATGATATTCCAAGTAACAAAGCCAGTCCTAGATAGACTGGCTTAACCAAGTGACCCTGGAGGGATTAGTTCCGCTTCGCTTCATGATCCCTCCGGGCTTAATGGTCAATGCAATGATATTCCAAGTAACAAAGCCAGTCCTAGATAGACTGGCTTAACCAAGTGACCCCGGAGGGATTCAAACCCCCGACTTTCAGAACCGGAATCTGACGTTCTATTCAGCTGAACTACGGGGCCATATATTTTCCTGCAAAGATATAACTGTTTGGTCATTTTTACAACAACTATTTTAGTGTTACCTTTGTTTTTAATGAAAACTATCTTACAGATGAAGGTAAAGTTCCTACTGGTAGTGGGCTTGGTTCAATTGGTGAGCCTCTTAAATGCACAGGTTGTGTTTGTTGTCGATTCTGTTCCTGCCAAAACCCGAACTGACGACACAGTTTTCATGGCATCGGAGTTTAATGGCTGGAACCCACACGATACCAGGATGGCATTTACTCGCCAGGGGAAACGCTTTGTTTTAGAATTGCCTCAAGTAAAGGACACCTTTGAATACAAAATCTCGCGGGGCAGCTGGCAAGAGGTGGAGGTTAGTTCCGATGGGAAAGATGTGAGGAATAGGGTTTACTATCCAGGTATCGACACGGTAAGGATAACAGTGCAGGGCTGGCGCAATATGTTTGAAGCCACAAAACGAACATCAACTGCATCGGCTAACGTGAGGTTCTTACCCTCAACCCTAGAGATGAAAAAACTTAACCGCCGAAGGGCTATTCGACTATACTTGCCACCTAACTATAACCAGAGGTTGCAATTCCCTGTAATTTACATGCACGATGGCCAAAATGTTTTTGACGAGGCTACCTCCTTTGCTGGGGAATGGAGGGTTGACGAAATAATGGATAGCCTATATTATACCAGTGGCTTTGCAGCCATTGTTGTAGCCATTTACAACGACAGTAAGGAGCGATTGAACGAGTATTCCCCATGGCGCAACGATTCTCTTGGCCTGGGTGGCGATGGCGATGAGTATGCATACTTTGTAGCCAAAGAGCTTAAGTCTTTTATCGAAAAAAACTATAGAGCTAATCCTAACCCCAAGTTTAATGCTATTATTGGTAGCTCAATGGGTGGGCTGATTTCACTTTACATAGGGCTCAAGTATCCCGATGCTTTTGGGAGGGTGGGAGTGTTTTCACCTTTGCTCTGGTTTTCGCCTAAAGTATTTGAGTATGTTTCAAAATACAAGCGTAGGACTGATCAGAAAATCTATCTTTTAGCTGGTGAAAAGGAAAGCGAAACCTTAGTTAAGGATATGAAAATGCTGGAACACCACCTATACAAAGCAGGATATAAGGATGAGGATTATGTTAAAATGAAAATTGTACCCGATGGCCGTCATTCAGAATGGTTTTGGAGCCGGGAGTTTACTGAAGCTTTGGAGTATCTGTTTGAATTAAGGAAAAACTAACAAATCAAAAATCTATTGGGTAGTATTGGATACCCAATTGAAAGTTAATTTTCATGCAAATAATTCTTTTTATGTCCTTTGTTTATTTGCTGTAATTTTTGTTTGACATCATCCTAGATTTAGCAATTTGAAAAATTTCTGGTAAATTATAATGTAAATTTTGTAACATTAATAAATTTAGTATATTGCTATTGTTTAAATAACCCATAAACTAAACTTAAACCTTACAAATTATAGAAAACTTAAAGTATGCAGGTTTTTGGTGGCGCTTTCTGGCGTACCTTCTTGATGCAATAATTATTGGTGCAATATAGTGGATTATTGTGGTGCCTGTTCTTGCATTAATTGGATTCACAGCGGCCTCGGCTGCTTCAAATGGGATTTCTGAGACTGAAGCCATTGGTATGGTTGGCGCAATTGTTGGTACAGCCATGATTACTTATTTGGCGTTGATTGTACTAATGTGGTTATACTTTGCCATTATGGAGTCCTCAAAGTTCCAAGGAACGGTAGGTAAGATTGCCATAGGTCTTGTTGTAACCGATTTGGAAGGAAATCGTATATCGTTTGCCCGAGTTACCGGTCGCTATTTCGGAAAAATTCTTTCCATTTTGATTTTCATGATAGGTTATATTTTAGCCGATTTTACCCAAAAGAAACAAGCGCTTCTCGATATGCTTGCTAGCACATTAGTTTGGAAAAAGTAGTTTGATTATACCAAAATAGATAGGGGTGGTAGAGATGTCACCCTTTTGCTTTTTATGAAACTTCTTTTTACTGCAAAACTGTTACCTCAAACTCCAATTTTATTATTTCATCCCAAAATGTTGGGTATGATTTACTGGTTATCCGTGCATTGTCCATAATCACTTTCTTACCAAGAATTGCGTAAGGCGCTAGCGACATGGCTACACGGTGATCGTTTTGAGAGTCGCACTCTAAAACCTTCAAGTTTTTTAAATTCGATTTTCCATCGAATTTTAGAGTTTCAACTTCATTTTCCAGTTGGACATTAATAGTAGCCCCAAGTTTCCGGAATTCGGCTTTAATGGCTTCCAGCCTATCGGGGTCTTTGGTATGAAAGTAATTAATTCCGCTTAATGTAAAAGGAATGCCTAGAGCTAGGCAAGTAAACATAATGGCTGGAGCCAAATCAGGATATTGCTTAAAATTGTGTGTGAACTGTTTTGTCGCTTTCCCTTTTCGCTTTAAAATTATTGCATCCTCGGCTACCAGTGTACTAACTCCAAGTTTTGCGAATAAGTCATTTACGGCAGTATTGCATTGGAAACTTTCTGGCTTCAACCCTTTAATGGTTACTTCGCCTTTATCGGCAAGTGCTACGGCTTCGTACCAGTACGATGCTAGCGACCAATCGGCTTCAATGGAAAGTTCGCTACCATCAAAAATCTGATGTTCAATGAGTACCTCATCCTCGTGCCAGTCGATGTTTATTCCCATGAACTGGAGTGCACGCAGTGTCATGGTAGGATAACCTTCGGAAACAATCAGGTTTTTAAGCTCAACTATTTCTTCGGTATTTAGATTTGGGTCGATGAGCAAGCGGGCTTCAATCATTTTACTGTTTATCGACCCCTCAACCCTAAGTATTTTCCCTTTGAGATTTTTCCCTATTAGTCTGAATGGCGGATTACCAATTCGCTCTTCAAACTGAACATTTAAGCCGTGCTTTTGTAGCAGCGATACTATCTTTTCGGTGGTGCTTGCCTTTAAAATGTTCGATGATGATAGTATCCACTCGCCACCAAAGTATTTGATAAAGCCCCTTATATGCCTTAATGCCCTGGCCGTACGGCCGCTTTTGCTTTTAAGTCCCTCCTTGAATATGCTTTGATCGATAATCTTTTCGTCACCTTTAACTTCGCCCTGATTGGGTAAACTGGCATCTTTGTATGCCTTAATAACTAGAAACTTATGCGACATTGGTCGGGTGGGGGGGATGGTAACCTCACCATTAATCTGTGCATCCGATTTGGTGATTTGATACTTTATCATTTCTGTATTGATTTAGGGATTTTACAAAAGTAACTTTCTTTTAAACTGTTTCACTTGATTAGCAGTTTTTGTTCAAGTTTTTGCTTGAGCTCAATGGGGCTGATGTCGTAATCGATATTCCCATTGTCGGCCAAACTGATTTTGCCTGTTTCCTCCGATACTACAATAACTATAGCGTCGGTAACCTCAGTCAACCCTATAGCTGATTTGTGTCTCATGCCAAAGTGCGGGGGTAGGTTCAAATTTTCGGAAATGGGCAAAACGCTGCGTGCTGCATGAATTTTGTTTCCTTTAATTATCACTGCCCCATCGTGCAAAGGGCTATTCTTGAAAAAAATGTTCTCCAGTAGCCTGCTGGAGAGTTCGGCATTAATTAAATCACCCGTTTCGGTGTAAACATCGAGCTCAGAGTTCCGCGTTATTGCTATTAACGCACCGGTTTTTGTTTCCGATAGGCTCTTGCAGGCTTTGATTATCGCATCAACATTGGTACGGCTTACTTCGTTTTGGTCAGTGCCAAGTAGGAGTGAGCCAAGCGCACTTTTTCCTTTGGAGGTATAACGCGAACCTAGAATTAAAAGGAACTTTCTGATCTCCTGTTGGAAAACAATAATTAGTGCAATTACGCCAACCCCAATGACCTGACCCAGCAGATTGCCAAGCAGTTCCATGTTCAGCGCCCTTACAACCAACCAAATAAAGTATAGCAGCACAATTCCCGAAAAGATATTCATAGCCGCAGTCCCCCTAATCAGAAGGTAGATTTGGTAAAGGAGAAAGGCTACTATAACAATATCGACAATGTCGAGTATTCTTACATGAATAAACAGGGCTACGGGTAATAATTCCATGGGTTAAATGAATTGAAATTCAGGTTGAGCGTTTATAAGTTCTACTAGTTTAATGGTTTCTACCGCTTCTTTCACATCGTGAACCCTTAAAATGCTGGCACCCTTGAGCATAGCACAGGTGTTTAGTACGGTAGTGCCATTTAGCGCACGTTCAGGTTTTATGTTTAATGGTTTGTATATCATCGATTTTCTTGATATGCCTACCAGTAATGGGAGTTCAAGTAACTTAAAAGTTTCGAGGTTTCTTAAAATTGTATAGTTATGTTCAATGGTCTTGCCAAAACCAAAACCGGGATCAATTATAATATCCTTAACGTTTAGCTGTTTCAGTTTCTCAATCTTATCGTTAAAAAAAAGTACAAGATCCCTAATGACATTTTCGTAATGAGGGTTTTGCTGCATGTTCTCGGGTGTCCCTTGCATGTGCATGAGTATATAGGGAACATTAAGTTCCGCAATGGTTTCAAACATTTTACTATCCATTTGCCCGGCCGATATGTCATTAATAATGTCCACACGGTATTCCTTAACAGCCCATTTTGCCACCGTTGCCCTGAACGTATCAACTGAAATAATGTTTTCGGGGTATCGCTTGCGAATGGCAGACAGGGCTTTTTCGAGACGATTAAGTTCTTCCTGCTCACTCACAGGTTTTGCACCCGGTCGCGTTGAACAAGCCCCAATGTCAATTATTTGGCCTCCTTCTTCCATTATTTGCTTTGCCCTGCGAGCTATGCTGTGCGAAAACCGGTACCGGCTGCCGCTGAAAAAAGAGTCGCTGGTTACGTTGATTATTCCCATAACCATTGGTTTATCAATGGTTATAAGTTTACCGTTGCATCGTAACGTTTTTCTTGGCGCGAAAACTGAACGTTTTTCTTCCATTTTTTCCTATCTTGCAAAATGTTTTGGTTGCTAAAATTACGAAACATTGTGATAAGTTTACAGATGATGATTTTTTATTTTTTCGAAGATGGCTTTAATTGTTATTGAAGGGCTCGATGGTGCAGGCAAATCAACACAAATAGACCTTCTTACAAAATACCTGAAAAGTAAATTGATTCCTTGCCATTTCCTTCATTTCCCCCGGGTCGATGCCCCATTCTTTGGCGAACTTATTGCAAGGTTCCTTCGTGGCGACTTGGGATCTATCGATAGGGTTGACCCATACGTGGTTGCTCTACTTTACGCTTCCGATAGAATGGATGCAGCGCCTTTGCTTCGCCAGTGGCTTGCCAGTAGCCATGTGGTTCTGCTTGATAGGTACGTCTATTCCAATGTAGCCTTTCAATGCGCTAAACTAAGCAATACCAATGAGGTAAACCGTTTGCGGGATTGGATACTCCAGCTGGAGTTCGATTATTACGCAATACCTAAACCCGATTTAAATATCTTTTTAGATGTGCCCTTTGACTTTACTCGCCAGCGTTTAACCGAACAACGAACCGGCGATTCCCGACATTACTTGCAGGGTAAGGATGATATTCATGAAAAGGACTTATCGTTTCAGGAAAAGGTAAGAGATATTTACCTTCAGCAACAACAGTTCGACTCAAATTTCGTTGTACTTAATTGTACCGATTCAAGTGGACAAATGCTTAAGCCCGAGGCCATCTCAGCAATGATTCTTCATGAGATAGTAGATAGAAGTCTTATAAACATCTAAAAGGATTTTGTTATGAAGAGGAATTTTTTGCTTTTAGCAAGGTACTTGTTGGCAATAGTTTTTATTTTCTCAGGATTTGTTAAGGGGATCGATCCCTGGGGTACTGCATACAAGTTGTTCGATTACTTCACAGCGTTTCATCTCCATTTCCTAAACGATTTGACGCTTCCTTTTGCTGTTATTCTTTGTGTTGCTGAACTATACTTAGGGCTGCTTTTGCTTTTTGGCGCAAATCCAAGGAATGCTGCATGGGGATCATTCATTTTTATGGCAGTATTTACTCCTCTTACTCTAATTCTGGCCATTACCAATCCCATATCGGATTGCGGTTGCTTTGGCGATGCCATTAAACTATCGAACTGGGGAACGTTTTATAAGAATATAGTTTTGTTTGCTGCCGCTGCTTACCTTTTTGCTAATCGCAAAGAGTTAAAAGCAAAACACAGCAATTTTAGGAAGCGTGCTGTTTCAATACTACTTTTAGTAATAGCTTTAGCGCCATCAATTCATGGCATTCGCCATCAACCATTAATCGATTTTAGACCTTTCCACCTCGGAGTCAATTTGCTTCAATACACTAAAATCCCTGAAGACAAACCTCACGATGTTTACAGAACAATTCTTTACTACCAGAAGGATGGTGAGGTTAAAGAGTTCGATGAAACCAACTACCCGTGGGATGACTCCACCTGGACTTTTGTTGATTCAAAGTCGTTTTTAGTTGAGAAAGGTTACACCCCCCCTATAACTAACTTCATATTATATAATGAGCATGGACAGAACTATACCGATACAATTCTGTACTCCAAGGGTGATTTAATTTTAGTTGTAGTTCCAAGTGTCAAATACTTATCTGAACCCGCAATAGCCAAGTTTAAAACTGTTCAGAAACAAGCTCGCGATAAAGGCATTACAGTATTCGGGTTAACTTCGGCTGCCGGTACCGACTTGGCCAATTTGGAAAACAAACATGGTTTATTCTTTACCTGGCTTCAAGCCGATGAGGTTATGCTAAAAACCATAGTGCGTTCCTATCCAGGCATGCTTTACCTGTACGATGGAACAATTGTTGGCAAATGGCATTGGCGCGATATCCCTGAAAAACTTTTTAAAACTGAGCAACCCCTACCATTTTTAGTAACTGCTACACAAAAAAAGTGGGAGTATGCTATTGCTTTAGTATTATCGCTATCTTTAATATTAATTCTGCTCGTGTTTAATCGAAACAAATAAATCAAAATTCCCAATATGAAAGCACTGAAGAACCTAACCAGCTGGTTTTTAGTTTTTCTTGTTTCTTCCAATGCGCTTGCCGATGAGGGCATGTGGATGCTTAACCTTATAGGTAAAAACATTACGGCAATGCAAACGCTGGGACTAAAATTGACAGCCGAAGATATATACAGTGTTAATAAATCGAGCCTCAAGGATGCCATAGTTCAATTCGATGATGGTGGCTGTAGTGCCGAAATGGTCTCGCCCAACGGGCTTTTCTTTACTAACCACCATTGCGGGGTTGATGCCGTTCAGGAATTAAGCACTGTAAGCAACAACTTGCTGGAGAATGGATACTGGGCAAATTCGTTGGCCGAGGAATTACCCGCGCAGGGTAAGACTGCACTTATTTTGGTTGATATAACCGATGTTACATCCGATGTTTTAGTGGGCATTAACCCATCGTTGTCGAACAGGGAGTACTTTGAGGCAATTAATCAGAAGATGCTGTATATTCAGGATTCTATCGAAACCGAAAGCGGATATCATGTGGTGGTAAGGCCATTCTTCAATTATAACGAGTTTTACATGTTCCGATATGAGCGTTACCGCGATGTTCGTTTGGTAGGTGTCCCCCCTGCATCGATTGGTAATTTTGGCGGCGATGTGGACAACTGGCACTGGCCTCGCCATACCGGCGACTTTTGCGTATTCCGTATTTACACTTCACCCGATGGCAAGCCTGCCGATTATAGCCCTAAAAACGTACCCCTAAAGTCGAAGAATTACCTGAAAATTAACATACAAGGTGTTCAGGAAGGCGATTTTGCTATGATAATTGGATTTCCCGGAAGAACGCATCGTTACGCTTCGTCCTTTGAGGCTATGTTTAACCGCGAGGTGGTTGCCAACTTTAAGCGCACCGTTTGGGGGGAAATGATTAACGCAATTAAAAAGGCACAACAAACCGACCCCGCTATTAAGGTTAACTATACCGATAAGCACGATTATCTTGTAAACTTTTACCAAAAAGATGTATGGCAAGCCGAGTCGATGTACAAGTACAATGTTGTTGAACGTCTTGCTGCCCGGGAGGATAGTCTTAAGGCATGGGCTAACAGTAATCCCTTCTTATACAGCAGGTATGTTGCAACATTGCCTGTTCTTGAGAACTACTACCAAACTGTGACACAGAATAGGTGGGAGGAACTGCAAGGTGCCCTCTCAGCGTTGTCGTTTTATCCGGTTGATGTACATAAGAATATAACTGCCTGTAACAATTTTGTTAGCGCAATTATCATGCAGGGAAAACCCTACGGCCGATTAAGTTTAAAAAGGGATTACATTCGCAAGGAGGCTAAACTGCTTCAAAAACGAATACCAAAAATCTTTGAAAAGTACCATATTTACCCCGATGTTCAGCTATACTCTATTGCTTTTGGTGCATTGCTAAATAATAGCGGTGATTTTAATAATCTTGGGATACTTAATGCTATAAAGAAGGTAGATAACATTAGTACAACATACCCATACTACATCAGAGCTTTTTTTGAAAAGTCTTATTTTACTTCGCCTGAGAATCTGAGTAAATTGATTAAAAAGCCTTACCTGGATTCTTTACTCCAAGACCCGCTGTTCATTCTCTACTACAGCTACGACATGCTATGGGATTCAATTTACAATTCTATTTACGAGGCACAGCAGAACTACCATAGAGCAATGCAGCTCTATACCAAAGGTATTATGGAAATGAATAAGGATAAGCTTTTGTATCCCGACGCCAATTCTACTCCACGGCTAACCTATGGGCGAGTTAGAGGTTATAGACCTGCTGATGGCATGATTTATAAACCATTTACTACGCTCGATGGTGTAATGGAAAAGGACGATACTGATTCTGATATATTCAAAGTGTCCTCAAAGCTTCGGAAGCTTTGGGAGCGTAAGGATTATGGCCCATACGGGAAGGATGGCGTTTTGCCTGTTTGTTTCCTTACCGATAATGATATTACCGGAGGCAATTCAGGTAGCGGAGTCCTCGATGCCAATGGTAACCTAATTGGAATTGCTTTTGATGGTAATGCCGAGGCAATGGCCAGCGATTTCATGTATGAACCCGACACCCAACGTACCATTGTAGTCGATATTAGGTATGTACTATTTATAATCGATAAGTTTGGTGAATCAAAGCATATCATGAATGAGTTAACTATATTATAACGATTCAAATTCCCAAAATAAAAACTCCCGCATGGCGCGGGAGATTTTATTATATGCTCTTTGTGGTTACGCTCATTTGAGGCGGGTAGTGAAGGTGTTTCTTAACGGCACACTGGTCGGCCGCCTTGATAACAGCTTCCTTGTATTTCTCAGGGAAATCGGCAGGAAGGTTGATTTCGAGTTCTAACTTCTCAATCATGTGAGTCAAGGGGTTAAATTGATGCTTTTGCACAATTTTGATATTGTCGGTAGGTATTCCCCGCTGGTCACAGAACGATTTTACGTAAATGCCAGCACAGGTACCCATCGATGCCAAAAACAATGTGAAAGGAGCAGGCCCTTCATTGTCACCCCCTGCGTAAACCGGTTGATCGGTTAAAATATCATGCTCTCCAATGTGAGCAACAACCTGCTTTTTGCTTTGAAATGTAACTTTAAATTCCATATGTTTTAATTATTTTTAATTTTGCAAAAATATAACACAATAACATATGTAAATGTTTGCATATGATTTAATTTATTTGGAAAATTTCTAAATAGTGTTAATTGCAGGTTCATTATTAAGTGGAAATTCATACCGAGTGATAGGATTTTGAATTTAATTGCCATTTTGTATACTGGGTTAATAGAAAAGAAGAGGGGCGCCGAAAATCGACACCCCTCTTCGTATAAAACACTCTAGCAGCTATTACTTTTTGATTAATTGTTTAGTTATAGGCTGTTTTTCATCGTCAATTGAGATCATGTAAACACCAGGAGCCAAATCGTTAATCTCAATTGTATTATTTCTGTCGGTTAGCATCTGGAATTTCACAACTGCGCCCCGCATATCATAAATACGAGCCGAAACTTCACCTTCAATACCGTTTAGGACAACATTTAACTTTTCGGTAGCAGGGTTAGGATATATTGAGAAAATATCAACCTTTTCGTTTCCAAATTTCTCAGCAAATGGATTTTCGGTTGAAGGAGCCGATGAACTGCTGGTGATATTTACGCTGTAATCCTCAACCTCTCCGTAACTGAAGGTTTCGCATGCTGTTGGTGCAGCATTGTACTTCATGCTAACGCGCATGCGGGTAACGCCAAGTGTAGCTGTGTTAGGAATGGTTATGTTAGCATAAAGGATTCCGCTACTCGACGAAGAGCCACTTACCACTTTTTCGAAATCTTCAAATATACCATTCTGGTTGTAATCAATCCAGATAGCCCAGTACTCGGTGTACGAAGAACTCATGAAACCTGCGCTTATATAGATTGTGTATGTAGAGCCTCTATTAACCGCTGCCTGCATGCTGGTCATATCCACGTATCCACCATCATTTCCCGAAGTCCTGTATATTTCTGCAAACCGAACAAGGTCAATCCATTCGTAGCTGGAGTTGCTTCCCTTTGAAGCACAGTAGGTAACAGTGCTGGCAGTTGTGGTGAAGCTTACCTGGGAGGTTTAATTGGATTTAAAGGCCATTTTTATCGACGATGAACCCTTGCCCATTGCGGTGATTGATGGCTACCTCGCCCGTATACCCTGTGTAGAGGTAGTGGCTACCTTTGGCGATGGACTTCCTGATTTTGAGTATTTTCAGGAAAACCCTGTGGACTTAGTTTTTTTGGATGTGGAAATGCCAAAACTTACGGGTATTGAACTTGTAAGGTGCTTGTATAATCCTCCTGTGGTTATTATAACTTCGGCAAACAGGGACTACGCAATTGAAGGGTTTGAGTTAAATGTTGCGGATTATATTCTTAAGCCTGTTACCTTTGAACGGCTTATAAAAGCATTCTCTAAGGCCAAAGAACTGCTTTCAAAAAGGGCTGATGACGCAAGCCTAAAGGAATCAGAATACCTTATTTTTAAGGAGAGCAAAAAAAGTGTAAGGGTAAAGCAGGATGAAATTTTATACTTTGAAAGCATTAAGGACTACGTTAAAGTGGTAACACTGAATAGAACAGTGATAACCAAACAGAGTATAAGCAGTTTAGAGGAGATACTTGATAAAGATAAGTTTATTCGGGTACATCGCTCTTTTATTGTAGCACTTAATCGTGTGGATACATTTTCGACCACATCGCTGGAAATTTGAGATATTGAGATCCCTATTGGTAGGCTGTACAGGGAGGAAGTAATTAAAAAACTGGTAACTTAAAATAAAATTTTGTGTTACGGAGATTAAAATATCCGTTGCAAATAATTGTTATAGTTCAGCTTATCTTTGCCAATGCGCAGGAGCGTGGATTGTTGCTAACCCGCCACTACTCTGCAAATACATACCAGGCTGCTACCCAGAACTGGCGTTGTTCATGATAAGAGGGGTGTTTTATACTTTGCAAATGGTGCAGGCGTTCTTGAATTCGATGGGAGAAACTGGCAGTTTATTGAGGTTGGGAAAGGTGCTTCGGTCAGGAGCATTGCTATTGATAGTAACGACCAAATTTACGTTGGAGGTTATGGTGAATTTGGCTTGTTAAGCCCTGATAAAACAGGCTTGTTGAGATATGTGTCGCTTTCGTCGCATGTCGATTCCGCACGTAAAGATTTTAATGAGGTTTAGTATACCCGGACTATTGCCAATACTGTTTTTTTCTAACGGACAGGTGTATATTTTGCCATTAGAAAGTGAAAATCTCGTATTTCCCACTTGATGATAAAGGGGTATACTACCTATCGCATTTGGTCGATTCAAAATATTTCGTACGTATCCTTAACCAGGGTTAATTTTTTATTGGTTGAATTTAAGAATTGATGCTTCGTTAGCTAACGGTAAATGGATAATCAGAGTTAGAGATAACGGTATTGGTATTCCCGATCAAAATATCGAAAGGCTTTTCCAAATTGATAAAAGCATTGTAACACCCGGTACCCAAAATGAAAAGGGAGCTGGGTTAGGATTGCTGTTATGCAAAGAGTTTGTTGATAAAATGGGCGGAACAATATCGGTACAAAGCAAGCAAGGTTTTGGGACTACATTCTCAATTGAGTTCCCGGTCGATATCCTTTAATGGATTTCTACTCACATAATTTTAACTGGTTAAACCTTATTCGTAGGGTGAAATCAAACTTAACAAATCAAAATTCATAGTTATGAAGCGGACAACATACTTTTTCACCATTTCGCTATCCCTAACCATGGCAATAGGGGTAGTGTTTGCTCAGGATAAAAAGGACGAGGCTAATGAGCCTTACACCTTTACGGATGTTAAGGTTATTCCTACCACATCGGTTAAGAATCAGAACCGCTCAAGCACCTGCTGGAGCTTTTCGGGAATGGCATTCCTGGAGTCAGAGCTTTTACGAATGGGTAAGCCAGCTGTTGACCTATCGCCTATGTTTGTGGTGCGGAATATATATGCCATGAAGGCCGATAGGTATGTTCGATTCAATGGCACCAATAATTTTGGACCTGGAGGTTCGTTTTTTGATGTGCTGGAAGCCATTAAACGCTTTGGAATAGTATCCATGGAGGCGTATCGGGGCTTAAACTATGGAGAGGAATCGCATGTTCATGGCGAGATTGATGCCGTAACCAAAGCCTTTGTCGATGCCATAATTAAAAATCCAAACCGTAAGCTTTCAACCGCATGGAAAAAAGCTTTCGATGGCATTCTCGATGCCTATTTTGGCCCAGTGCCACAAAATTTTACCTATAATGGAAAAACCTACACGCCAGAATCGTTTGCAAAACAGCTCGGCATAAGTCCAGACGATTACGTGGTTATAACCTCGTTCAGCCATCATCCATTCTATCAAAAATTTGTTCTGGAATTACCCGATAACTGGATTCACGGCGAGGCTTATAACGTGCCATTAGCCGATTTTGATAGGACTATTGAGTTCGCCATTGATAATGGCTATCCTGTAGCTTGGGCAAGCGATGTTAGCGATAAGGGGTTTAACTGGAGTAAGGGTGTAGCTATTGTTCCTGATTTTGACGATAATGAGAATGCTGGTTCAGATAAGGAGCGCTGGACTCAACTTTCTAACCGTGAGAAGGAAAAAACTTTATACTCATTCGAGAAACCAGTTAAGGAAATGGCAATTACCCAGGAGATACGGCAACTGGCCTTTGATAACTATCAAACTACCGATGATCACGGAATGGTGCTGGTAGGCAAGGCAACCGATCAGCTGGGGAACACATACTTTAAAGTGAAGAATAGTTGGGGTGCCGATGGTAAATACAAGGGGTATTTCTATGCTTCAAGGGCATTTGTTCTTTACCAATCAACCAATATCATGGTGCACAAAATGGCTGTTCCGGCTGACTTAGCAAAGAAGTTGGGTATTTAGTTGATTCACCAAACAAAATTATCCGCCTATCGTTTAACTATTTTGGGCGGATTTTTTATTTGTATGGTATATAATTTATAAATTTACATGCTGATAAAGATTTAGGCCATGACAAATTTATACATCAAGGGCACTACTAAAACCCCAGAGATTGATTTTAAACCGGGGATTCTGCAAATTTCAGGACGCTCAATTGCTGAGGATGCAGTTGCTTTTTACCAGCCGGTTATTAAATGGATTGAAGATTACCTGAAAAAGCCGGAACCATTAACCAGGCTTAATTTAAAGATGGAGTATATCAACAGCGGCTCAAACCGGTTTGTCTTTACCATAATGAGAATGCTTGATGAGGCTTACTCGCAGGGACACAATGTGGTGATTAACTGGTTTTTTGAGGAAGATGACGATACTATAAAAAACTTAGGTTGTGATTTTCAGGCACTTGTAAAGGCTCCATTTAAAATGGTTGAGATTATTTAATCGTAATCATATACCACTTCCTTAGTGCCTATTATTTGTGTGCTGTCAGTATCGTTAAAGTTTTCCGCTGGAAAGTGAACAATAAGCCAAGCTATATCGCGAACAAAGTCGACCTTCCCAATTTCTACACTCTTAATTTCAAGGCCAGTTCGTTTCTTTAGATCCTCTATTAATTCTGACCTTTTGTCGGGAGTAATGAGGTTAATTTTCTCGTAAACAATCACCTTCTGTGATAGATGTTTGATGAAAAGTCCTTTTTCAAGTATCAGGGCCACACCTAATAGGGCAAAATTTGAGAATAGTAGTTCTGCATAGCTAACCTTCTTCGACGATATGGCATTTATCAACGATATTGCAATTATGAAAAAGAGGTAAGTCATTTCTTTGATTGGTATTGGATTGGTACGGTACCGAATAATTCCAAAAACTGCAAAAAGCCCCAAGGCAAAGCCAAGTTGTAGCTTTACGTTTGCAAGCAGAAAGCACATAAAAAATACAACCACACCCAGCATTAGGTATGTAAAAACGTAATCTTTACGGTAGGTACGTGGGTAGTATAGGTAACGTACGGTAATCCATAGCACAATAGTGTTAAGGGTAAAGCGAAGGAGCAGTGTATAAAAATCGTTTGTGTTAATAATGTCAATTCCAAAAATTTGGAACGACTCAACTTGAAGCATCAACCATAGCGTGTTCATTTTTATACTGATTTAGTCGGGTGATTAAAGGCTTAAAATTATTGGTTTTTAAATTATATAGAAGTGCACATCCAATTGAGTACTTGCTAAATCCAGTTTGCCTGTAGCCTTGTTGTTTTAATTGGTCTATCAGGCGGCTTGAAGAGTGGTGCTTATCCCTTTTCGATTCTATCACACAAATGCTAGAAAGATTTACGCTTTGGCCCGAATTTTTTAGAAGTATGTTGAAATCCATGGTTACCCGTTCGTTAAAATCGAACGACACCAAGGTAATTCGATTAAAAATGGTTTTCAACGTTTGGGTTAATTCATCTAACCTATAGGGAATAGTCTTTTTAATAAAGGTATCAACTGCCGGGCTGTTTAGAGCGTTGTTCTGAATTTCGATTCGTTTTTTTAAAGTTTCACCGGACGGAGTTCTTGCTTTAACTTCCAGAAAAGCATCGCCGCTTGCCATGTAATGCCTTACTCTTACCTTGTATCGCTTTGGTCTTTTGTTGTGGTGGGCAATATACATGGAAAACTCTTTGGTGTCGAAGTATTCCGAATAGTATTCAGGTATTAACAGCGATCTATTCTCAACAACATAGTAATGTTGTTGTAAACTTAAAAGGAGTTCATTAGCCCATTGCACGGGTACCAAGTACTTGCTGTCGATCCTACGCATAAATTGGGCAATGCCCACTTGGCTAAGGCTTATACGCTTAAAGTTTAGATTTCTAATATCTTCTTCTCTTAAAGGGGGCTTCATGTTAATTGTATTCATAAACTTTTTGGCTTTTCAGCTTACCAGTAGGGCCATATACTTTCTTTTCTATTTTCAAACCATTGCTATAGTTTGTTTCCACTTTTTCACGCATTTGGCCTTTACTGTTATAGGTGGTTTGAACTATTTCGTTCCCTTCGTTATCGTACTCCTAAATTCAACCAATAAATGCAACTTTCGGTGAGGATGACATCAATATTTTTTCAGCAAAGAGAGGGGAAAAAATCCCGCTCTCTTCCGCTGAATGGAAATAAGCTCTATATTCGTCCTCC
>DSBV01000129.1 GCA_011045955.1 Bacteroidales bacterium | reverse complement strand
GGGATCTATCGGATGAAGTTGATCATCATTGATATAATCAATTAAATTTTTCATCAATGAAACTATTTGTTCATAATCTTGTGGTGGAGTATATACAGTTTCACCTGTATCAAAATTTTTCAGTTCTGTGCCAGGAAGCTTTCTATATCCGGCATTATTTGAAACAATTATTTCTTGTATTTTTAAAATTAATTCGTTTGAAATAATAAAATTTTTGTTTTTCAATTGTTTAAAGCCTTCGCGAGTGGCTTGTGCATATCGCTGAACTTCCTTTGACGCAGGATTGGATATAAAGTTTTCAAATAGATTATCTTTATAAATCTCGTCGTGTGTGGTAATGATATTTTCGACAGCGGAGCTGTCTTTTGCTTCAAGCAAAGGCAAGGTATAAAGCAGTATAGATTCATTGGGAATGGTTTTAGAAATTCCCTTTAATTCTGCAAGATATCTATGTGCAGAAACAAGTTTTTTTAGTATGGCCTTTGTCTCTACTTCTCTTTTAGGCGGTAGTGGCTGTAATATGTTGTTATTACTCATATATCAAACTTCTTATGCAACAAATTTATTTAAAGGAACAAAATCTTTAATATATTCTGGTATGGCTTTTTGTAGTTCAGGGGGCAATTTTTTAAAATCCTCACCGTACGGAGAAGTACTCAAGAGCGCAAAATCCTTGTTGTCTATGATAGCTCTGAATTCGTTATCAAGAATATAAGCCTTAAAAACATTTTTGGCATAGTTAAAATATTCTTCCTTAGGCAAATATTTACTGTCAAATTTATCAAACTCTTCATCTAATAATTCAGCTTTAGTTTTAAAATATGGGATAATACCAAGAATTTTCTCTATAATTTCACGCATTGTTATACGGCGGTCAATATGAATTGAAGAACGGAGTTTTTCAAGGGTGAAGTATTCTTCTGGTTTATCAAGGATATGCTCTTCAAGGTAGTCCATCAATTCGTCCCATTGATTGGCTTCGGCCTTTTTCTTAATGGTAGGATGCTCAAGGATAGTTTTTTCAAATTTTTCAAAATACATACGGTCTATTTTCATTCCATCGTAACTAATGGCTTTTTCCGCAACTGTTAGTATGGTATCAGTTTCTGTAGATTCATATATCGAAGGCGGTAGAAGTGGCTCAGAAAATTCTCCACCGGTTCCTATTGATGGTAGTTTTAAAACTTCGTCATAGTTGAATTTCTCTTCAAAGTATTCGCAGTTGGCAAAGAAATCGAACATCTTGAATTTTTCTTTTTGTTTTTCGCCAATTTGCGTTTTTAGTTGCACATCAATTAGATTATCAGCAAAGTTATATTTTCTTGTACCTCTGCCTTTGATTTGAATAAATTCAGTGGGAGAAAAGATAGGACGCATAAGACAAAGATTAAGAAGATCGGGACAATCGTAACCGGTGGTCATCATCCCTACGGTTACGCAAACACGGGTTTTGCTTGTCTTATATGAGGGGTTAAAATTGCCGGAACCTGAAAGCTGATTGTTGGCAAAATTAATTGCAAATTGCTGTGCCTCTTTAATGCTTGAAGTAACCTGCAGAGCAAAATCAGAATTGTATTTGCCCGGAAACATTACATCGGCCATTTGATTGAGCATCTGAGCAATTTTTGCAGCATGGTTTTGTGAGACACAATAGACAATAGTCTTTCCAATTTCTCCACTGATTGGATCTCTGTAAGCATTTTCAAGAAAAGCTTTACAAAATGCTTTGTTTGTATTGTCCGAAAAGAATTTTTTTTCAAAATCTTTATGAACAAAGATTTCTTCAACTTCATTACCTTCTTCATTTTGTATAATCACACTGTAACCCTGGTCTGAAAGTAGTTGTGTTGTGATTTCAGTTCTTGCATCTACGACGACAGGATTTACAAGATAGCCATCTTTAACTCCATCGATGAGAGAATAACGAAATGTTGGAATTCCATTTTCGCAGCCAAATGTTTTGTAAGTATCTAATAACAAACGCCTTTCTAATTGTCTAGGGTCGTTTTCACCAAGTTTGCTTATATTAATATTTTTTAAATAATCTTTTGGTGTTGCAGTAAGTCCTAACTTATATCCAATAAAATATTCAAAAACAGCTCTACTATTCCCACCGATACTTCGATGAGCTTCATCGGAAATCACAAGGTCAAAATCATCTGGTGTAAATAATCTTTTGTAACGGTTTTTGAATAAAAAGGCTTGAATCGTCGAGACCACTATTTCTGCTTTTCGCCAATCGTCTCGGTTTTCTTTGTAAATTACGGTTTTGTAATCATTTTTTAGATAAGACACAAAAGCTTTGTATGCCTGGTCTTCAAGTTCAAGACGATCTACGAGAAACAAGACTCGCCTGGCATTGCCAGTACGCAGAAATAATTTAATAACTGATGCAGCTACAAGGGTTTTTCCTGTTCCTGTAGCCATTTCAAATAAAAAGCGGTCTTTCCCTTCACTAATGGCTTTTTGAATAGAATGGATGGCGTTTAGTTGGTATTTTCTTAAAAATCGAAGTTTATGTTGTTCAATAAAGTTTTTCTTGGTTTCTTCCTTGATGTATGAGGGATCGTATTTATAGTTTGGATATTGAGTTAAGGCTATATAGTTTTCACTCACACATTCGGTGGTAAGTCTTTTTTTATCAGGTTTGAATTTAGAGTAATTTTCTAATTGCTTTAATGATGGAAAACGGCTGATAATTTGAGGATTGCCTTTTTCTAAATCCCAGAAATAATGAATATTGCCATTTGAAAGAATAATGTATCGACAATTTTGAGATATAGCATAGCGGCGGGCTTGCTCTTTACCAAAGAGAGGATTTTTATCTTCGGCCTTCGCCTCTAATACAACTAATGGGAAACCCTTATCATCAAGCAATAAAAAATCAATAAATCCGTTGGAAGTATTTTCAAAATTCTCTCCAAATTCATTGAGTTGAGCTTTAGATATTTTTACATTATTCTCAAGAAGGATATTTGCTTTACCCTCATCATTATCAAAAAATCTCCATCCTGTCTCTTCAAGCAATTTATTGATTTTTATCCTTGCTTTTGCTTCTTTTTCCGCCATAATTAAGCCTTATTATAGTAAAGTATCTGAGTTTCCCAAAAAAGGATAACATCTTTTTCATCAATATAAACTTTTTTTTTCGTAGATATTGTTATAAAACGGTGTTGAATTGAAATAAATTGCCCGGCTTTTGTTACAATATCGGCTGAAAAAGGAATAAAGTTTGTCAAAAAGTTTGTCTATAAAAGATGGATATTGTTTTAATGCCTCTTCAATATCCTTTTTGGAGATATGCTCAATCTTACTGTAGTAATTGGATTTTATTTTCATCAAATTAACAAAACCACTTGTGCCTACAATTTGGGTACCGATGAAGACATTTTGTAGAGCTTTATTAAATTTTTGTTTTGGGGGCATGATTTTTTACTTCTTTAATTATGACTCTATTTATATTATATTATCGACATAATAAAAAGTTTTTGTAAAGTAAAAATTTAATTGAATGATCCGTGAAGCACGAACCTATAATGCTGTGTCAGGTGAAGTGGCATTTTCTTATCTACTTTAATAGGCGGGACAATGTTTTTTCATGGATCTCAAGGTCTTTGTTACTGTAAAGCACAAATCGAATCCTTTTGACATGTTGGAGTTCGGGCAGAATCTCCATAATCGTTTTGAATGCTACTTCTGCAGCTTCTTCAATAGGGTAACCAAATGCACCTGTAGAAATAGCAGGAAAAGCAATTGAGTCTATCATGTGCTGTTGGGCAAGTTTTAGTGCATTACGATAGCAATTTGCTAAAAGCTCATTTTCTGGCTTATTCACACCGTAAATAGGTCCCAAGCAGTGAATAACATAACGATTTTGAAGCCTATGCCCTCCGGTAATAACGCATTCTCCCGGTTTAATAGGTGCTAAAGGACGACACTCTTCTTCGAGCCCAGGACCGGCAGCTCGATGAATAGCACCCGCCACACCTCCACCAATTTTAAGCTGAGCGTTTGCAGCATTTACAATAGCAGTGATATCTGGCTGCGATACTATATCACCCTGAATACACTCAATTGTTATGCCTGATATTGTTTTCTTCATCATTACTATATCCCCTCCTATGTAATTTTACTTAACGGCTCCAGCATATACGACGTTGCTGAAAACAATGTCTTGAAGGGCAAAGGCGAAGCCCGCAGCGTATATGCTGTGTTATACGATGGACTGTGCCAATCTTTCCTATCAAGCATTACTTTCCTGCTTTTTTTGCTGCTGCTTAAACCCAGTCGCCAAGTTTGTTGTAACCGTCGTCATCAACTCAATCGTATGTTTAATACTCTCACAGAAATATTGATACTCGTCGTTAGGGCTTGTAAAAATAGTACCAGTTGCAGTGTCTCCTTTTGTGTCGGTCATACTGTCTTTGTCTTTTATTTGATGAATGTAAATCCCTAAAATTCCGTTGCCCTTTTTCCAACTTTGTTCAAGTTCATAATTAACATAGTCTCGGTTGCTTGTCTCTGCGCCGATAAGCACAACTGTTACTGATGTCCCTGTTAGTTGGTCGTCAATCCACTTCTTAATTGCAGTGTCTCCTTTCTTCTTTACCTCTTCCCACGAAGCAGCGTCCCAAAATCCTGCTGTTTCTCTGTCGGGTTTAGTAACCCAACTATTTCTTACTTGTCCTGCTCTCCACACATCCCTTTCGTAGTGGAAACTGAAAAATACTTTTCTTGCCATTTTAACATCCTCCTTTTGTGGTTGATAATACTAAAGCGTAAATTATAATCAAAATTGCTATAGAACCGTAAAACCATCCTAAAGTTATAGAAAACATAATCCTAACTCTTGACTGAACTTTATCTTTAAATCGGTAAGCATTCATATCAAATAAATATTCCTCTGTCTTCAACCTGTTTTTGATTACCCACTCATATAACCTTCTATACATCCGTTCCTGCCATAAAAAGTACGCATCCAAAAACCAAAAGATCAACAAAGGAATAAAGGCAATCCAAATCTGATACTTTTCAGTCCCTTTTAAAAGTAAACTCACAACGACAAGGGTTATAGCCCACCCTTTTATCATAAAGGAATTATATGCCATCCGTTTTATAATGTTTTGGATTAGCTCAATTTCCTTTATCATATATTTTTTTAGACTTTCTTTATTTTCCATATTTTCATCATCCCCTTTCATGGTACAGTCTTTCGTATAACGGTATCATCAGGTATTTGTAAAGTCCGCCAAAAACGTTACGATGAAATTCTGATACGGGAACTACGATAATGTTTATTATCGCAGAAAATCCTTTTGGAATAATCAACCGTTTTTCTTTATTTTCCATCTGACAACCCCCTTTATTACTTTATTATTCATTTGCTAATATAAAACTTTTTTAAAACTGTAAGAGATTTTTGTTAAAAATTTTCGGCGACTTTTTTACCAACTTACAAAATTCAATGCTTGAAGGGGGGAACCGTTATGGCTGAATTTGTATAGATACCTGTCAATTTTGGGGTGTCTAACTCAAAAAAAAGTTTTTCAACAAACTAATACGAAATCATTATGGTTATGGTATAAAAATTAAATTAGGCATTTAAGTAATGATGTTTTTACATGTGCAAGGTGAACTGGCTATCAGCCGATTCAACTGATTGTCAAATATTTTCTTTCACTATTCATAATTATTTACATACACATCGATAGGGCAAAGAAGATAGTGGAAGTGCAGATAGGTGCCAACCAAAAACCGATTTTCGGATAATTTTACTAATAGTTGATTTGGATTGTATTTAAGTTCTTCTCCTAAAATATTGGTGAACCCTTTGCCGGTTATACGATAAAAAGAAAAATGGTAGGTTTTTCCGCTTAGCATTTTTAGGTGTGTGCTGGCAATTAGGTTTTCAGGTTGTGCAGAATTAACTTGAGCATTAGTTGGATAAAGCAACCTGAAATTATCAAAAGAATAGTAAAGATTGCTAATGTTGGCAAGGTTGATGTTTGGCACCCTATCGCCTGCTGAGTTAAATAATGCAATTTGGTTTTCACCAAGTTTAATGGTATAACTCTTTTCCTTGTCGGGGAATATAACCTTGATTTCTTCAATAGCCTCAACCGGCTCGGTAAACAGTTTACCAGCAAGCCATTTATCAGGATCAACGGAAAAGTATTCTACTAATTCATCAACAACAACTGACGATTCCAGATAGTAAGGAACTTCGGAACCACTATTGATTGCAACCAGTTTATAGTTGAATTCAGCTATCGATGCAATCCTATACTCCCTCCTTAAACGCTTACCGCTATAAATGCGCACTTCTATTCCCTTTGTTTGAAAAAGCTGGTTTAAGTTGTCGGTAGTTTTCAGTGTGGCAGGAGCCACAGCTGATAAGTATTGCAAAATATCGATAAAATTGGTTACGGCGATAGAGTCTGCAATAAAAACATCATTTACAAACCAATTGCCATTGGACATCGTCAACCTTAGGGTGTCCGATTTCGTAGCCAATTCAACCTTTGCTATGTTAGAGCCTGAATAGGAAAAATTGGTTTGACGGAACTCCCTATACCAACGGGTAAAGTAGAATAAGCCTACCCCTAAGGCTATGAGTAGCGTAGGAAAAAGAATCTTTTTACTTGGCATTTTAAAAAGTATATTTTTTTCGTCGTAAAAAGTTCCAAGCAATGCCAGCAACTACAAGTACAAACGATGGCAAAGCCATGTTGATCAGCTGCCAGTATAGCCGCTCGCCAACAACCCGTTTTCTGTCAAGCAGTCGAAGTTTTATGTCTCTCGAACGCAAATTGAGCATTCCGTTATCGTCGCACAAGTATTTTACCATGTTTACCACTAACTCCTTATTCCCATAGGTTTGCCGGGTAAACCTATCGTAACCCAATGGAATAACGTAGGCGCCATTGGGACGACGCTGAACATCGTTTCGAATGATATCGGCATCGGCTACTACAATCATTTTTGTGAAACTACTCTTGTCGATAAAGTTGATCGTGCTATTTGGAAGTATTGCATTTAAGGAGCGATTCCGGAAGTTGGATTTGAAAACACCCTGCAACTCAACGGCAACAGGAAGCATTGAATGCTGGAACTCGTAACGGGTAATACCCTTGCTAACCTGACTAAGATGTATTAGTGCAGGAGTTTTCACAAGTTTGGTTTCCTTGGATGTAGTCAAAAGGATCCGCTTTTTAACTTCATCATTTGAGCCAACGGTATCAAT
Organism: Bacteroidales bacterium; assembly: GCA_011045955.1. Lineage (GTDB taxonomy): Bacteria > Bacteroidota > Bacteroidia > Bacteroidales > Tenuifilaceae > Tenuifilum. The sequence continues at coordinate 9,127 of DSBV01000129.1, read as the reverse complement.
TGGACTTATAAATTTTGCTTGAATGAGGTTTAAACCCTTAGTAATTGGATTATAGGCTGGAGGTATGAGCAAAGGATAGTAAAGCCATGGCGCAGGGACAAAACGGGGTTCTTGTCCTACAAGTGCTGTATTAACCGGTATAACAGCGCATTGAATATCCTGAATGAGTAAGGGATTAAGACGGACACCGTAGCGGAAAAGCATGTCATCGAGGTTGTGCTGATTTATATATGCCAACGTTGACGCGCCAGTTGATAAACTATCGATACTAACGCTAACGGGGTCAACAAACCAAAGCACTCTCCCACCCTGCATGATGAACTGGTCAATGATGAGTTTGTCGGCCTCAGACATTGGTCTGTTAGGCCCAGCAATAATAATAGTTTTATAGGGTTTTAAAGCATTGGGGTCGCCATTTATAATCACTCTACTAACCTCGTAGTACTGAGCAAGTTCTTGCTCAATATCGCCGGTTTCAAACTCATCAAACTCACCATGTCCCTGAATAAACGCGATGCGCTGCCTTTTTTCGGTTGTTACACGGTGAATGGCATCAACCAGAGCATACTCAAAATTTTGTATGGACAGGTTGATATTTTCATCGCCCGAAAGGTTTGGGTTATTCCTTAAAAGATTCACCACCAACTCTTTACCCCTGTATGTAATTATACAGCCCGGGAAAATGATGCGCTGTATCATTGCTCCCTCATTATCCTTAACATGAACGTTGGTTGGAACAAGTCCCTTATCGGTGAACTGGCGAAACAATTGCTCCTGATTTTTTACCCCCGATACTGAGTATGGGTTGACGAATTCAAACCGGATTTTTTTCCCCGCTATTTCCTTAAATTCAGTTAGGGTCTCAGCAAGTGCTTTTTTCATTCTTACAAATGCTACTGGCAGCTCCCCATCGAGGTATGCTCTGATAACCACAATATCATCTAGGTTTTGTAAAACCTCTCGAGTCACAGGCTGTATGGTATATCTTTTATCTTCGGTAAGGTCGATTCGAAAGTAAAAAAACGAGGATAGCACATTCAGCACCAGTAGCGCAAGCAGTAAAGCAACGAATGCCTTGATATTTTTAGTTTTTATTTTTCCCCTAACACTCATAACACTCCATTTAAGAATTTTACCACTTGCGCGATTGAAGTTTTAAACGGGTAAGAGCAAGAAAAACGGATGAAAAGGATAAAAAGTAAACCACATCGCGCGAATCGATAACTCCCCTACTAACTGAGCTGTAGTGCTCACTTATGCTAAGAGTCAGCAATGCCGACCGCGCCCACTCCATGGATTGAAGCTCGGCTACCCAGGCTAATCCATCGTAAAAAAAGAAGCATAAAGCAACAGCTGTTAGGAATGCAACAATCGTATTGTCGGTTAAGTTTGAGGCAAAAAGCCCAAGGGCAGCGTAGGCAGATGCAAGGAAAAATAGTCCGATGTATGAGCCCCACGTTGCAGCCCAATCCAGATTGCCAGCAGGATTTCCCAAATTTGAAACACTGTAAACAAAAATGAAAGTGGGAACAATTACAATGGCAACAAGCACCAACGACGCAAAGAACTTCCCTAGAACTATGGCAGTATCGGAAATGGGTCGCGTGAGAATTAGCTCAATAGTACCAGATTTTTTTTCATCGGCAAACATTCGCATAGTTGCCGCAGGTACAAGAAAAAGGAAAAGCCAGGGTGTAACGTAGAACAACGACTCTAATGTTGCATAACCAGAATCGAGTATGTTAGTGTAACCCGGCAGCACCCATAGGAACAAACCTGTTAGCACAAGAAAGATAATTGCAACAACGTATCCGGTAAACGATGAAAAAAAGTTCTGAAGCTCTCTAATAAAAATTGCCTTCATAGATGCTTGCGTTTAGGTATAAAATTACTGTAGCACATTAAAAGGCTTAACCTCCAAGGAATCGGGCTTGATAAAATCAAGATTAACCCTGGGAATATCAACAATTTGTACACCCGTGAAGTAATGGTGGATTATCTTATCGTAAGTAAAACCGCGCTGTGCCAAAGCCAACGCACCATCCTGGCACATTCCCACACCATGGCCGTATCCTCTACCCGAAAGACGAACCTCTGATTTTCCTGCTGATACCGTAAACCAGGCGGAACGCAGCTTAAAATACTTACGAACGGTAGTTGTAGCGATATTCACGCCCAAAACTGTATAGTATTTTGGCCTTTCCTTAGGGTAAAAGTTAAGGTTGTAGCGGGTTAACCTAGCGGTGTCTACTCCTTGCTGAGCGAGAAATTTTTCCCATTCGGTAAGGGGTATTGTTCTTTCCCAACGGGCATTGGGTGCCGATGTGCAAAATCTATCGTTTATGCTCCTTAGGTAGGGCAAAGCCTGAATCCAAACATCCTCCGAGTTTGCTGTTTGTCCACCACAGTTTGCGTGAAATGCAGCGCTAATTGGCTTTAAAGCAGAATCAACAACAATTAACCCCTTTACATCAAGAACGGCATCGTAAATGTACTGGAATGCCTCAGGCCTTCCCTTGTATGCCTGACAGTGCTCTTGGTCGCAAAGGTTAAAACCCTCCGACTGGTGTTTATCGATATGAGTAAAAGTAAAAGTTCGGGCAAGTAAGGCTTGCGCCTTATATAATTCAGGTTCCTTATTCGGGCCGGTTTCAGCAAGAACAACAGCAGCAATGTACTTTTCGCGGTCAATTATGTTGACAGCCATAATACGATTAAACTCAACGTAAAAAGTAATATTATCGTCGTACAAACGAGCCGGCTTTGCTGGAATTATTGGCTTAAGGCGAAAAACATCTTCACCGGTTTGGCCAATAAGCGTTACCCTTTTGAATGAGCCATAATTTCGGTTCTCATCGCGAACAAGAACCAAATCGCCCTGACGGCTAATGTAAAGGATTTGCAAGGATTTTAATGCAATAGTACTATCGCCTAGCACCATATTGTAATTACCTTTGGTGGGGGTTACCAGTATAGTGCTAAGGTTTGTATCGTTAAAAACGCTAATGCTTAACTTTTGCGAGTTCGACAGGAATGGCAGAGAAAACAATAACGAAAACAAAGCTAACCTCATAAGCAAGTATTTAAGATAATTTTATCAAATCCACAATCCGTTTACCCACTCGTTCCGATGCGCCCATCCTACCAAGTTTCTCCTTGAGCTGGCCGTAAAGTTCCAGCTGGCGTTCTCGTTCCGGATTTCCGGGTAAAAGTTTTTTGGCCTCGTTGCTAAGAATATCTGGTGTTAAATCGTACTGTTTTAACTCCCTAACAACCTCAAACCCCATATTCAGGTTCACCAGCGAGATATAGTTCACCTTTATAACCATCCAGGCAATTAGCATGGAGAAGAAGTTCCCCCTATAACAAACCACTTGGGGAACGTTTAGTAGCGCCGCCTCAAGCGTTGCAGTTCCGGATGTAACAAAGGCAAGTGTTGAGCAGGAGAGCAACTGGTAGGTTTGACCAAACACCACATTTACTCCCGTGTCACTGATATAAGGTTGGTAAACGCTATAATCCAACGATGGTGCTCCTGCTATAACAAATTGGTAATCAGGAAACCTTTTGACTACATTTAACATTACAGGCAAGTTGTAACGTATTTCCTGCTCACGGCTACCTGCAATTAGAGCAATTATTGGTTTTTTAGGTAAACCATTTTTCTCACAAAATTCATTTAAAGGTATTGGATGAGGAAGTTTGTTGCCAATGGCATCAATTGAAGGATTTCCCTCGTACACGGAGTCAATCCCTTTGCCCCTGAAGTAATCTATCTCGAAAGGGAAAATTACAAAAAGTTTATCTACAAAGCGTTTCAACTTCTCAACACGGGACTCTTTCCATGCCCAGACCTTTGGTGCGATGTAGTAAAATACTCTAAACCCCGCTTGCTTTGCAAATTTGGCAATACGAAGGTTAAAACCGGGATAATCGACCAGAATCACAACATCGGGCTTATACTCAACTATACTCTGCTTACAGAGGGTCATGTTAGCCTTTATGGTTCGCAGGTTAAGCAAAACCTCCCAAAAACCCATAAAGGCCATATCGCGGTAATGCTTTACAAGAGTACCACCCTGCTCAGCCATCAAATCGCCGCCAAAGTAACGGAATTGGGCATCTGGATCGCTTTTTTTTATACCATTCATCAGATTTGATGCGTGTAAATCGCCCGATGCCTCGCCTACAACAATAAAGTATTTCATTTTCAATCTACATAAAACGCATGAAAATAATTATTAAAGCAAGAATTATGGTGCTACCCAGAACACCCTGAGCAGCCTTAAGCCTATCGGTCCAAATAAATACAAAAAACAGGCCCAGATTAGGTAACACGGAGAGCGACAAAGCCCTCGACAGCTCGCCCCTTACGTTCAAATACCTTACGAAATCGACAAAACGGAAATCGGCAGCCAACGCAAAATACATCAAAACCAAGGTGATAGCCGGCAGTAGCCCTCCCAACAGGTATCCATGCCACTGCTTATTTATTTTTATCTGCATGCGAAATTGCAATTTGGTCAAAACGCCACGATTTTATACGATCGAGTTCTTTGTAATCGGTCAAATCAACATGAACCGGTACAACTGTGATATACCCCTGGTTAAGCCAGTACTCATCGGTATCGGTTGCGTTGGGTTCCTCGTTCAGAAAGTATCCGGTTAGCCAGTAGTAATCAACACCTCTGGGATCGGTTCGTTTTTCAAACTCCTCGCGCCAGGTGCCTTTATTTTGGCGAGTAACCTTAACCCCTTTTACTGATTTTAACGGCAAAACAGGAACATTCACATTGAGACATGAGTCTGGAGTTAGCCCGTTTTCAAGTACATTTTTAACAATGAGCCTTCCATATTCTATAGTAGCAGTAAAATCAGGGTCTTCATCGTAATCAAGGATAGAAAAACCAATGGAAGGAACACCATATAGGCATCCCTCAATGGCAGCGGCCATGGTGCCGCTGTAAATAATACTTATGGATGAATTTGATCCATGATTAATACCCGATACCACCAAATCGGGCAAACGATTGGTAAATAGCTGATTCATAGCAAGTTTAACGCAATCCACAGGGGTACCGTTAATGGAGTAGAATTCAACATTATCAGTACGTTTATGTTTCCTTAACCTCAAGGGTGTTTTAATGGTTATTGCATGCGACATGCCGGAATGTCCTTCCTCTGGAGCAACTACCACGACATTCCCAAAGGGTTTTACCATTTCAACCAGTGCTTCAATACCAGCAGCCCTGAATCCGTCATCGTTAGTTACAAGTATAGTTGGTTTTTTCAACTCGCCGTTTCCCTCAAACATCCTTTAATAATTTGTGTTAATTGGCAAAGATATAATTTTTTAGATAGTAATACTCCTCGGCCAGCCAGGTTGTTTTGAGTTTTGCAAATATTAACGTCTATCAATAAACCACCCATCTAAAATACCCCAATCAAACACCAATGCAATAAAATAAAAGTTCGGCCGATTATTACTTTGACAGAACTCAAATTTTTAATGAAGCAAATCCCTAAAATTCCATTCTCCGGGTTATAATTCTGGGTATTTTAACCAACTCATCGTGTAATTTTACCTAATCATCGGTAGGGCCAGTAAGCTCCAGCAATATTAGCCCTGAGGAACTACAGAAGTCATCGGAAACCTCGTGTAAACCCAATCGGGTTTTAATTGAGCAGCCGTAACGGGTTAAAACCTTTTGAACCTCGCCGGCCTCCTTAATTCTATCGGTAATTTTAATACTAAAATAGTGTGGTTGTTTTCCATAGCTAATCGGGTTTTGGTTTCTATAAATTTAAGTTAAAAAGTCAAACATTTCCAAAAAGTTTTGGTAAAATTAAGGCCAGGGGTGCGATTTTTGTTGTAAAAAATTTACCTTGCAGGGTTATTCATACATAAAATGTTAATGAACATTATGAAGCGATACTGTTCAAATCTAATTCTTTTGACACTTATTTTTAGCAGTCAGGCATTGTTTGGCCAATACTTTGGCAGAAATAAACCTATATACAAGAACATAAAATTTAATGTTTACCAAATTCCCAATTTTGAGATTTACCATTACCTGAAAAACGATAGTTTACTTAACGTTGTATCGCTTTCAGCTGAAAAGTGGTACGACAGGCATTACCAGGTTTTCAGGGATTCCATCAAAACAAAAAACCCAATACTGCTCTATAACGATCATGCCGATTTCCAGCAAACCACGGCTATATCGGGGAGCGTTGGAGTGGGAACTGGTGGTGTTACCGAAGCCCTGAAAAACCGTGTAATTTTCCCATTAACGGAAACCTGGCAGCAAACCGATCACGTTCTTGGGCATGAACTTGTACATGCTTTTCAGTATAACTCTTTAATTAATGGCGATTCCACTTCGCTCAACTCAGCTCGGAACCTTCCACTCTGGATGGTAGAAGGCATGGCTGAATACCTATCGTTAGGCACATACGACTACCAAACCGCCATGTGGATGCGCGATGCCGTTATTAATGATAATTTTCCCACCCTTGAAGATATGACCTACTACCCCAACAAGTATTTCCCTTACCGCTGGGGGCATGCGTTCTGGTCGTTTATTGGGCGAACGTTTGGCGACAGTTTAATAAACCCAATATTTAAAGAAACTGCAAAGCGAGGGTACAACTTTGCACTCATGCGCTACCTTGGATTGAACGAGCAATCGTTCTCAACGCTCTGGAAATCGGTTTACTATGACTATTTTAAGCGAACCCTGCCCGATACGATTGAGGACCCAAACGGAACCCGAATTCTGTTTGAACGAAATGCCGGTGAAATAAACATTTCACCATCGGTGAGCCCCGATGGGCGATACGTAGCGTTTTACTCCGAAAAAGACCTCTTTTCAATTGACCTCTACCTGGCTCATGCCATAAGCGGGAAAATAATAAGAAGGTTATCGAGCATTGTGCACGACAATGAGATTGATGCGCTTAATTTCATTGAGTCGGCCGGGACTTGGTCGCCCGACAGCCGAATGTTTGCCTTTGTTGGTTTTAGCAAGGGTAAAAGCAAATTGATAATTGTTGATGTTTTTGATGGCAAGCTCGTTCAGGAATTCAGTATTCCCAGGGTTCCGTCGTTTAACTATCCGGCCTGGTCGCCCGATGGTAATAGCATTGTGGTATCGGGGCTGGTAAATGGGATTAATGACTTATACCTGTACGACTTAAGCACCAAAAAAGTTAGCCGCCTAACAAGTGACCCCTGGTGTAATATTCATCCTGCTTGGTCGAGCGATGGCAAAACCATTGTTTTTTCAACCGATAAACCCTCACAAACATCAGAAAACGGAACAACCGGATATAATCTTGCAACGCTCGATATTGAGACCAAAACCGTAACTGTGTTCGATATTCTTCCTGGCGCCGATAATGTAAACCCGATGTTCGCGGCCAACAACAAGGATATTTATTTCCTTTCGAACAGCGATGGTTACCGCAACCTTTTCAGATTTAACATTGAAAGCGGCGAAGTGTACCGCATGACTAGGATTTTAACGGGTATCTCGGGAATGACACCGCTTGCACCGGCCATGAGCGTGGCCCGTGAGAACAATGAGGTGGTTTACTCCCACTTTTTCAAAAGCAAGTACTCCATTTATACAGCCGACACCTCTGATTTTAATCCAGTTAGAATAAATCCATATCAGGTTGAATTTAAAGCATCTATACTTCCTCCTGTTAATAGGGCAACTGAAGGCTTAGTTGATAAAAACCTCTCGGATGAAAACTTGCCTTGGCCCTTGGTCGATTCATTTAGAACCGTACCGTTTAAGCCAAAATTTAAACTTGACTACATTTCCAATATCGGCATGGGTATAAGCACCTCGCCATACGGAACGGGTATGGCCGGTGGTGTTGAAATGCTATTCAGTGACATCACCGGTAAAAACATGGTTTACACTGGCCTATCGCTAAACGGCGAGATATACGACTTTGGCGGACAGGTTGCATTCCTACAGCAAAAAAAGTATATAACCTGGGGAGTAACAGCCTCCCATATCCCATACTCTTTCGGACAATACGGCTACGATACTCTCCATAGGCAAATAAATGGCGAGCCTGTAATAGTTGAAGATTTTCAACTCATTCAGTTTCGAATGTTCGAAACCGCCACAGGTTTACTCTCATACTTCCCATTATCAACTACCCAGCGCTTTGAGTTAAGTGGGTCTATAGCCCGCTACTACTACAGGGCCGATATATACTCAAACTACTACATTGAGGGGTACTACTATGGTTCCGAACGCAAGAAAGGGGATGTCCCCCCGGGTTTTTGGTTACAGCAATCGAGTTTTGCCTATGTTTACGATAACTCCGATTTTGGTATAGCCTCGCCCATGCGTGGGCAAAGAATGCGTTTCCAGGCTTCAAGAACTCTTGGGGAATACAACTACTGGGGTGCATTAGCCGATATGCGTAAATATATTTTCCGCAAACCCATTAGCTTTGCTTTCCGTACGCTTTACTACGGGCGTTTCGGCTCATCCATAAACGACAATATTCTTTATCCGCTTTACATTGGCTATCCCTGGTATGTTAGGGGGTACGATAGCAATTCGTTTATTAATTACGGCCAATCGGGCAATGTAAACATTGACCAGCTAACCGGAAATCATATAGCCGTTGCTAATTTTGAAATACGGATTCCTTTTACTGGTCCAGAGCGCCTTACCTTAATCAAGTCGGGAACATTGTTTACGGAACTAGCTTTCTTTACCGATGCTGGCATAGCATGGACTAACGATTACCCGCCAAGTTTTAAATGGAAACCCACTTCGATTAACGACCGAACACCATTTTTAAGTTCCGGCGTTAGCCTTAGGATAAATCTATTCGGAATGCTTATTGTGGAACCATACTATGCTATACCCTATCAGCTTGGAGGTTTTAAAGCTGCAAATTGGGGTATCAACTTTATTCCCGGGTGGTAACGCTAAACCACCCGGTTTTTCCATCGGCCCGTTCTTAGGTATACCTAAATTCAACCAATAAATGCAACTTTCGGTGAGGATGACATCAATATTTTTTCAGCAAAGAGAGGGGAAAAAATCCCGCTCTCTTCCGCTGAATGGAAATAAGCTCTATATTCGTCCTC
>DSBV01000006.1 GCA_011045955.1 Bacteroidales bacterium | reverse complement strand
CTTTTCTGTACGACGTTTTACATTTAGTGTTAAACGATTATCTAAATGCAAATTTACCCCCACCAACAAAAAAGCAAATTTTTTTTGTATGTTGTATAACACTTATGAGATGTTTTATATATGTTTATTCCTTAATATGTTTCCGATTCATGAGGCTGCTAATTCAAGTCTGGACTATACATAAAATCCGTACAACCCACCGTTAATTCAGGGCGTTAATGTATTGTTCAAGGCTCTGGGGCAGGTACAGCGGATCGCCGTAGGCTACAATTTTGCCATTAATCACCAAAAAGACCCTCTTGTTAGGTTCTGCTGTCCGCAAACGGTTGGCTCGCTCAAACAGGTAACAAGTATCGGCGATCAACAACCCATCCCGTACGTGTGTCTCGAGGTATAGCTCCCGGAAGAAAAACCTAACCGCCATGAGATGAATATTAAGCACGTAAACACGCTTAACATACTCCGGCAAATTATTGCATAATAGGCTATCCATGGCGTTGAGGTGGTAAACTATGCACTTGGGGCAGTTGGCATCTATTATGCCAACAATACAAGGTGTTAACTCTATGTCACTTAGAAGCGAGTCAGGGTTGGGGAACTCGGCATGAGAAATGGCTACCATACCCTAGGGGAAGGCAACAGGTTTACCCAGCATGGTATCGGTAGGGATCTGGTATCATGCTCTGGGGTTGGTTGCAGGCTCACAAGCAACCAACAAGCTTACGACGATAACAAGCAAAATGGAAACACGCATGGTCTAGCCGCTACTTGATGGTTTGCGTTATGGTGCGGAAAATAGGTTCCAAGCCGATGTAACCCAGCATGGCATCGCGCTCGTAAAAGGTTATAACTAAACGCTGCTTCTGCTCATCGACCGCCATTCTGTTAAATTTTTCTCCAAATTCAATTGTTGCTAAATGGTTTCCTTCATTGCCAAATACAAGGACCCGGGTAGGCAAATTCCCTCTAGACCGTCCATTACGATCAGTTATATCGCTCACATCGCCCACGTAGCTGACCAGAAAATAATCCTTATAGGCACAAATGTCATGGCAAAACTCATATTCTCCCACATCATGCCTTCTCCAATGAGAACCATATATATTGTACCGTAGGGTACCATCGGGGTTTAGGATCGTAATTATGTCTAACCATAGGTAGCATCGGGCAAAACCGCCATCCTTTAGTCTAACAAGTTTTGACGAGGATATGGTTCTGCCTATTGCCTCCGGGTGTTCATAGCCCCATTCAGAAAATTCATATGATCTAATGTTTCCTTTTACAACCTTTTCTTCAAAAGTGCTGGTACTTAAAGGATGTACTGCCAGTGATACAGCTATACTATCGTTAACAAAGTACATATTTGATAGTATGTAGCCATCATTTATCAAAATTTCCTTACCGTTAATTATATCTGGGTTGAACAGCATTGAATCTAAGCTAAAAACCCAAATACTACTACGACCATTATCATTCACATAAACCTTACCACCATGCACAGTTACATCACCTGCGCGGGTAATCTCACCAGGTCCCCTGCCAATTTTAAGGTAACCCTTTGCTATGCCATAATTATCACCTGATAGTTCGTAAATTACATGTTCGGTATAGGCGCGATAGTCAAGAGCCCATAGGCGATTACCCGTATAGAATAATGCAGGCGCTCCCATTGGAATATTCAAAGCGCATTCTCGTATATCTGGTGAATTCAACCGTATGATAAATTGGTCAGAACTGTAATGCTTAGTATCACCCTCCTTTTTACACGCTATTGTTGAACTGAATAAAATAAATAGAATGATTATCCTTTTCATCATTTAGTGTGAGTTTTATTAAAACGATTCTCCACGCAATAACTCAAGCATGGAGAACCATAACGCTTACGTGACTTTACCAATTTTCACTAATTGTAGCATTTTCTAATTTTTGAATTTTCCATTTTGCTTCTCTGAGATCTTTGTAGTATTGATAACAATAACAGCCACCACTCCCTTCCTTACAACCATTAGGACATTCTGGATTTATTGGGTTTGCTTTTAATACACTACCCTGATGTCTACTTGCTAGGATTCCCATTAAAAATATTAAAAATTAAGATAATACAACAAATTTAATTCTGTTCGTTTTCTTAACGATTGTTGTTTAGGTTAATTTATAAATTATTACTTGCACCCTTTCGCCCCGGTGGTGCCTCCGGGTGTACCGCCCCCACCTGGTGGGCTTGGCACAAATGTAGTAAAACTTTCTCTTTTCTGTACGACGTTTTACATTTAGTGTTAAACGATTATCTAGATACAAATTTACTCTCCCCAACAAAAAAGCAAATTTTTGTATATGTTATAGAACGCCTATGTATTTATAAACATATTTTGATTTTTAACCTAAGTGCCATGAATCATCAAATTCAATTAGGTTAATAAATAATGGGTAGGCTGTATGATTTTGGAGGAATGAGTCGGAATGAGTCGGAATGAGTCGGGTCTGGCAGAATGTGATGGAGGAAGTTAAAGGAAGTTAGAGGAAAATTGAATAGTTAAACCCAACAATATTGGGGCAGAAAGTTTCTGAATGAGTAGGAATGTAAGACTGGGAGAGAATTAGAGTAGATTAAACCGAAATGGGAATACGGTAACATTTTTTAAAGAAAATCTGTCAATTAAAAAACCAATTGACGGTTCGACTAACAATATCTATTCATTCCGAGAGTTCGAAATGAGAGATTTTGATAACTCGGGGTTGCCTCGATAAGCAAATATAATCAAAGCGTATACATGTTTTTTATGTTTCTATTAATTAATCTCAGGTGATTGGTTGTGGTGTTCCGATAAGATATTACAAATAAAGCCGAAACATGATAGTTTCGGCTTTATAATTGGATGTATGGGCTCTATAGATTTTCTTTGATGTAGTTGGTCATGAGTGTGTAAAGGTGCATGGTAGTGTTCCCTCCACGTATTCCGTGGTTTTTGTCGGGGTAAACCATCACATTGAACTGTTTGCCGGCCTGAACCAGCTTTTCGATCATATCAATGGAGTTCTGGAAATGAACATTATCGTCGGCGGTGCCGTGAATTAGCAGGAACTTGCCCTTAAGCTTGTCAACGTGGTTGATTGGTGAATTACTATCGTAGCCTAGGGGGTTATCCTGGGGTAAGCCCATGTAGCGCTCGGTATAAATAGTATCATAATAACGCCAACTGGTAACTGGTGCCACGGCTATTGCCATTCGGAAAACATCAGCTCCCTTGAACAGGCAAAGGCTCGACATGAAGCCGCCGTAACTCCACCCCCAAATGCCAATTCGGCCACCATCTACAAACGGAAGGGTTTGCAGGTATTTAGCCGTTTCAATCTGATCGATTGATTCGTAGTAGCCTAACTGCCCGTAGGTCATCTTCTTGAATTGCTCGCCACGGCCGCCAGTCCCGCGTCCATCCACACAAACAACCATATACCCAATGGTAGCCAAATACTCATCCCAACCAATTCGGAAACGGTCAAGAACAGATTGCGACCCGGGTCCATTATACTGGTACATCATTACCGGGTATTGCTTGGTGCTGTCAAAATTCAAGGGTTTTACCATGTATCCATAAAGTTCTACCCCCTCAGATGTCTTGAAGGTGAAAAACTCCTTTTGGGGAATATCGTACTGCTGTAACTTTTCTCTAAGTTTTTGGTTATCCTCCATTACCCTCACCAGTTTACCGTTACCTTTGTAAAGGGTTACGCTCAATGGCAATGTAGCGGAAGAGTGATATACCATAAAGTACTTATAATTTTTGGTAAACACAGCGGTATTAGTGCCGCTTTTAGGTGATAGTTTCTGTGTTTTACCTTTTAAATTAACGGCAAAAACTGCCTTCCGCAGTGGACTTTGGTCGTATCCAAGATAGTATATGGTTTTATTTTTGGGATTGAATCCATAAACCGAAATCACCTCACTGGGGCCCTTGGTTATTTGCTGAATGGCCTTACTTTGCCAATCGTAAAGGTAGATATGCTTAAAGCCATCGCGCTCCGAGGTAAGGATGAACTGTTTCCCATCGGGGGTAATGGTTAGGTAATCGTCGGTTACCTCTTCGATATAGTACTTGCTTGTTTCGGTAAATACGACCTCGGAAATACCCGATGCAGCATCGGCCATAAGAATGTCGATTTGGTTCTGTAACCTGTTCAGCCTAATCATACAAAGCTTATCGAATGAGGGCAGCCACTTAATTCGGGCAATGTACTGGTCGGTACTAGGGCCAACATCCATTTGACGGGTGGTTTTACCACTGACATCGTAAACATGGATTGAAACTATTGAGTTCTCCTCACCTGCCTTGGGATACTTAAAGGTATAGTTCTCGGGGTAAAGGTTACGTTCATACAAGGTCATGTTAAACATTTTTACCCGGCTCTCGTCAAAGCGGTAAAATGCAAGTTTTTTGGAATCGGGCGACCACTGAATTCCTGTAGTAAGGGCAAATTCCTCCTCGTAAACCCAGTCGGCTGCACCGTTAATAATATTGTTATACTCGCCATCGGTTGTCACCTGAATTTCTTCAGAGTTTTGCAGATCTACAATGTAGATATTATTAGCACGAACAAACGCAACCTTACTGCCATCGGGCGAGAAAGTGGCATTCATCTGCGGGCCGTTCTGCGACAATCGTTTTAGCTCCTTAGTTTTAGTGTTATAAATATAATTTTCGGCAGTGTAGGAGTGACGGTAAATCGATTTCTGGTTGGTTTCGACCAACATCTTGGTTTCATCGGCCGAAAGCTGATAGCCCGACATTGTCTTAAGGTCGGCAATATCAAACGCCGATGGGTCAAAAAGAACATCTACCTGTTCACCTGTAGCAAGTTTGAACTTTGCCACCTGCCTTTTGTCGTTGTACGCTGAGTAAAACTCATCGTCGTTCATGGGCGATAATCCCCAAATGCTGCTTATACGGAATGTCCCCTTTTTAAAAAGATCGTCAAGGGTGATTTGCTGCTTGGCTACCTGTGCCGTTAAAAGCTGATGCCCAGCAACTAAAACTGTAAGCAACAAAAGGATTACTCTTCTCATATGCATTGGTTTTGGTTATCAATTTTGATATCAAAGTAATTCAAATGTTTAAATCCGATCAATAAGTATTACGGTTTTAACCATGGCACTAAGGTAGAAATAAAAAATTGATAAGAAAATGACAAATCGCAATAGCTCTAAATCGATTGCGGAGGTTAAAAGGTGTGAAAACCAAACTTTTGTTCCCCTATTCCAATTTTTTTAATACTTTTGTAAGCTCATGGAGAATTTGTTAAAACAAAGTAAAATAAACCCTTTAAGTTTAATTAAAAACTCGAAAATAGATGTCGAAAGTAAAGAGAGTTTACGTCTTTGGAAATAAGACGGCCGAAGGGAAAGCAGACATGAAGAATCTGCTTGGCGGTAAGGGTGCTAACCTAGCAGAGATGTGTCTCTTAGGTTTACCAGTACCCGCAGGTTTTACCATTACAACCGATACCTGTAATGAGTATTACAAGAATAACCATGAGCTACCTGCCGACCTAATCCCTGAGATTTGGGACGCAATGGCAAAGGTTGAGCAAATGATGGGCATGAAGTACGGCGATGCAGAAAACCCCCTGCTGGTGAGTTGCCGCTCAGGTGCTCGCAAGTCGATGCCAGGCATGATGGACACCGTATTGAACATTGGTCTTTGCTCATCAACTATTCCTGGTCTTATCAAGAAAACCAACAATCCAAGGTTTGTTTGGGACTCGTACCGTCGCTTAATCATGATGTATGCCGACGTGGTAATGGAAAAGGCCGAAGGCATTGAGCCGGTTGATGGCAAGGGTATCCGTAAACAGCTCGATGATATTCTTGACGAATACAAGCACAGCAAGGGATACAAGAGCGACACCGATTTAACCGCCGATGACCTTAAATTATTAGCCGAAGAGTTCAAAAAGCAGGTTAAAAAAGTTCTTGGCAAAGAATTCCCAGACGATGCTAATGAACAACTACTTGGTGGTATCAAGGCCGTATTCAAGAGCTGGAATGGCAAGAAAGCCGTTTCGTACCGCCGCATCGAAGGCATTCCCGACGATTGGGGTACTGCCGTTAACGTTCAAACCATGGTGTTTGGCAACATGGGCGATTCCTCAGCAACCGGTGTTGCTTTTACCCGCAACCCTGCAACCGGTGATAATGTTTTTTACGGTGAGTGGTTAATCAATGCTCAGGGCGAAGACGTGGTTGCCGGTATTCGTACACCAAACCCTCTGAACAACGATACCAAAAACGAGCAGAATAAGCACCTTCCAAGTATGGAAGAGCTCATGCCCGAAACCTACAAGAAACTTGTTGATATCCGCAACACCCTTGAAAAGGCTTTCAAGGATATGCAGGACATTGAGTTCACCATTCAGGAAGGTAAACTATACATGCTTCAGTGCCGCGCTGGAAAGCGTACAGGCACCGCTGCCTTGAACATGGCCATGGATATGCTTCACGAAGGCTTGATCGATGAAAAAACCGCTGTTCTTCGAGTTGATCCTGTACAGCTCGATGAGTTGCTTCACCCCATTTGCGATCCCAGGGAAGAAGCTAAGGTTACACCTGTTGCAAAGGGATTACCTGCGGGCCCTGGTGCTGCTGTGGGTAAAGTAGTTTTCACTGCTGAAGATGCTGTGGCATGGGCACACAAAGGCGAAAAGGTTATACTGCTCCGCGAAGAAACCAACCCTGAAGACGTTGAGGGCATGCGTGCCGCTGTGGGAATTCTGACCGCTCGTGGTGGTATGACCTCGCACGCTGCTCTTGTTGCCCGTGGTTGGGGTAAATGCTGTATAGTTGGAGCTGGTACACTTAAAGTTAACGCAACCGAAAAAACCGCTAAGGTCGAAGGCTCTGATATTGTAATCAAGGAAGGCGACTTACTTACCCTAAACGGAACCAAAGGTAACGTTTATACAGCCGAACTAAAACTAATGGAAGCAACTGAAAACCCTCGCTTCCAGGAGTTCATGAAGTTGGTTGACAAGTACCGTAAGATGGGTGTCCGCACCAATGCCGATACCCCTGAAGACGCCAAGGTTGCTCGTGATTTTGGAGCCGAAGGTATTGGCCTATTCCGTACCGAGCACATGTTCTACGGTAAGGATGCCGAGGAGCCTTTGTTCCTGCTCCGTAAGATGATTCTTAGCACAACCGAAGCTGAGCGTCGTAAGGCATTGGATGAGTTATTCGTTTACGTTAAGCGTGATGTTAAGAGCACCATGCTTGCCATGGATACACTTCCCGTTACCTTCCGTCTGCTCGACCCTCCTTTACATGAGTTTGTTCCACAAAGCCCCGAAAAGCAAGCAGAACTAGCTAAGGCTTTAGGAATTTCGGTTGAAGCCATTGTTAAGCGTGGTGAAGCGCTGCACGAAGTTAACCCCATGATGGGCCACCGTGGTGTTCGCCTTGGCGTAACCTACCCCGAAGTTTCCGAAATGCAAATCCGCGCAATTTTAGAGGCCACTGCCGAACTGAGGAAGGAAGGTAAGACCCCTAAGCCCGAAATCATGGTTCCTGTTACCAGCGATGTATCGGAACTCGATTTCACCAAGAAAATTGTTGACCGAGTTTACGCTGAGGTTTGCAACAAGTTTGGCATTAGCGCTATTGAATATAAGTATGGTACAATGATTGAGATACCTCGCGCCTGCTTACTTGCTGACAGAATGGCTAAGACAGCCGAGTTCTTCTCGTTTGGTACCAACGACCTTTCCCAGATGACCTTTGGTTTCAGCCGCGATGATATCGGTGGTTTCCTACACGATTACCTCGATAAGAAAATGCTTGCTGCCGACCCATTCCAAACTATCGATCAGGATGGCGTAGGTCAGCTAATTGAAATGGCAGTGGCCAAAGGCCGCAACACTCGTCCTGAACTCAAGATAGGTATTTGCGGTGAGCAAGGTGGTGATCCTGCTTCGGTTGAGTTCTGTTTCAAAAAGGGCTTAACCTACGTAAGCTGCTCGCCTTTCCGCGTTCCCATTGCACGCTTAGCTGCAGCTCAGGCAAGCATCAAGTACGGCAAATAAACCTAATATGATTGTTGATTAAAAACGCCCTAAATTCAGGGCGTTTTTTTATTTTTGTTAATTATTAAATATTTTATGCTTTTACGATGTAAATATTACCTGTTCCTGCCCTTGCTTTTAATTATTGGGAACATCAATTCTGTATTCGGACAAGAAACAATTGTTGATTCGGCATGGGTAATATCTACCTACAATTACCTGCTGATGCTTGAAGCCGACTCAGGCAATATCGAAAAAGTTAAAACACTACTCTACCTTGGAGCCGATCCTAATACTTGCGATGAAAACGGAGTAACACCTTTAATGTTTGCCGTACAATCGGGAAATGCTGAACTTGTAGAGCTTTTAATTGATGCTGGGGCAAACGTTAACGCATATCCTGCCAATGGCAATACCGCTCTACATGCCGCCGTTATAGCTGCAAACGACACTATAACAGAATTACTGATTAAAAAAGGCGCCAATGTAAATGCAAAAAATGTCAAAGGGTTAACACCTTTACATTACGCTGTTTGGTTAGGACTCCCCTACTTAACTGATATCTTAATTTATTACGGCTCCAACATTAACCCAAGAGATAACCTTGGTAATACGCCAGTCATGCTTTCGGTTTTCAGCGGGGCAAAGCTCAGCACAAGGTTGCTCCTTGAAAATGGAGCCAACCCCAATATACCTGATAATAAAGGAGTGACTCCCTTGATGGTTGCAGCCCAATTCAACGACACAATTATTTGCAATTACCTAACTGCTTATGGTGCCGATTTGAGCCTAAAAGACAAAAGAGGAGCAAATGCCCTTAGCTATGCAATAGCCAACAACTCGAGCGATATCATTAAGATATTAATCGACTTAGATGCTCTTGATTATACCCTCAAAAAAAGCTACTACCAAATTGCCCGTGAATACAACAATAAGGAAGCCATGCTTCTTTTTGCCAAACAAGGCCACAAAACCAAGATAAAACTATCAATATCGACCTTTAACTTTGGAATGGGAATAACCCTTGCCAATCACGAGTTTTTGCTGGGTTTCCGTATGGGAATAACTGAGCAAATTACCCAAACGGAATTATCAATCGCCTTTTTATATCGTCCAAATGCTACGGCCTCACTAACCAGCGTGAATGGACAACTCTACCAGTACTGGGAATACCGAAAAATCATACAAGCGAATATCAACAAAAACTACAATCTGCTCAAACACAAAGGGAAGAACATTAATGCGTTTGCCAACTTAGGAATTGGGCCGGCATTCCGAAACTTCCGAGGAACAGAATCGAAGCCCAAAACATTTTTGAGCACTAACATAAGCGGTGGTTTATCGCTTAGAGGCGAAATAATGGAGTATTCACTTGCTTTTGGCTACAACTTTAAAAATGAGTTAGGAGCCTCACCATATTTCTACTCCATTTCGGCTAAGTTCCATTTAAATGTTTTACATCCACGAGTTGTAAATAAAAACATAAAACATGTACAGTAAGACTTTTAAACTTTTAACAGTTTTGCTAATTATTCTGATTCCTTACTCCTGCGAGGATTTGGAGCCCTTTTTTGTTAATTGCAATGAGTGCTATCAACTTAAACCCGACAAAATTGATGTTCGCATAAAGTTCACCATTAACAGCGAGAACCAAGAGGTTTACTTTGAGCTATATAGCGGCAACCCGGAAAACGGCTATTTGTTTTTTAGCGGAAATTCAACCATAAGCGAAAAGGTATTCCTACTCGATGCCAACTCATACTACTCAATAAAAGCATACTACACCAGCAAAGGAAGGCAGATTATTGTAATTGATGCCACTACAGTTAAAGTTAAGTACGATAAATCGTCGTGCTCAAGTCCCTGTTACACAATTTCAGGCGATGTGTTAGATGCACGCCTCCGATACTAAAACATGTTTTTTTAGCAGTGTTTTAAAACCATGTTTTCAAACTACAAAAAACCAACCTATAAATTAACACAATATTAGTTACTTCGCCGTAATTATTAGTGTTTACCAAGTTTAACTAAAATTATTTACGGTGAAGAAGGAACTTCTTATCAGGGATTTTACCCTTAGGGATGGCCAGCAATCGCTGTTTGCCACCCGGATGACACAGCAACAAGTTGAAAGGGTATTGCCCTACTACCGCAAAGCTTGTTTTTATGCCATGGAGGTTTGGGGTGGAGCTGATCTCGATTCCGTAATGCGCTACCTGAACTAAGATCCATGGTACAGGCTTGAGAGCATAAAAGCAGCCATTGGCGATGCATCAAAGCTGACTGCCCTTTCAAGGGGTCGTAACCTGTTTGGGTACAACCCGTACCCCGAAGAAGCTATTGAGGGCTTTAACCGCAATGTTGTTAAAACGGGGATTTCTATCATGCGGATATTCGATGCCCTCAACGACACCGACAATATCCGCAGTACTGTAAAGTAAGTTAAGGAAAATGGCGGTATGGCCGACTGTACCGTTTGCTTCACCGTTGACCCAAAATTCTCCCGTAAGGATAGAATAAAAGTCATGCTCAGTGGTAAAACCCTACCCCAAAAAATCTATACCGAAAAGTACTATATAACCAAGGCTAAAGAGCTTGAGGCCATGGGTGCCGATATGATTACACTAAAAGACATGGCCGGCCTGGTTACTCCCAAGCAATCGGCAGCAATTATTTCGGCACTTAAACGCGAGGTTACTGTGCCCATCGATTTCCACACACACTGTACACCGGGTTATGGTTTGGCATCAACCCTAACTGCCATTATAAATGGGGTTGATATTGTTGATACTGCCATTTGGAACTTTGCCGGAGGCCCTGCCGCTCCTGCCTTTGAAATCATTCAGATGTTCTGCGATAAAATGGGAATCGATACCGGGGTAAACCTACAAGCGGTTACTGCCATTAACCAGGAGCTAAAGATTATACGTGCTGAACTCAAGGAACTTGACACCTACGAATTACCCATCGATTTTGATATTACCAGCTATACACTTCCTGCTCGCATCGATAATCTGTTTGAGCAAGCCATCCTATTTGCCCAATCGGGCAAGTACGATGCCCTACCGGATGCCTGCCAGGCCATTGAACGTTACTTTAACTTCCCCGAACCCGATGAGAATGTGAAGAATGCTGAAATACCCGGGGGTATGTACACCAATATGCCTGCACAGCTCAAACAACTTAAACTGGAAAATCTGCTCCCAAGGGTGCTTGAGATTATCCTAACCGTTCGTCTCTATGCAGGGT
This sequence comes from Bacteroidales bacterium, assembly GCA_011045955.1. Taxonomy (GTDB): domain Bacteria; phylum Bacteroidota; class Bacteroidia; order Bacteroidales; family Tenuifilaceae; genus Tenuifilum. The sequence continues at coordinate 5,498 of DSBV01000006.1, read as the reverse complement.
ATCCGCCACTGGTTACCCCTACCAGCCAAATAGTGGGCGCGCAAGCCGTAAACTGTGCAATTGATGAAAGCAAAGGACTCCCCTTCTACTCCAATAAATCGATACAGTTTGTAAATCTTGTTAAAGGGCTATACGGGCAAACCCCCTTGCCAATCGACCCGCAATTCCGCTTAAAAAAATGCCGGCGTAGCCGAGGAAACCCCTTACGACACATCGTACTACAAAAAGCAGCCAACCCATCGTTTTCTGAGTACGGTGATAATGTTCGCCTGGCCATGAGCGAAAAGGAAGAACTACTACTTGAACTTTTCCCTACCGTAGCGGGAAAATACCTTCGCGATAAAGTGGTAAACCATTACGAGTCGATTAAACACCAGCATGAGGAAGAGGCTCAGCGTAAAATACAGGAAGAGAATCAAAAGTACTACTCAATGACCGAGAAGCAACGCTGGAAAAGGCTTTTAGACGGGTTACAGCATTATTTTTTCTAACTTCATAAGTTTAGGTTAAAGTTGGGTTGAGAAAAGGGGCTTACGCCCCTTTTCTTCATTTTTGTTCAATCTCGTTGTTCATGGGTGTAATATCAACACGTGTATCGTAATCGCCAAGCAGGTGCTTACAGAAGTAATCGCCGGTAAGCCAGAAATGGTACTCGGTCATATCGCCATAGCCATGACGCTGACCAGGATACATAAAAAAATCGAAACGCTTATTGGCCTTGATCAGAGCATTGGCAAGCCTAATGGTATTGCCCGGGTGAACGTTGTTATCAATTTCGCCGGTAGTTAACAGCAAATGTCCTTTTAGGTTCTTGGCTATTTCGGAGTTCTTATCAATGTTATACTCAAAGGTAACATTGCCGGCAGTATCGGTAATTTCCTTAACTCCATGATGCTTCTCGCTCCACCAGCGGTTGTAAATATTATTCTCGTGGTTGCCAGCATTGGCCACGCCAACCTTAAAGAAATCGGGATAGGTAAGCATGGCTGCTGCTGTCATAAAACCGCCACCAGAGTGACCATGAATGCCTACACGGTTAATATCGATATACTTATGGCGATAGGCCAACTGCTCGGTTGCTGCTTTCTTATCGGCTAATCCATAGTTACGCAGGTTTCCGTATCCATAGTTATGGTACCATTTTGAGCGGGCTGGATGTCCACCCCTATTACCTACGGTTATAACAAAAAAACCAAATTGGGCCAATCGGTCAATCCTATCCATTCGGGTAGAGAACGATTTGTTAACAGCCTCGGTCTGGGGTCCAGGATATACGTATAGAATAATGGGGTATTGCTTTGTGGAATCGAAATCAAAAGGCTTGTACATAACGCCATACAAATCGGTAATGCCATCGGCTGCCTTCACGGTAAAGGGCTCTGGGAACTTATAGCCTGCTTCAAAGAGCAAACTTAAATCGGCTTTTTCCAGGAATAATATATCGTTACCCTGGTTATCAACAAGTTTAGATTCGGGAATGGTGTTTACACGAGAGTAATTGTTCACAAAATACAGCTGGTTATCATCCATACTGATGGCATGGTCAAAGTTACCCTTGTTCAAAAGTTTTAGTCCGGAGCCATCAATATTTACACGATAAAGATGCATGTAGTATGGATCTTCGCCTTTTTCTTTGCCATTTGCAAGGAAGTAAAGGGTTTTTGTAGCCTCGTTGTAGCCAACCAATCGTTCGCAGTGATAGGGCCCGCTGGTAATTTGACGGATTAGATTTCCTTGGTTATCGTACAGGTAGAAATGCCCCCATCCATCGCGTTCCGACCAGTGAACTATCTCCTTTTCATTGTTAATCAAAGCAATACCTTTAAAATCGATATAGGTATTTAGGCGCTCCTCAATAACCGTTTTCACTTCGCCAGTTTTAATATCAACATAGCAAACATCTATCCGTTTAAGGTCGCGCGAGGTGCGCTGGAAGTAGAGCTTATCGGAATATTTTGACAGCCATCGGGTTGGAACATAGTCGTCGTCGCGCTCGTTTGCCAACCGGCGATGGTTCAGGATTGAAACATCCTGATCCTTGAAAGCTTGGATATCGGGTTTTATCACCGTATCCTTATTATTCATGTCAAAAATAAGGATTTCGTTCTGGGGCGCTTCCTTCTCACCGGGCATGTGGTACTTGTAGGTTTCCAGCGTTGGTCTTGGACTGCTTAGGGTTTTTAGAACCCACAAATCCTTAACCTGTCGTAGATCTGTGCGAACCATGGCAAAGTACCGCGAATCGTGCGACCATGTAATGTACGCTGGCTTACGTTTATCCTTGTTCTTAACCTCATCTACATTATCTTCCTTCTGGGTTGAGTAGCCGTAGCTGTAGTACTTCTCGCCATCGGTGGTGAGCTGATGCTCCACAATGGTCGAATCCTTTTCGTTCTTTTTGGCCTTTTCGTAGTTCTCCTTGTCCATCCAGTAAAGGTTGTGGTTCTTGCTGTAAACCACATACTCGCCATTAGGCGATATATTTGCCCACTTAGGATTTTCCTTTGGTTTCTTGTAATCATCGAGCAAGGTTACCTTGCGGGTGTTCAAATCGTACTCAAAGTAATATGTTTTTTTGTCCTTTTTAACCTTGGCTTTTTCGCCCTTTTTCTGCTTCATATCATTTTCCTCATCGTCGGCCTTATCCTCGTCAACCAAAGTGCTCTTTACCTCAAACTGAAGGGCTGTTTCGTTCCTGATGAACTTAATCTTTTGTATGGGTAGATGCTGCGCATCGAATGGCTCCCTGGTAAGCCTCGATAGCTGTGCAGCCATATCAACATTATCGAAAAGTAACGATTTAGTTTTTTTAGTTGGGTCAACTATGTAGTAGTTCTTACCAGCAGGGGTTTCGTAGCTGTACCAGAATCGGGGACTGTTTTTTAGCCAATGCGCATCGACACTGGTACTAAAAACCATGCTTTTTAGCTTTTGGGGTGAAAAGCGTGCCGGTAGCTCATAGTTAGCTTTGGTGACGGGTGTTAACTGACCAATGGCCAGCGATACGCTCATGACCAGTGCGTATAGCAATAAAAAATGTTTTTTCATGATTTTCCAGATTTGAGTTGATTAAGTTTTATACCTTTGATTCTAAAAGTTACCCTACGTTTAATTAAACCTTGTACAATATACAAAATCATACCAATAAAAAACATGAAGCGGATTGTTGTATTTCTACTTGCCATATATCCATCAATAGGATTTGCCCAGTACTTTCCGGTTACAGTAGCCGAGGGGAGCAATTTTCAATCCACATCAACCTACAACGATGTTATGAACTTTTTAAAGATGCTGGAAAAGGCATCGAGACACATCAGGGTTGAGACCATTGCCACCAGCACCGAGGGTCGCGATATTCCCCTACTCATTGTGGCCAACCCCTTGCCCAAAAGCCCCCGCGAGGTGGGCAACAGGATTGTGGTTTACATACAGGCCAATATTCATGCCGGTGAGGTTGAAGGCAAAGAGGCATCGCTCATGTTTGTTCGTGACTTACTTAAAAACTCCAATAATCCACTATTCAAAAAAATTGTTCTGCTGGTTTGCCCCATCCTCAATGTCGATGGCAATGAACGAATAAGCACCAAAAATCGGCCACAACAGAATGGCCCGGTAAATGGCGTTGGCGTTAGGCATAACGGCCAAATGCTTGACCTAAACCGTGATGCCATGAAACTTGAAAGCCCCGAAATGCTTGGTGTGGTTACCAATGTGCTAAACCGCTGGGATCCTGCCATTGTTATGGATTGCCACACCACCAACGGATCGTACCATCAGGAACCAGTTACCTTTACCTGGATGATGAACCCCAACGGCAATAGCGAACTTATAAACTACATGCGCGATAAGATGATGCCCTGGGTATCCTCTCAGCTCTCGGTCAAGTATAAAACCCTAAACTGCTTCTACGGCGAATTCATTGACCAAAAGAATTACGAAAGGGGCTGGATATCGTACGCCTCGGAACCCCGTTACTTCACCAACTACGTTGGGTTAAGGAACAGGCTGAGCATTCTGAACGAGAACTACGTTTATGCGCCATTTGACGAGCGGGTTTACGGTTGCTACAACCTCATAGCATCGGTTTGCGATTACGCCATGGAATACCCCAAGGAGATAAAGGAATTGCTTGCCAAAGCCGACAGACATGCGATGAATATGACCGAACTATCACCCATACCTGAGTTTGCCATTACCTACGAGGGTAGACCTACCCCCCAATGGGTAACCATCCTCACCTACGAGGCCGAAGCCTACACCGATGAACTGGGACGCGAACGTTTCCGCAAAACCGATCGCAAGCGCACGGTAACGGTACCCTACATAGCCGACTACTACCCCACCTCAACTGTACCTTTCCCTTACGCCTACCTGGTTAAAAACGACAGGGCGGTTATCAATCTCCTTAAAAACCATGGTATTCAGTACCAACTCATAACCGATACAATTAGCCTGAATGTTGAACAGTTTACTATCGACTCGCTAAAACCATCATCCCGCATTAACCAGGGCCACTACAATAGCATAATATTCGGCAAATATGTTAAGCGAACCAATTCATTTGGAAATGATTATATAATGGTTAAAACCTCACAGCGTTTAGGGCAACTGGCTGCCTACCTGCTTGAACCACAATCGGACGACGGGTTGGTGTACTGGAATTTCTGGGATCGCTACCTTGTGCCGCAGTGGGGGAATTACTATAACCCCGTTCCAGTGTACAGAATAGTAAACGAAAACGATTTGGCAAGAGCGTTGAACCTTAAAAACCATTAGGTTAGATAAGGACAAAGGATATAAGTTAAAAGTTAAAAGTTAAAAGTTAAAAGTTAAAGGTTAAAGGATGTCTAGTCCTGAAATAAGTCTACAGGTTAATAAATAGATTTAGGCTACACTCCTAAAAACATCATCAGCGTTCCATTACGAAACACCAAACCCCAAACACGAAATACATCTCATCTTTCAACAACCAACTATCAACTTAATAAGTATCACAGCGTTTCACGAAGTTTTATACAGAGTAACACAGTGATAATCCTCCAAATCTGCGTCATCTGCGTTCCATTCCAATTCACTAACCACGAACAACGAACACAAAACAACGTTTTTAGCCCCGTAGGGGCGTAATATTTATAGCAGGTAGGGTAATTCTGTACAAGCAGCGATACACGCCATGCATAGGCCAAAGAACAAGAGTGAACCACTGCATCGCAATGGAAAAGCATTGCAAAGAGCCTTTTACATGTTCTTTCTTGTCTTGATACAATAAAGAACCAAAGAAAATCAATGCCGTATGCCCCTTTTGGCTTTTTCCCTTCAATTCCCTCTTAGGGGAAAGGGCTGGGGTGAGTTCGTTTACCACGACCAACTTCATTCGATAGTCAAAATAGTTTGCAAAAAAAATTAAAAGTTCATTTGATAATTTGTAAAATTTCTTTAGTTTTGCTATTAGTATAATTAAAATCATACATATCCACCCAATTTGGAATGTATTGTAT
>DSBV01000058.1 GCA_011045955.1 Bacteroidales bacterium | reverse complement strand
GTATTATTTGATTTGATAGTATAGTAATTTAACGCTTTGTGTTGAACATTATTACATGAACAATGAAAAAGATATCGATTACCTTAATACTACTTGTTGCAGGAGTAAATTTTTTACTTGCACAAAACGCTAATTACGATCCGGAGCTAGCCCAAATGCTAAATGCCGATGAATATGGTATACGGTTATATACGTTAGTGTTTTTAAAAACGAGCGAAAAGCAAAACTACTCAGAGCATGAAAAGGACAGCATTTTTCGAGGTCATTTGAATAACATTAGCCGTTTTGAGAACGAGAGCAAACTATTTGTTGCTGGGCCATTTGGAGCAAACCCTTATGGTTACAGGGGGTTATTCATTTTCTACGAAACTGACATTAAGAAAGTAGAGGAAATGGTTAATACCGATCCAGCAGTAAGTTCAGGAATCCTAAAACCCGAAATATTTAACTGGTACGATTCGGCTGCATTGCCCATTTACCTTGATTATCACAATAAGATTTGGATCAAAATGCCATAACCCAATTTGGATTTTAAAAAAATTCTTTTTAAGATTGCAAAAGAATAGAAAACGATGAAACGTTATAGCAATATTTGGTGGTGGCATAAATTAATCCGAAAACAGGGGGATTAGTTAGGCCATTGCTTTGCAGTATACAGCCGTAGGTTACCCCCTACGGCTTTTTAATTTAATAAGAATGATTCTGCTTTACCGACAAATACATCAAATTGCTGTTTTCGCTCCATGGTGGTGGCGGGGCCTCCCCGCATAGCTATTATTTTACTGTGAGCTACGTGCCACAAATTTTCGTATTACCAGTCAATTTCATTTTGTCAAGTCAATTTTTTAACCTATAAACAATTAATCAACATGGAAACAACAACTTCAACCATACAGCATGAATTTGTTCAGCCTTTAAGCAACATGTTAAAGTATAATGGCCGCTATGGCGAATATGGCGGAGCTTATGTACCCGATGTTTTGGCAAAGCCACTGGAACGCTTGGCCAACGAGTTTGATAGGCTTACAAAGGATCCTACTTTTCAAAAAGAGTTTGTACAGCTACTCAAGCACTATGTAGGAAGGCCCTCGCCCCTATATAGGGCAAAAAGACTATCGGACCAAGTAGGATCGACCATTTATCTTAAACGCGAAGATTTAAACCATACCGGCGCTCATAAAATTAACAACACCATTGGACAAGTACTAGTTGCAAAGCGCATGGGTGCAAGGGAAATAATTGCTGAAACCGGTGCCGGGCAACACGGTGTGGCAACCGCAACAGCCGCAGCACTCATGGGTATCCCTTGTAAGGTATTTATGGGAGCAAAGGATGCCGAACGACAAGCGCTGAATGTGCGACGAATGAAACTTTTAGGAGCCGAGGTGATAACAACTGCAATGGGAACAGCAACGCTTAAAGATGCCGTTGATGCAGCCCTGATGTACTATGTAGAACATCCCGAATCGTTTTACCTTTTGGGCTCACAGGTTGGGCCACACCCCTACCCCAGAATGGTGGGTTACTTTCAAAGCGTTATTGGGAACGAAGCCCGTGAGCAAATACTCATGCTGGAGGGGCGTTTACCCAACGCTATTTTTGCTTGCGTTGGTGGTGGCTCCAATGCCATTGGCCTTTTCTCCGGTTTTCTGGACGATGTAGAGGTTGCAATATATGGTGCAGAGGGAGGCGGCGAAGCCATTCCTGGCAATACAGCCGCCACACTTACATTTGGTAAACCAACGGTATTCCAAGGAACGCTATCCTACTGCCTGGTTGACGAAAATGGAAACCCGTGCGAGTCGTACTCTGTAGCTGCAGGGTTAGACTATCCTGGCATCAGCCCTCAGCACGCTTACCTGAAGGATACCCAACGAGTTGAGTATTTCCCAGTAACCGACCGCGAGGCAATTAATGCCTTTGAGGTGCTCTCGCAGTTAGAGGGGATAATCCCAGCCATTGAATCGAGCCATGCAGTTGCATTGGCCGTTAAACTCTTAAAAAACAAGAATCAACTTGCCATTGTTAACCTTTCGGGACGTGGCGATAAAGATGTGGAAAGAGAGTTTTAAGGTAAGGTTTGGAAATAATCGTTGTAGGTGCGAAGTGCCCTTATGGGGCACTTCGCTTTTTTAATGGGAAATGCTTGCCACTATCAATATTTTGCACGAAATTTGAAGAGAAAAACATCGCCATGAAAAAAATCTTATTAATCCTTCTGCTTTCAATTGGGCTATTTGCCAACGCCCAAGAAATAACCAAAGTTGAAAATGCAGTGGGCCGACAGGTAATAGCAGGAAGTATTAGCGAAGATGAAGCTCGTACCAAGGCAATTGCCCAAGCAAAAGTTGATGCACTCCGAAAAGCAGGCGTTACCGAACATATTCAATCGTATGAGATGCTTTACAAGAGTGAGATTGGGAATAAGTTTGATGAGGTTTTCATGAGCGATATGTTCTCTGAAATCCGGGGTGCAGTTAAAAAATACGAGATAGTAAAAATTGACAAAGGTATTGATGAGTATAAGAACTTTTACCTTGAAGCCGTTATTAATGCCGAAGTTATACTGTATTCAGCTGGTAAAGATCCTGCTTTCCAGGTAAACATTGATGGTATTAAGCAGGGTTACCAAAGCGGCGAGCGGATGCGTTACACGGTTACACCAAAACAGGATTGCTACCTGAATATTTTTAACCTATACGAGAACAACGCTTCGCTGATTTATCCAAACCAGTATGAAAAAAGCAGGCTTTTTAAAGCGGGCGAAAAGGTCACCTTTCCACTTAGCGAGCTTATTGATGGTTATACACTTGAAAAGAGCACGAAAGAGCCAGAAACAAATAAATTGGTTTTTGTATTCACAAAAGAAAACATACCATACATTAAGTATAAGCTGAACCAGGAAGGCGACCAGCTAACTACCTTTGAAGATATATCGGCATGGTTGTTCAGCATATCGCCCGATAGGCGGGTTAACTACTTTGTTCAATTCGTTATTTACTAACTGCTATATCGGCAAACCAAAAAGTTTTAGGGTTACCCCCTTGGGGATTGGGGTATTCCCTACAAATTGTATTTACAACTTTTACCTCAAGTTCCTTTTGAAAAATGGGACCCGCGAAAACAAAGCTGTGAAACTCACCATTTTCGCCGCAAGGGTCAACTCCACCAGGAAGTTTTTCAAGGTAAGCTGAGGTATAGTTTTGACCCACAAAACTCTCGTCAAGCAGCTCACCATCAATGCAGGTGATTATCGATTTAAAATGATTAGTAAAAAACTCAATTGCCACATCGTGCGACTTAAGCCCCCAAAGTGGGAAAATGGGTATTATACCTATTCCCTTCATTTGTTTTTCACGGTAGGCCCTAATATCCTCTAAAAAGATATCGCCAAACACTACGCCTTCTACACCATCTTTTTTCATGGCTACCATAAAATCGCCCATTATCTTCTCATAATCATCCATGGTACAGGTTTCAGGCAATGAAAGGATATGAAGAGGTAATCCAATAGCCTTAGCCTGTTTTTTAAGCAATTCAACCGAAACACCATGCATCGAAATGCGATTGGTAGCCTCATTTACAGTAGTAACAAGCCCAGTAACTTCAATTTGAGACCTTCTTTGACACTGATATAAAGCCAGAGCGGAGTCCTTGCCCCCGCTCCAGCTCATTAAACACTTCATGTAAATATTTAGTTAAAAAGAACTCCATTGGGACCAATACCCACCGATACGGTTTTCTTTGGTCCGCTTCCATCGCTATTGTAAACCTTTAAACTACCTGGGCTGGTGAAGTTAGGTGCTTCAAGGGTATAAATATCACCGCTAATGGGATTAACATTAAACCCATAGTAGTAACCTGAAACCAATGGGGTTTGGTTAATAGAACTAGCATCTATTTGCACATTGTAAATCCCATTAAACCCAAAACCCCCGCCAAAGTAAATAATTTGCTTATCGGGGCTAATATCGATATGCGATGGATGCATATCGTTGAATAAATTGACACTCTTCTCCACTGACATTGTTGAAGTATTTATAGCCACAAGTGACGATGGTTTATGGCCAGCAATATTCCAGTTTTCATCGTAAATTGTGGTACCTGAGCAAAGTACCCAAACCTTGCCATTTGCATCAACAGTAAACTCTTTAGGGCAATAGCCAACATTTATGTTTTTTTCAACCTGAAGGGTTGATGTATTTATTACTGTAACTGTTGAATCAACACCGTATCCACCACTATTAGCAACCCATACCTTACCGGCTGCATATATGATTCCCTCAGCACCAGTACCCACAGGAATTGAATCAATTTTTTCAGAGCCATTGGCGGTATAAACCATTACAGCACCTTTTTGCCCCCAGCCATTCCATTGGCTAACAAAAAGTTTACCATCTGCCACAACTGCATAGCGGGGATTATTCAGGTTATTAATCTCGCCAGACTGAACAAAATCGGTACTATTCACAATGACAACCTTACCGGAATTGTTAAGAACGAGGTAGATTTTACCATTTGCCTTAACAGCGCCCTGAAGCACATCGCCTAAAGGGCGAGCGTTTACATTCTCAAATACATTGTTTACCACTGAGTCGGATTGGTAGCTTACCCAGCTAACCGATGCGTTCGATTGCGTAAAAGCGCCTTCGTTAAGAACAATGGCACCGTTTTCATACTTGCCAGGTTTGCTATCGTCCTTTTCGCACGATACCATTCCCACAGCCAAAAAGGCTAATAACGCTGATAGTAAAAGAACTTTTCTTTTCATTGTTTTAGTTTTTAATTGGTTGCTATTTAGTTGAAATTGATTGAATTTCGATATTAAATCTTACAAAGTAGTTGCGCAATGGCATGGCATAGTTACGCATAAGCTGATACTGCTCATTCCACACATTATTTATTCCAACACTAGCTGTTGCTTTACACCCCACAACAGGGAAACAATATGTTAGAACAACGTCGCCAATACTATAGTGCGATAATTTGTTTTGCTCATCGGTATAACGTTCCGATGCAAAAGAGTGAGTGTAAATTGCTCTAAGCCCTTTGTATGCGAGTGAAAGCGAACCACCAACCCTATGACGTGGTATATATATCATGGGGTTTCCATCATAATCACCGGAATCAAAAATTAGTGAGTTGGTATAGGTATAGCTCAAATCAGAAACAACCCTAAACACACCTTGATTGACATTGAGTTTAAAAATCCCTTCAAATCCTTTTGACTTTCCTCTGTTGAAGTTATTAGGTTTCCAGCGGCCGTTATCGTTAACATCGGGAAGCCAAACAATCCAATCGTTTAGTTCGGTACGAAAATGTGTAACCGATAGCAAAATACTACCAAATGATAGATTTGAGTTTAGTTCAGCACTAAAATCAACATTCCATCCATATTCAGGCTTTAAATTTGGATTGCCAGACGCAAAGGTGGTTGTAGCCCAATACAAATCATTTAGAGTTGGCAACCGGTAGCTTTTTGCTACCGAGGCTTTAAGCTTCATCCATTTCAATGTAATGAGCTCGATTCCGCCTGAAGCTACAAATGGAATAAAATCGCCATCAACCAATTCATTGCGCACCGATGTTGCAAGGGTTAGCCTTTTATCAATAAAATAGTTAACCATTGACACATAGGCCGACATACGATTTCTTCGGGCATTCTTGATATAGCTATCGGACTCAGCCATATCAAGTGTATAACCAATCCCTGAAACAAGTTCGCTTTTAGTAAAAATATCAGATTTCAACTCCAACTCGTTTACCAGCTGATTGCTCTTATTGTTGCTGTAAACATTACTTAGAACATCTTCATACCTATTTTTGGCCTTAATGTAGGCATTCTTGAACCGGATAGAAACGCTACTCAATTCGGCAACCAGATTTGAAGAAAGCGCATAGAAATCATCCTTTTGGTTGGCCTGGGAAGGTTGAGAACTACTCATAAGGGTTTGCACATTTTTATCATTTTGAGAAAACCAACCCGATATGTTCCAAAGGGCGTTATGACCAAAACGCATAGTAGCATCGGCTAACAAGCCATGCAGATTTCCCTGAGCGTTTGATATTCGCTCACGTGGGATACCATACTTATAGGTGTTAACGAATTCAAAATCATTATCGGCCCATGTTCCGCTATATCTTAGATAGAAAGCCATTTTTTTGCTACCAAACTTTCCATTAAAGGCAATACCGCGGGTATTACCGTCGCCATAAAGTAAACCTGCCCTAAAACCATTAGGCTGGTGCAGTAAGTTTTTGCTCTCAAGCACAACAATACCCGACACGGCTCCACTTCCGTAAATGGTTCCATTGCCCCCGTGCTGAACCGAAACAGAATTAAATAGCGTTACAGGTAATTGCGATAGGTTAACCCCGCCATTCATGGGGCTTTGCAGATTTATCCCATTCCAGACAACTGCCGTATGCGATGACCCCCCTCCCCTAACAGCAATAGTGCCTAACCCACCAACGCCATAGGAACGAACATTAACCCCCAACGATTGCAGGAGTTCTGTAAGAGTTTTACCATCAAAACTTTTTAATCTCAGGGAATCAATCTTAATGGCATTTATTCCAATTGTGTGCAGCTGGCGATAGGTTGAGTACACCGCAACCTCCTCCACCCGTATAGTATCGTCTAAGCACATTTGGGCATTAGCAGTAGCTATACCCCAAACCAGAATTAATAATGCAGCGCCTACTCTAAAACACATTACTACAAATGATTAACTGTTTTAATCATTCGCAACGCTCGGACTTAGTGAAAATAGAACAGGAAACCAATAGATGTTCTGCTCTTCGCTTTTCACCCGAAAGCTACGAAAAAAATGCAAATTGGCAGGTCTTCTGGCTTGCTCAGCCTTTTACAGCCTTCCCATAGCGCCTTGCGCTACAGTGGCAGGGGAGTAAAAGACATTTCAATGAGCTTACAGCTGCGGGGACAGCCCCGGATTTTCACCGGGTTCCCTTTTAAGCCCTGATGGGCACCAAAAACACAGCAATATTAATGCGATTAATTGAACTGTGCAATATGTTTTTAAACAATAGCAACATATTGGACTTTACTTCAACAATTTCCCCTAAAAATATTTCCCCTCACCTTGTTTTATTAGCCCGGTTGAATTTGTTAACTCATGGTTCTTCGGTAACACTCCACTGTTCCTCTAACTTCCGCTAACTTCCTCTTCTATTATTTCTAATCATTCCGGGTTATTCCGCCACATTCATCTAAAAAATATTACTGCATCATAACTTTATTAGTTCTGTTGAATTTTTAATTCATGGTATTTTGATTTTAAAAAAATATTTCCTTTATTTGTAAAACAACAAACCGCAAATGATAACTACAGGTTATACCACTCTGCATCATCATCACCATTCACATCGTATGCGAATGGCAGATGAGCATTGGGTATAAACAGTAATAAATCTATAAAAAGACTACCTTATTAAAGGGTCTGCCATTCGAAAGGCAGGCCCTTTCTGCTTTTTGCAAATCACCATAACAAATATCGACATGAACACAAAAATTACACTGGCCATTCAGAAGAAAGGCCGACTAAACGAAGGAACCCTGGAGTTGCTGAACCGCTGTGGTATCAAAATCTCAAATGGTACAAACCATTTAAAAGCCCTGGCTGAAGGATTCCCAATGGAGGTTTTGCTGCTAAGGGATGATGATATTCCCCAGTATGTTGCCGACGGTGTGGCCGACATAGGCATACTCGGTTACAACGAGGTTATTGAAAAAGAGAAGGATATATACATTGTTCGCGAGCTTGGTTTTTCACGATGTCGGCTATCTATTGCTGTGCCCCGCGATGTAACCTACACCGGAAGGCAATGGCTCTCAGGTAAACGCATTGCAACTTCCTATCCCGAAATTCTCAAAAAATTTCTGAGCGAAAACGGGATAAATGCAGAAATACATACCATTAGCGGTTCGGTGGAAATTACACCCGGTATAGGCATGGCCGACGCCATTTTTGAGATAGTTAGCAGCGGCGGTACATTGCTAAGCAATAACCTCAAAGAGGTTGATGTAATTATTAAAAGCGAGGCAGTGCTGGTAGCCAATAAAAACCTGAATTCTGCCAAACTTGAACTACTCAAAAACCTTGAGTTCAGGATCGTAGCAGTGCGAAAAGCCCAACGCAATAAATACATTCTGCTTAATGCCCCAAAGAGTAAACTTGACGATATCATCAACCTGATACCCGGCATGAAAAGCCCAACAGTTTTGCCTTTAGCCATTGAAGGGTGGTGCTCGTTGCACTCGGTGGTCAATGAAGATGATTTTTGGGAGGTGATAGGGAAGCTGAAAGAGGCTGGTGCCGAAGGCATTTTGATTGTTCCAATAGAAAAAATGGTGATATAGTATGAAAGCAATAGTTGACAATCCCAACATCAATTACATGGAGCTTTTAAAGCGACCGGTAGAAAACGATATCGAAATTAAAAGTAGAGTAAGTGTAATACTTGAAATGATTAGAGTCCAAGGCGATGAGGCGTTAAAAACTTTAACCAAAAAATTTGATGGCGTTGATATTGACACCTTTGAAATTGGGAGGCAGGAAAGGGTTAATAGTAAGAATTTGGTTGATGAAAGCTCAAAAAAATCAATTGCAGCAGTTGCTAGTAATATAGAGGCATTTCACTCTGCTCAAAAAACTAATACCATTGAGGTTGAAACCATGCCCGGGGTAAAATGCAAACTTGTTTACCGCCCGCTGAAACGGGTTGGGCTCTACATTCCTGGAGGGACAGCACCATTAATATCAACGGTTTTAATGCTTGGCATTCCTGCCAAAGTTGCCGGATGTAAAGAATTAATTGTATGCACCCCACCCCCTGTGAACCCAGCCATACTTTATGCTTGTAGCCTAATAAAAGCAAGGGTTTTTACAGTTGGCGGCGCGCAAGCTATAGCAGCAATGGCGTTTGGAACGAAAAGCATTCCACAGGTCGATAAAATATTTGGCCCGGGAAATAGTTTTGTTACTGAAGCAAAGATGCAGGTTGCAGCATTAGGCATACCCATCGACATGCCCGCCGGGCCTTCGGAACTACTTGTGGTGGCCGATGAGAGCGCCGAGCCACAGTTCGTTGCTGCCGATTTGCTATCGCAGGCCGAACATGGTGTTGACAGCCAAGTGGTACTAATAAGCACTAGCGATACCATAATTGCAAGAATACTTGACGAGATCGATAAGCAGGTAAAGGCTTTACCCCGTAAGGAAATTGCACTGAAAGCCCTTAAAAACAGCTGGTCAATCAAAGTAGATAACCTTGAAAGGGCCATTGAAATTAGCAACCTGTATGCACCGGAACACCTTATCCTTTCGGTATCAAATCCTGAAGCTTTTGAATCGAGCATCGAAAATGCAGGTTCGGTATTCATAGGTAATTACACCCCTGAATCGGCGGGTGATTATGCAAGTGGAACCAACCATACATTGCCCACAAGCGGTTTTGCGCGTAACTGGAGTGGTGTGAACTTGCAGTCATTCACAAAAACCATTAGCTTTCAAATGATATCCCCTGTCGGTTTGGACAATTTGGGGCATCATATTATTGAACTTGCCAATGCAGAAAAACTCGCGGCGCATGCCAATGCTGTACAAGTCCGCCTGTTGAAACTTAAAAATGATGAATATGATGACAATTGATAAAACCCTTAACCTTATCAGACCTAATATCGCAAGGCTACAACCATACTCATCGGCACGCATTGAGTTTACGGGAAGCAATACCATTTTGCTTGATGCGAATGAGAATCCATATTCCTTTATCAATGAAGAAATGGAAATCAATCGTTACCCTGACCCATTACAGCGATTCGCCAAGGAAAAAATTGCCTTGCTAAAGCAAGTAGAGCCCAATCGGGTTTTTCTGGGCAATGGCAGCGATGAAGCCGTTGACCTTATTATACGCTGCTTTTGCGAACCTGCAAAGGACAGCATAGCCTTATTTGCACCAACCTATGGAATGTATTCGGTTTGCGCTGCTATCAATAATGTGGCAGTTAGGCAGTTTTTGCTCAACGACGATTTCAGTATCAACATAAATCAATTTTTTGATAACCTTTCGACCGATACAAAAGTGGTGTTCATATGCAGCCCTAACAATCCAACCGGAAATGCTCAACCCATTGAGACAATTGAACAGATTTTATCGCAATTTAATGGGATTGTAGTGGTGGATGAGGCTTACATCGACTTTTATTCTGGTAAATCCACATCGAGTTTACTGGAAAAATATCCAAACCTTATTGTGTTACAAACCTTTTCCAAGGCTTGGGCTATGGCTGGGGCAAGAATTGGAATTGCTTTTGCACACCAGAATATTATTAAAATTCTGAATAAAGTAAAATTCCCCTACAACATTGGAGTGCCATCGCTCAAGGTTCTGGAAAGAGCATTGGAAAAGACTGCATCAGCAAAAATGTTAGTAAACCAAATAATCGATGAAAGAGAGATGTTAAAGATGAAGTTGCAGGCTTTACCATGTGTTGAAAAGGTTTACCCATCGGACACAAACTTTTTACTGGTAAAAACAAATGATGCCAATTCAATTTATAGGTACTTGTTGAGTAGAATGATAGTAGTGCGTAATAGAACTAATGAACCACTATGCGAAAACTGTTTGCGCATAACAGTAGGAAAACCTGAAGAAAACCAAAGGTTAATAGCAATACTTAAAACATACAAACCATGAAACCGATACTCTTTATCGACCGTGACGGAACGCTCATTAAGGAACCTGTAGATTTTCAAATTGATAGTCTTGAAAAACTGGATTTTATGCCAGGAGTATTCACCTGGTTAGGACGAATATGCAGGGAATTTGACTACTACCTGGTAATGGTAACCAACCAGGATGGACTTGGTACCCCAAGTTTCCCTGAGAAAAGCTTTTGGGAGCCACATAATATCTTACTAAAAGCTTTAAAAGCTGAAGGTGTTGAATTCGATGAGATTTTAATCGACCGCTCACTGCCATCCGATAACCTACCCACTCGTAAACCTGGTACTGCGATGGTTAAACATCTACTTAATGGCAATTTTGATATTGCCAATTCCTATGTAATTGGCGATAGGGGAATCGACGAACTTTTTGCTGCAAACATCGGTTGCCGTGCCATACGATTTGGGACTAATGCCACTATACGAGATAACCTAACAGCACTGAGCTGGGAAGATGTTTACAATATTCTTAAGCCCAAGAGGACAGCCAGCATCAGCCGGAGAACCAATGAAACTGGCATTACTGTTAGTATTAATCTCGATGGAAATGGTCAATCGATAATTAACACTGGCATAGGATTTTTTGACCATATGCTTGAGCAGCTGGCAAAGCATTCGGGTATGGATATGGAAATAAGCTGTAAGGGCGATTTGCAGGTTGATGAACACCACACCATTGAGGATATTGGGCTGGTGGTTGGCGAGGCAATAAAGCAAGCCATTGGCAATAAAACTGGTATAACACGCTATGGTTTTGCTCTACCCATGGATGAAAGTAAGGCCTTGGTGATGATTGATTTTAGCGGGCGTCCCTACCTGGTATTTAAAGGAAACTTTACCCGCGAACTCATCGGGCAAATGCCAACCGAAATGGTCAAACATTTCTTTCATTCGCTCGCCTACTCGGCTGCAATAACATTGCACATCGACTTTGATGGCGAGAATGACCACCACAAGGTTGAAGCCATTTTTAAAAGCTTTGCCCACTGCCTATCATCGGCAATAAAACAGGAGGGAGCCAATATTCCAAGCACAAAAGGTATTCTTTAAAAATCGAGCTAAATGAAAAAGATTCCAACAGTAGGTATTGTTCAGTATGGTGCAGGAAATCAGGCGTCCATTGTTAATGCGCTCGGAAGTTTAAACGTTAAAAGCATACCCGTTACAACCCCAATTGAATTTGAAAAGGTTGATAAGCTAATTATTCCCGGCGTAGGCCACGCCATGAAAGCCATGAATGAACTGAAACGTTCAGAACTTGAAGATGCAATTAGAAAAACGGATATGCCACTACTAGGTATTTGCCTAGGAATGCAATTACTAGGGAAAAAAAGTGAAGAAGGTGATGCTAAATGCCTATCGGTTTGCGACTTTGAAACGATTAGGTTTAGTATATCGCTAAAAGTTCCGCAAATGGGCTGGAATAAAGTGAAGCTAACTGGGAATAAACTATTTTATGGATTGGAAAAAGAGGAATGGTTCTACTTTGTTCATAGCTACTATGTTCCTAAAAGTAGTTTCACCATTGCCACATGTAACTATGGCGTTGAATTTACTGCCGCTGTGCAACACAAAAACTTTTGGGGAGTGCAGTTCCACCCTGAAAAAAGCGGAGAAAAAGGGTTACAGTTACTGAAAAATTTCATCGAGCTATGCTAGTAATACCCGCTATCGACATTATTGATGGAAAATGCGTTAGGCTTTTCCAAGGAAATTTTGCAAAGGTTAAAGAATACAGCCTAAATCCTGTAGAGCAAGCCAAAGTATTTGCCGACATGGGATTGGAGCACCTACACCTTATCGACCTTGATGGTGCCAAAGATGGCACACCCAAAAACCTGAATGTTTTGGAACAAGTAGTGAAATCTACACCATTGAAGGTAGATTTTGGAGGAGGATTAAGAAGTGTTTCCGCTATAACCGATGCACTTAATGCCGGAGCATGGAAAGTAAATGTTGGCTCGATGCTTTCCAATAACTCTGTAAGCTTAACCAATCATTCACTTAATGAGAAAATTATTGCAGCCGTTGATTGTGAGAATTATTTGGTAAAGACAAATGGGTGGCAAAACCAAACTACAATTAAGGTTGATGAATTATTAAACCAATTAGTTGGAATTGGCATTTACCATTTCGCCATTACCGATATAGCCCGCGACGGCACATTATCAGCTCCTGCCGTTGCTCTTTATGAGGATTTGCGGCAGAAGTTTTCCAAAATTACCCTTTGGGCAAGCGGTGGTGTTAGCTCACATTCCGATGTCATCAACCTTCAAAAGATTAAGGTTGACGGAGTAATAGTTGGAAAAGCCTACTACGAAAACAAATTGAACCTTAAAGAACTATTGCGATGCTTGCAAAACGAATAATTCCATGCCTGGATATCAAGAATGGGAGAACGGTAAAAGGAGTAAATTTTGATAATTTAACCGATGCAGGCGACCCCGTTCAACTGGCAAAGAAATACTATGCCGAAGGAGCCGATGAACTGGTGCTGCTCGACATCTCAGCAACCCTTGAAGGACGCGAAACCTTTACTGATGTGGTTAGCAATGTTGCAAAAGCCATTGCCATTCCCTTTACGGTAGGGGGAGGAATAAACTCAGTGGAACAAGCGGAAAAATTAATTAGAGTTGGTGCCGATAAGGTATCGATAAACACTGCTGCCATTCAAAAACCCGAACTTATTGGGAATTTAGCCGATTACTTCGGCTCTCAGTGTGTGGTTGTGGCCATTGATGCAATGCTTACCGAAAAAGGATGGGAGGTTGTGAACCATGCCGGAACAAAAAGAACAGGGATAAAAGCCCTTGAATGGGCAAAAACCTGCGAAATACTGGGAGCCGGCGAAATACTGCTTACATCGCACACTTCCGATGGAACCAGAGAAGGATATGCTATTGATATCACCCGAAAAATTTCTCAAAGCATAGGGATTCCGGTTATTGCATCGGGAGGAGCAGGAGGACCCGAGCACTTTGCTGAGGTTTTCACTAAAGGGATGGCCGATGCTGCGCTTGCTGCAGGCGTTTTTCACTACGAACTGTTATCCATCTCACAAGTTAAAGAATACCTGCTAAGCAAAAACATCATTGTTCGATACTAACAAAAACAAAAAACTATGACTAATTTAAATTTTGACAAACTCAACGGATTGCTTCCTGCAATTATTCAGGATACAGCCACAGGCAAAGTGCTTATGCTTGGGTTTATGAATCGCGAGGCACTTGAAGTTACCCGTAAAACGGGGCTTGCCACATTCTACAGCAGAACCCGCCGACAAATTTGGACAAAGGGTGAAATATCAGGGAACTTTCTGAAAGTTCTGGAAATAATACCCGATTGCGATGGCGATACCCTACTGGTAAAAGTTTTGCCACAAGGGCCTGTATGCCATACAGGGAACGACACCTGTTTCAACGAGACAAATAGTAACACCCTTGGCTTTATTGATTACCTTGAGGAGATTATTGAAAACCGCAAGCTAGCAAGTACCGACCAAAGCTACACCGCCAAACTTTTAGCGGCAGGTACCAAACGCATAGCCAAAAAGATAGGCGAGGAAGCCGTTGAACTTGCGCTTGAGGCCGAAAATGGAACCGACGAGCGATTGCTCGACGAAGCAGCCGATTTAATTTACCACACACTGGTTCTGCTTTCGAGTCGTAACCTTAAATTCAGCAGAGTCATTGAAACGCTTAGAGCTCGTCACTCCGATTCTAAAGTGACGAACAGTGAGGTTGAAAATTTTAAACGCGGCGAAAAACAATGGGGTAAGTAAAAATAGCAACGATGTTTTATTTTTTAAAAGTAATGATTAATTTTGCGCTTCGAAAGATCGAAGCCGGTCCGGTAGCTCAGTTGGATAGAGCAACAGCCTTCTAAGCTGTGGGTCGTGGGTTCGAATCCCGCCCGGATCACTTACTGTAAATTACGGTTTTAAAAGGCTATTCCTAATTCGGATGGCCTTCATTTTTTTTGTGCCAGTACAGGGCGGGATCATGAGCCGAAGGCGAACTAATCCCGCCCGGATCACTTACTGAAAATTACGGTTCTAAAAGGCTATCCCTAATTCGGATGGCCTTCATTTTTTTTTGTGCCAGTACAGGGCGGGATCATGAACCGAAGGCGAACTAATCCCGTTCGGATCACTTACTGAAAAATACGGCAGCATAAGGCCATCCCTGATTTGGATGGCCTTTTCTTTTTGAGCATTTCGAAAATACCCATAAAACACTTATTTTGATTAAACCATAATCTATACAATTAATCAAAAAAAGAACTATAACATTCATTACCATGAGAATCAAAACTTTGTTAGCGGTTTTATTACTATCAACAAATCTTTTTGCGCAGAACAGCCCTAAAAATGCTTTAAATCATGATGTGTATGATGGATGGAACGATATTGCAAAACCCGCAATATCAAATAATGGCAAATTGGTCATCTATGAGGTTAATCCTCAAAAGAGCGATGGTGTGCTTTGGGTATATAACGATAGTACGAAAGGCAACCATCAGTTTCCAAGAGGTTACAATGCTAAATTCTCACCTCAAAGCAACTTTATAGTTTTTCAGGTTAAACCTCAATTCGAAATAACCCGCCAGGCTAAACTGGCAAAAAAGAAGGCCGATGAGATGCCAAAAGATTCCATTAAAGTATTCGTGCTTACAGATTCCAGAATCTACTCCTTCCCTAACGCTAAATCATATAGTATTCCGGATGATGAGGGAAATTTTATAGCAATACTTACTGATCTCACCAAAAATAAAGAGGCAAACGATTCAACCAAAAAAGAATCTGGTAAGAAAAGTTCAACCTCCAAAAAAAGCACAACAGGCAAACTGATAATACTCAACCCTATAAACAATTTTTCGCTTGATGTCGATAGCGTTAATCATTACGCCATTAGCAAAAACGGACAATTTATTGCATACGGTAAATTAGTGGGCGACTCCGTAAAATTATCATCGTTATATATTTTCAATACAAAAAACCACTCTACATTAGAGATTTTCAAATCGAATGGGGAAATTGCAAAGATTAACTTTGACGACAAGGGTACCCAACTGGCCTTTGTCTTTACTAGCGATACCGGGAAGGTAAAAGAATACTCACTATACTACTGGGAATCAAAAAACAGAAAAGTTCAACTTGCTGCCAATAAATCATCTAACGGAATGCCCAAAGGATGGATGGTAAGTCAACATTTTGAGCCCTACTTTTCAGCCAATGGGAAAAGGGTATTTTTTGGAACAAGCCTAATACCCTTAAAAGAAGAAAAAGATACAGTGCTTGATGAAGAAAAAACAATTTTGGATGTATGGAGCTGGACCGACACCCTTTTACAAACCCAGCAGAAAGTAAGATTGAAAGATGCAGACAATAAATCGTATTTAGCAGTTTACCATATTAACGAAAAAAGAATGGTGCAGCTTGCAAACGATTCAATAGATAGAGTTAAAGTTCTACTAAAAGGCGATGCGCCTTACGCTCTGGTTTCGTGCAACAAACCTTATTTATACTCAATGACATGGGAAAGTCCCTTAAAATCGGACTACTACATGGTTGAAGTCAATACTGGTAAATATGAACTTTTACTAAAGGGCTTACCTTACCCACCCCAACTATCACCATCAGGGAAGTACGTTGCATATTACAACCCTGCGGATAGTTCATGGTACACATGGAGCAGGAAAGAGGGTAAAACCATAAACCAAACCAAGGGTTTGCCAGTTAACTTTTACGATGAACAAAATGACATTCCTCAAATACCCCGACCATACGGATATGCAGGTTGGGTTGAAAACGATAAATATTTTTTGGTTTACGACAAGTACGATATTTGGGCATTGGATCCAACCGGAAAGCTGAAGCCGACATGTATTACAAACAACTCTGGTAGAATATTGAGGAACAGATACAGAATAATTCAAACAAACGATAACGATTATCTCAGCTATAGCAACAATGAACTGGTTGAGGTTTTTAACAATACGACTAAACAGTCTGGTTTCGGTTTGGTAAGACTTGACCAACTAATGGGAGTTGATCAGAAGCTATTCACTAATCATAAGTATAGGTTTGTATCAAAGGCTAAAAACAGTAAAACACTAATTTGGCAAAGAGAATCGTTTACCGAATACCGTGATCTCTGGATTAGCGGCATGGAATTTTCGAATCCAGACAAAATTTCAAATGCTAACCCCAAAATAACAGACTATAAATGGGGCATGGTTAAACTATACAAATGGATTGATTTCAATCGTGATTCAGTTGAAGGGCTCCTGTATTTACCCGAGGGTTTTAATCCTAACCGCAAATACCCAATGATGGTTTACTTTTACGAAACACATACCGATAACCTTCATAATTTTTACGATCCAAAACCAAGCCGATCGGTAATATCACCTTCCATGTATGTCAGCAACGATTACATAGTATTCATGCCCAATATTAAATATCAAATTGGATATCCAGGACAAAGTGCTTACAACGCCGTTATAAGCGGTACTATGGCAATAATAAAAGAAGGTTTTGTTGATAAAGACCGAATAGGAGTTCAAGGTCAGAGTTGGGGTGGATACCAGGTAGCTTACCTAATTACACAAACCAATCTGTTCAGAGCAGCCTCAGCTGGTGCGCCCGTATCGAATATGACCAGCGCATACGGAGGCATACGCTGGGAGTCAGGTATGGCTCGTATGTTTCAGTATGAGCACACCCAAAGCCGCATAGGCGGCACCCTTTGGGACAAACCGTTGCTATTTATTGAAAACAGTCCCCTATTCCACGTGCAAAAGGTAAATACTCCTCTACTAATTAGGCACGACGATGCCGATGGGGCAGTTCCATGGTATCAGGGAATAGAACTTTTCCTTGCCTTACGAAGACTGGGCAAACCCGTTTGGATGATTAACTATAACGAGGATGCTCATAACTTAAAAAAATGGGCAAACCGTGTTGATTGGTCAATTCGAATGCAGCAATTCTTTGACTATTACCTTAAAGATGAACCAATGCCTACATGGATGAAAGGAATACCGCAAACCAAGAAAGGGAAATATTCGGGTTACGAGTTTGCAGAATAACTACAAAATTATTTAACCGAGATAAGTCAATAGAAACACAAGAAATATGTATAAATCTTGTTTCTATTGACGTATCGGAGGTAACCCCGACCTATCAGAATCTTTTATTCCGAACTTTCGGAATGAAATAGATTTTCTTAATCGATTCGTCAATTGGTTTCCTAAATTCAACCAATAAATGCAACTTTCGGTGAGGATGACATCAATATTTTTTCAGCAAAGAGAGGGGAAAAAATCCCGCTCTCTTCCGCTGAATGGAAATAAGCTCTATATTCGTC
>DSBV01000013.1 GCA_011045955.1 Bacteroidales bacterium | reverse complement strand
CTATAAGCCATTTCATAAAAATGTGGAGAGAACGCTTATAGAGTCGGACTACACCAAAGGAGAGCGAATACTGGGAATCGATCCTAAAACAGGGAAAAAGGTTAGCGTTCGCATCGGTCGTTTTGGTCCTCTTGCTCAAATTGGCGAAAGCAACGAGAAAGAAGGCGAAAAACCCCAATTTGCAAGCTTGCTAAAGGGTCAGCTAATTGAATCGATTACTCTCGAAGAGGCCCTTGATCTGTTTAAGCTACCACGAACAGTGGGTGAATACGAGGGCAAAGATGTGATTATTGGTATTGGGCGTTTTGGCCCGTACGTTAGGCATAGCTCAAAATTTGTTTCGCTTAAAAAAACCGACGATCCGTTCAGCCTCGAACTCGACAGGGCCATTGAACTAATTGAAGAGAATAGGCAAAAAGAAAAGGATAAATACATAAAGAGCTTCGACAACGATCCTGAAATGCAGGTGCTCAACGGCAGATGGGGCCCTTACATTAAATACAAAACCAACAACTACAAAATACCAAAGGGGACAGTAGCGCAAGATTTGAGCTACGAAGAGTGCCTAAAAATTGTTGAGAACCAACCAGCATCAAAAGGCAAAAAGGGCAAAACCACCACAAAACGTAAAGCAAAAAAATGAACCTTGCCCACTACTTCGACGATTCAGAAGCGTTACCAATCCCATACGGTTTAGGTAAAGACGCCTCGCTATTCGGGAAACTGTCAAAGGCAAAAACCCTCAATAGCTTCACATTCGACTGCAATTCGCTTGTCATTTTTGGGGTATGCGAGAGCAGAAATTCGAACAACCCGAGTGCGGCAAAGTCTCCCGATTGTATCCGCAAATACCTGTATGCCTTGTCAGGGGCATCAATCAAAAAAAAATTAATCGATCTGGGTAACCTCAAGCAAACCGCAACCCCAGCCGACGCATACATGGCTACTCGAGATATTGTGGCCTACTTAACCAGCAAAGGCGCTACTGTAATTGTTCTTGGGGGTACCCAAGAAATAACTTGGCCAGTTTATCAGGGTATTGCTGAGAACAACAAACAGGTGAACATTAGCATTATTGACCATAATATCGATTTTGGTAACAATGATGGTGACTTCTCCTCAACGTGCTTTGCAAATAAATTCTTAGGTGAAGAATCCGATGCCCTATTTAGTTTGAACTTTATCGGTTACCAGGGATACTTCGTAAATAGCCTACACTTAAAACAGCTGCAACAAAAACACCACGATCACTATCGCCTTGGTTACGTTCGAAGCTCAATGGCCGAAATTGAACCTACACTGCGCGATACCGACATACTTAGCTTCGACATGGGGTGTATAAAGCAAAGCGATTCGCCTGGCAAAGTTTACCCATCACCAAACGGGTTTTACTCCGAAGAGGTTTGTCAGCTAGCACGATTTGCTGGACTAAGCAACAGGGTTAAGGTATTTGGCCTTTTCGAACTTTCAACCAGTAACGACATTAACGGGCAAAGCTGCCATTTGGCCGCACAAATTATTTGGCATTTTATTGATGCGTCCAACCAGCAAAAGCCAATTCCTTTGCACGACAACGAAAATGAGGGAGTAAAAAAATTTTATATTAATAGCCCCATCCCTAATATCGACCTAATTTTTTTGCATAATACGGTAAGCGACACTTGGTGGATTGAAATCCCGAAATCAAAAAAGTATCCCTCCTACATTTTAGCCTGCTCATATAACGATTACAAAAGGGCAAGTAATGGCGAAATACCTGATAGATGGCTACATGCAATTAAAAAGCTGACATAAATCATTTCCACCATTTATAGGGTTTAAAAGGCAATTTGGTCATGCAATATCCGTTATATGTACAAAATATAACACGCAACGGAAACCTTTGACCTAAATTGAAGTATAAGCCAATGTTGTTTTGTTGGGCTTTATCAACATATAATTGTTGATAAAATTTGTTGGAGAAAAATTTTTTTACTTACTTTACCTTTCAGTTAAACTATGTACAAACGGGTTTAAGGCGCAACTTGATGAAAAAAATTTTTTTTACATTATCGCTTTTCACATCCATGACACTTTGTGCTCAGCAAGATCCCTTGTTTAGCCACAACATGTTCAATCAAATGGCCATAAACCCTGCCTATGCTGGTAGCAACGACATGATTTGTGCTACAGCTATTAACCGGTTACAATGGACTGGTTTCGGCGAAGGTTCACCTAACGTAACCGTAGTAAATGTTAATGCTGCCATCAAGCCATTCGGGCTTTCAAGCGGCATAGGCCTTAACATCCTAAACGATCAGTTTGGCTTTAACAAAGACTTAGGCGTAAGCCTCTCGTACGCTGTACGTTTTAAGGTAAGCGGTGGAGGAACATTAGCCATTGGCTTAAATGGAGGATTTATAAACAATACGCTTGATCCTACATGGAACTTCCCCGATGGTTCAAGCGACAATGCTGTCCCCCAAGGAAAAGAGAATGCTATTAATTTCGATATGGGAGCCGGTGTTTTTTACAGCAATAACGAAATGTATTTCGGTGTTTCTGCAACCCATTTAAACGAAACTCCGTACTATAACCAATACGAAACACATTATAAACGTCATTACTACTTAACTGGTGGATACTATCTCGAAATGCCAAACCCTTCGTGGGAGTTTAACCCATCGGTTATCATTGGTAGCAACCTTGTAACAAACCAGTTAACCGTAACTTCAAATGTTATATACAATAAAAGGCTTTGGGGTGGCGTTTCATACCGTGTGGGAGAAGCAATAATAGGTATGGTAGGCTTTGAGCTTTTCTCTGGAATGAGAATTGGCTATGCATACGATTTTTCAACAACAGATATAAGTAAATACAACTATGGTTCACATGAATTTATGCTAGGATACTGTTTTACGCTAAAAAAGGAGAGACCTCCTCAGCAGTATAAAAGCATACGTTTTTTGTAGCCTAACATAAAAGCATTTAGAATATTTTTACGTTATTTGCAATTAATAATCGGGTGTTATGAGAAAACTTCTTGTTTTTGCTGTTCTCGCTGCCATAATAAGTAGCTGTGCTCCCACTGATCGTGGAGAACTTGTGGGTGTTCCTGGCCGAAAAGGTTATCAGGATCCAACCCCATACAACATGGTTTTTATCCCCATGGGATCATTCAACATGGGTAGTAACGACCAGGATATAGCCCATTCGATAAACGCACCCACAAAAACTGTTTCTGTTGATGCGTTCTGGATGGATCAAACCGAGATCACCAACAATCAGTATCGGCAATTTGTTTTTTACGTTAGAGACTCAATTGCACGAAGATTGCTAAGCCAGCAAATTGATGATTATGCCATTGAAGAGGATGAGTTTGGCAACATCATTGACCCTCCCGTACTAAATTGGGATGTGCCGATAGACCATAGGGATGAAGAACAGCAAGAGATTTTAAGGGAAATGTACTACACCAAGGAGGAAAGCTTTTACTTCCGTAAGGAGATTGACACCCGTAAGCTAAACTATGAGTTTTTCTGGATTGATCTACAGCAAGCAGCAAAAAAGAAGAATCGTTGGAACTTCGAAACGGGATCGTACGAAGAAAACGCTGAGGTTATTAACCAAATGGGGGTTCCTGTTAGGGTTACCAATCGCTCATCATTCATTATTCGCGATAAAGTAAATGTTTACCCCGACACCCTTTCGTGGATAAGCGACTTTAGCTACTCATACAACGAACCATACGCAACGCACTATTTCTGGCATCCATCGTACGACAACTACCCAGTTGTTGGCGTTTCTTGGCGCCAAGCCTATGCATTTACCATCTGGAGAACGCAATACCTAAACAAATATCTTGCTAGTAGGGGCTACTCATTTGTTGCCGATTATCGTTTACCAAGCGAAGCCGAATGGGAATATGCTGCCCGAGGCGGGCTTGATCACGGTATGTTCCCTTGGGGTGGCCCGTATACCAGAAACTCAGAGGGCTGCTTCCTTGCAAACTTTAAGCCTTTGAGAGGTAATTATGTTGACGATGGTGGCTTTATCACTCTCCCCGTTGGCAGCTACGAACCTAATGATTATGGCCTCTATGACATGTCTGGAAACGTATCGGAATGGACTGCCAACGCATTTGATGAAAGCGCATACATGTTTATGCACGACATGAACCCCGATTACAAATACAACGCAAAGCCAAACGATCCGCCTGCGCTAAAACGTAAAGTTGTAAGAGGTGGTAGTTGGAAGGATATTGGATATTTCCTTCAGGTGGGAACTCGTTCTTTCGAATATCAGGATAGCGCAAAAGCACATATTGGTTTTAGATGTGTAAGAACTTATGCAGGAGCAAAATAATCTTAGAAAAATATTAACCAAAAGTTTAATCTTAACTCAATCATCGCAATGGGATTCAATATATCCGAAATCGTACAAGGGGAAAAGTGGAGAACCTTCATGAAGTACCTTTATGGCTGGGGAGCATCTCTTGTTCTTTTAGGAGCCCTCTTCAAACTGCAGTATTGGCCAGGAGCTGGTACCATGCTAACAATTGGTATGACAACCGAGGTAATCATCTTCTTCTTCTCGGCGTTTGAACCCATTCACGATGAAGTGGACTGGACCTTAGTTTATCCTGAGCTTGCTGGAATGACCGATGAGGAAGAACTCAGAAAATATAGGAAAGGCTCTGGTTTAGAGGGGGTAAACTCGGAAGACATTAAAGAGATAATTAGCTCCGTAATGGCTGCTACTAGTGGCGGACAAATTCCCCAAGCATCAGGCGAGGGCACAGCCCAACCAGTCTATGCTTCACCTGGTGGTGGTGGAATGGTTTTCACCGAGAAGTTTAACCAAATGCTTGAGAAAGCCGAAATTGGCCCTGAACTTTTTGATAAAATCAGCAAGGGATTATACAAGCTAAGCGATACTACCTCTAAGCTATCCGATATTAGCGATGCAGCATCTGCTTCAACTGCTTTTGCTCAGAATATGAAAAAAGCCAGTGACTCAGTAAGCAGTTTTTCTGATAGCTATCAGAACAGCGGACAGGTACTAAACGAATCGATGAATATCCTATCGGAAAGTTTCCAGAAAACTGCTGGCACTGTCTCCGAAAGTGGACAAAACTTTATGGGTGGAGTTGAGCGTTCAGTTGGTAGTTTGGAAGAACAGCTTACCCAAGCTGGCGAAACCGTAAAGGAAAGGATTGTTCAGTCAGGAAGCGATGTTGCCAATCAGATTAGCTCAGCAGCAGGCAACCTAGTAAATACTTATTCGAAAATGGCCGAGGCCATGAAAGCCAATGGCGATTTGGTTTCTGAGGGAAGCAACGGCTATCAGGAGCAGCTTGAACGACTTAACAAGAATATGGCAGCCCTTAATGCCGCACACGAATTACACCTTCAAGGAACATCGGAAAAGCTTAAGCAATCGCAAGAGGTATACTCGGGTGTTGAAGATATGATGAAAAAGCTGAAAACCTCAATTGACGAAACCGAGAAGTATGCTGATTCCATAGCAAAGCTTAACCAAAATATCGCATCGTTAAATACCATTTATGGCAATATGCTATCGGCCATGAATGTTATGTCAAACAATGCATAATGTTGAATTTGTAGCAACAACGCTTTATGGCTCACGGTAAAGAAACGCCAAGACAGAAAATGATAGGTATGATGTACCTAGTGCTTACTGCAATGCTAGCGCTAAACGTGTCGGCAACAGTACTAGATGCTTTCGTGCTTGTTGATTCTGGCCTCTCACAAACAGCAAAAAGTTTCTCTGTAAAAAATGAGCGTCTGTATAACCAAATGGATAACGCCTATACAGTTAACCCTAAAAAAGTTGGCCCTTGGAAAGAAATAACCGATGAGATAAGGGAAAAAACCATTGAACTCATTGATTATATCCAAGATTTAAAAATTTTAACGGTTGTAACTGCAGAACAAGAAACTTCACCTGCTTTAGTTGGCGAGAAAGAGATTGATGCAAAAGAAATTAAAGGTAAGGGAGACACTAATATTAGTGGACGTGTTTTTTTAGGTCCTGATGGATCATCGGGGAAAGCAACTGACCTGAAAAATAAAATTATTGAATATAGAGAATATATGCAGGGATTAGTCGATCCTGAAATTGCCGGACAACTTATTCAGTCTATTAATAATCTACTTAATACTGACGGTCCTCCCCCATCTCCTGATGGAACCCCTCATACTTGGGAGTCAACCCGATTTGATCATATCCCATTAGTTGCCGTTTTTCCTCAGCTAACCAAAGTTCAACTTGATGTTCTCAACGTTGAAGCTGAAGTTGTGGGTTATCTTCTACAGCAAGTAGATGCTAGCGACTTTAAAGTAAATAAACTTGATGCTGTAGTTATACCAAAGTCCGACTACATAATTCAAGGTAATGAGTTTAGCGCAAACATATTTCTAGCAGCTTCGGATACTACTCAGGTACCTCGGGTGTATATAGGCCAGTACGAAACTTTCACGACAGAACAAGGATTGGAAGATTTTAGAATGGTTGGAGCATACGAAGAAGTCCCTGTTGAGGGAGGTAAAGGAATATTTACTCAAAGAGCAACAAGGCTGGGTACAAATAAGTGGTCGGGTTTACTTGAAGTAACTGGTCCTGATGGCAATACTTTTAGGCGTCCGTTTAACCACGAGTATGAAGTAGCCCAACCAAACGTAGTTGTTTCGCCCACAAAAATGAACGTTTTTTACCGTGGTGTTGATAACCCTGTAGACATATCCATACCTGGAATTTCGATGGATAAGATTACAGCAAGCATCGACGGTGGAGGATCAATTCGAAGAGCGGGAGGTGCATTTACCGTTATACCAGGTAGAGGTAATACGTGCAATGTTACTGTATTTGCTGAAATTGAAGGCAATAGACGCAGAATGGGTACCCGTGAGTTTAGAGTTCGCGATGTACCCGACCCAATCCCTGGTGTAAGAGGAGTTGGTTCTCGTATAGTTAATAAAAACGAGCTAGCTGCATCATTAGCAGTTGAAGCGCGAATGCCCGAAGGTTTTGACTTTGACCTTTCGTTTAGCATTACCGGATTTACCGTAATGGCTACCGTTGGAGGTTTCACTAGAACCGCAAAATCAAACAATCAGCTTATAACCGATGATCAACGTAGGCTTTTTGATGGTTTACGAAGCGGCCAAACCGTTAACATAATTGATATTACTGCTGTTGGCCCCGATGGCAAAACGCGTAATTTGAATGATATAGTATACCGAATAAGATAACACTTTCGACTATGAAAAGAATAGCTTTTTTTCTACTTAGCGGATCGTTACTTCTAGCTTTCTCCTTATCTAGCATGGCTCAACGAGAAATGAAGGAGCCTCTAGTTAACGATGGAATCTATGAAAGAGAAACAATTAAGCAGCGTATCCCAATTCCCTATCCTCACTTGCGGGAAGCCGATATGATGTGGACAAGAAGGATATGGCGTATTGTTGACTTAAGAGAAAGAATGAATCATCCGCTATACTTTCCTACAACACGTATGCACGACAGGTCCAGCCTAACGCAGCGTTTGATGGATGCCATTAAGTACAACGAGATTAATGCATACGATCCTGATGTTGATGATGAGTTTTCAGCGCTAATATCGTACGATCAAATTCTTACAAAACTAGGGGCTCAGGATACTGAAAGGCAAGATATTAGCCCAACAACTGGGCGAGATACTATAATTGTCATTCCAGGTAGCATTAACTGGGGCGAGATTAGAGAACTTGAAATAAAGGAAGAGTGGTTTTTTGACAAGCAACACTCAACCATGCAGGTTCGCATCATTGGTATTTGCCCAATTAGAGTGTATACGCGTTATGCACCAGGTCAGGATGATTTGGACATGGAAGGCGATTTGTTAAAAATGAGGCTTTTCTGGGTATACTATCCTCACGCACGAACAGTGCTAGCAAATACTGCTGTATTCAATGATTTTAACGATGCTCAGAGAAATTCGTTTGACGATATCTTCTTCAAAAGAAGATTTAGCTCGTACATTGTTCAAGAGTCTAACGTATTCAACAATAGAAGGGTTTCCGAATATACATTTGGTGGAATTCCAAACATGCAGGAATCAGAGCGCATTAGAAACGAACTCTTTACCTTCGAACACGATTTGTGGGAGTATTAGCCCCATTATAATAAATTAGTAAAGGCTGCCTTTCGGCAGCCTTTTTTTATGCTTCAAGTCTACTATTAAATAAACTTATCCCCTTTCTCTACTAATACATCATTCTGATATCGTTTTATCTCCTGCTCATCCTCTTTGCGGCAAACTAAAAGAACTCCATCGGACTCAACAACAATATAACCGTCTAGCCCTTGCAGTACAGCAAGCTTGTTGTTAGGTAAATTTATAATAGAATTCTTAACATCGTACACCATAGCATTGCTATTGCCTAAAACGTTTCCATGGGCATCTTTGGAGCTGTTCTGATAAAGCGAACCCCAAGTACCCAAATCGGACCAGCCAAACTCTGAGCAAATTACATACACATTGTCTGCTTTCTCTAATACACCATAATCAATGGAAATGTTTTTACACTCGGAATAAACTGAACTTACCGCTTCGTCGTAACTTTGAGTATCAAGTTTTTGAAACATTTCCTCGAACAAACCATGGATATCGGGTAGATATTTGCTAAATGCGCTATCAATTGCTTTTGCCGACCAAATAAAAATACCTGAATTCCAGTAAAACTCACCTGTCTCAAGAAAAACCTTAGCCAGTTCCAGATCTGGCTTTTCGGTAAAAGTTTTCACCTTATACAACGAAGGGTTTCTTTTATCAGCATGGCCTGAAACCTGAATGTACCCATAACCTGTTTCGGGGCGACTAGGTTTAATGCCAATGGTAAGCAAAGCATCGTTATTTGCTGCAAAAGTAATGGCTTGTCCAATAATTCTGGAGAATTTATCTGGTTCTAAAACCAGATGATCGCTAGGTGCTACCACAATAATTGCGTTTGGATTTTGCTTGCGAATTACCTGGTATGCCAATGCTATACATGGAGCCGTATTGCGACGCATGGGTTCAAGCAAAATCTGTTCCTCTGCTATTTCGGGGAGATGCTCCTGAACCTGATCTTTATATACCGAACCCGTAACCACGTATATGTTTTGCGAATCGCAAAAGCGATTAATACGCGAAAAGGTCTGCTGAATTAGCGATTGTCCGGTTCCAAGTATATCGAGAAATTGTTTTGGCTTATCGGTTCTGCTTAATGGCCAAAATCGGCTTCCTATGCCTCCTGCCATTATTACGCAGTAAACATCGGAACGATTATAAGAATTACTGGTTTCGTTTTTCATTATTGTGTTGATTATTTATTTGCTGGTTCCTTGATAAAGGTAACGTTTTATGCTGCGTTTTGGTGTTTTTTCAAACTCTTCGGGGTAAACCTTAATTTTTGCTATCTGACTGTAAGATGGCAGGTTTTTGTTTAGCTCACTTCTGTTTTCTTCCATTATACCCTCAAGTGCACCAGTTTTTACGCCATCTTTATCGGCTGAATCAAAATCGGGAAATACCAAGGCGATGAGTTTGCCTTCCTGCTCAATTACAAGAGACTCCTGAACATAGGGAAGATTATTGACTATTCCTTCAACTTCCTCAGGGTAAATATTTTGCCCGTTAGGGCCAAGTATCATGTTTTTGCTGCGGCCTTTAATGTAAAGGTAACCTTCGGCATCAATAATTCCCAAATCGCCGGTATGAAGCCAGCCATCAGCATCAATTGCATGTTTAGTGGCTTCATCGTTTTTATAGTATCCGAGCATAACGTTGGTTCCTTTAACCAGAACTTCACCAACAGTATTCTGTGGGTCATCCGAATCAATTTTAACCTCCATATTAACCACAGCTTTACCTGCGGAATGAAGCTTAGTTGATTTCCATGAGTCGTACGTAATTATCGGCCCACATTCGGTCATTCCATACCCTACTGTATAGCGGAAACCTATATCGCGAAGGAACGACTCAACCTCGGGATTAAGTGCTGCACCACCAATAATAACCTCGATAAAGTTTCCTCCAAAAATGCTTGTGAGCTTTTTGTTTATCTCTTTTTTAATTCTACGATCGATAATTGGGACCTTAAGCAGCATTTTAAGTGAAGGGCGCTTTAATGCTTCAATGATATTCTTTTTGTAAATCTTTTCAATAATTAAGGGGACAGCCAGTACAACTTTAGGCTTAATCTCGTCAAAGGCTTCGAGAATAATTTTTGGTGATGGATTTCGCGTAAGGAAATGGATGTGGCAGCCTTTTGTTACCTGATAGATAAACTCAAAAGCGGCTCCGTATGCGTGGGCCAATGGAAGGATTGAAACCTGTCTGTCGCCAGGCTGTAAGTCAATAACCTTGTCGGCAAAAACCATATTGCTCCATAAACTTCGGTAGGGAAGCATTACGCCTTTTGAAAAGCCAGTTGTGCCGCTTGTGTAGTTAATCACACAAACATCGTTGGGCTTCTCATCGCGGTAAAACCTAACATCGTTTGGCGTAAAACCATTAGGATGCCTTTGGTTAAATAGCTCATCAACGCTATTCCTCATATTGGTAATCGAGAAAGGAGAGTTCTCGTGGAGTATTGTAAATTTGGTTAGGGAGATGATGCATTTAACATTTCGCATTTGCGACTCATCAAGATTTTCCCATATTGAATCGCCGGTAAAGAGCACAAACGAATCGGAATGGTTAACAATGTGGTGCACATTATCGGGTTTAAATTCGGGCAGAATTGGAACTACCACTGCGCCGTAGGTTACTATTGCCAAAAAAGCAACAGCCCAGTGCGACGAGTTACGGCCAATTAGCGCAATTTTGTCGCCTTTTTCAATTCCTGTTTTCTCAAAAATTATATGAATTTTCTCAATCTTACGCGCTAGGTCGTAGTAATGAATGGTTGCGCCTTTATAATCGGAGAATGCGGGTAAATCCCAATTCTGCTTAACACTCTCCTCAATCAGCCGAATAAAACTATTGTCCATAGAAGATAATTAAGCGGCAACGAGGCCATTTTAGAAAACAGCAAAACTACAAATTTTAGGCAATATATCCTTAATTAAGTTATGCTAGTCTATTGCTCCCGGATCGTATCTATTGAGTACCGTTGCTTTTCCTGCACTTTCTATACATTAGCACAAGTGCAACCCCAATGGACAATCCAATAATATTCGAAAGGGTATCTTTGGGGTTGAAAGCTCTTTCGGGAACAAGCTGTTGGATAAACTCAAAGGCAATTGCCAATATAAATGAAAATCCAATAAATATCCACCAAAGATACGGCCTCTTTCTGTCGCCATTGGCCAAAAAGGCAACTATAGGAAGAACTAAAAAAGCAAAACCATGCAATAAGTAGTCAACTCGGTACGTGTTGGAGTTAACCTCAACAGAGGTGGTAATGCCTGTTGATGGGCAAAAATAAAAGCCAATTAGAGCCAAAACGTAGATAATAAAGCCAATGCGGTAAAACAGTTTCATGTGGCAAATATAGCTTCATTTGGCAAAATGGTACTACCTTAGCATTACTTTACCTATTAAGATGATTTTGCTAAATTTGCAGTTCCTTTAAGAAAAAAACTAAAGAATGAGCCTTCCTGATAAGCGGATTGTAGATTTTATTAACGAGCACCACGTACTTACGCTAGCCACAAGCTTCGATGAGGAACCATACTGTGCAAACTGTTTTTACGTGTACATGGAGGAGGAGAACAGCCTCGTATTTACATCGGATTACGACACAAAACACATTCAGCAAGCAAGCCACAACATATACGTAGCTGGTAGCATTGTGCTCGAAACAACTGTTATAGGTAAAATTCAAGGCGTACAGTTTCAGGGAATAATTAGCGAACCAAATGCAGAACTCCACGAAAAGGCTCGAAAAGCCTACCTCAAGCGCTTTCCCATTGCAATGCTAATGAAAACTACGCTTTGGGTTGTTGATCTTACCTTCCTGAAATTTACCGATAATAGGCTAGGCTTCGGGAAAAAGCTCAAGTGGGAAAAAGAGCTAATTGTTAACCCTTTCCTTAGAACAAATCCTAACAAATGATTTTTGTAACCGGCGGCACAGGGCTAATCGGATCGCACTTGCTATACCACCTAACGAGCAGCAATAAACAAGTAGTTGCGCTAAAGCGAAAGAATAGCAACCTGGCGCTGGTAGAAAAACTATTTGAGGCATACTCCGCTGAAAATGCAGATTTGTTCAACACCATTTCGTGGGTCGATGGCGAGATTGAGGATTACCAAACATTATGCAACGCTGTAAAAGGATGCGATGAGGTCTACCATTGTGCTGCCGTTGTTTCGTTCAACGGTAAGGACACAAACCGAATGCGTAATGTAAACGTACAGGGTACTGCAAACATTGTTAACGCCTGTATTGAAATGGGAGTTAATCGACTTTGCCATGTTAGCTCGGTTGCAGCCATCGGATCGCCAACAAAAGGTAATTACGTTGATGAAAACACTCCGTGGGGCAAGTCGAAAGGAAAATCGGGATATGCAGTAAGCAAATTTTGGTCGGAAATGGAAGTGTGGCGCGGTATTGAAATGGGGCTTAATGCCGTGATTGTTAACCCAACCGTTGTGGTTGGGCCTGGACGCTGGGATAACGGAAGCGGACAAATATTCGGAACCATTGCCAAAGGATTTCCATTTTACACAACTGGCGTAACGGGCTATGTTGATGTAAGAGATGTGGTAAATGCAATGGTAACGGCCATGCAAAAGGAGAAGTGGGGCAAAAGGTTTATTGTTAACGGCGATAACCTAACACACAAGCAGGTTTTTGAAACCATTGCGCATGAAATGGGCAAGAAACCTCCCAGTATAAACGTTACACCATGGATGAGTGCAATTGCTTGGCGACTAGCGTTGATTGGTGCGAAGTTTAGCGGTAAACCCGCAGTATTAACCCGCGATACAGCTCGTAGCGGACATGCAACTACCTACTACTCATCAAAACTTGCCGAAAAAGAGCTTGGTATAAAATTTACTCCCATTGCCAGTGCCATAGCAAATACTGTCCGCATAGGCCAGTTATAGTACCCCTAGGTCTTGCTTATATTTGAAGCTAGCGATTTATAAATAAAGTACAAGCCGGCTATTACAAACGGAATACTTAACCACTGTCCCATGTTTAGAAACATGTTGGCTTCAAACCCAACCTGAGGTTGCTTAATAAACTCAATTAGGAAACGTGTGGCAAAAATAAAAATTAGGAATAGCCCAAAAAGTAATCCGGGTTTAGGCTTAGCATTTGACTTAAGGTAAACCCACACCAGAACGATAAAGCCAACCAAGTACAATAACGCTTCGTAAATTTGCGTTGGGTGCTTAGGCACGGTTTGGCCATCCTGTTTAAAAACAAAACCCCAAGGTAGGCTAGTTTCAATGCCGTAAATTTCCGAATTCATAAGGTTTCCCAAACGGATAAGTACACCGGCAAGTGCAACGGTTATTACAATGCGATCGAGAATGTAAATTAGCGGCTGCTTTGTGCGACGGCTAAAGAGGTAAAGCGCAATAATTATCCCTATGGCTGCACCATGACTTGCTAACCCACCCTGCCATATTTTTAGTATCTCCAATGGGTTTGCTAGGTAGTAGCTGGGCTCGTAAAACAGGCAATGCCCCAATCGAGCACCCGCAATGGTACCAATTGCCATGTAAATGGTAAGCGTATCGAGGTAGTTTTCCGGAAGGCTCTCCTTTTTAACAATACGCTCAAAAATCATATAGCCAAACAAAAACGAAAGCGCCCAAAGCACCCCATAGTAGCGAATGGAAAGTGCCCCTAGCGAAAATATTTCGGGGTCGATATTCCAAATAATCTGTGATAGTAGCATGCCTAAAATTTTTGGTAATGTAATGCGTAAAAGTATAAAATTTTTTACGCTTACATGCTAATTTTAAGCTAAAGCTATGGTTGCATAAGGTTATAATAAAAATAGGCGGAGCATAAGCTCCGCCTATTTATTTAAGCTATTGTAGTAATTAAAACTTATAGCCTACTGATATGCTAATTACTCTATGGCTCTCTTTGTCGCCATTATCTGAGTAGTTAGACATGCTTGCTAAACCAAGGCCGTAGTTAGCCCCTACAGAAATTTGCCCAAACTCAGCACCTGCACCAATTAGTAAGCCATAATCTAAGCGCTTTGCTTGATCGTCATCAGAACCAAATTCAATTGATTGTGTGTGTCTCTCTGTTTCTCCTGCATCACTTACTTCAGTTTTAGCTTTTCCACTTAGAGCAAAACCAACATATGGTCCAGCAATTACAAAAGCCTTAGCTCCACCTGCATCAAAATCAACCTTCGTAGTTAACGGAATGTCTAGGTAGTAAATATTGATTTTTACTTTTGACCCCATGGTTTCACCCAAAATTTCTCCCTCCTCACTAATTCTAAACCCCTTGGTATTTAGCATGAGGCCTGTTTCAAAAGCAAACATATCGTTAATTGGAATTTCAGCAGTTACTCCTAAATTAAATCCTAGGTTCATTTTAAGGTCTTCTAAACAATTTTCGATAACCATGTTAGAGAGGTTAAGGCCAGCTTTAACGCCAAAATTCTGTGCAAACGACTCGGTTGCCATCGAAAGCACAAGAATTACTGCAAAAAGTTTTAAGAAATTTTTCATGGCGTTGTGTTAAAATTATTGTTTCCCTACTCTTAAGGCTTTTCGGTTTCGCCCCTGGTAACAATCCCAAACCAGGTATGGGTTTTACATTTAAAATTGAAATTAATACTTTTTTAGAAAACAAAAAAATGTTTGCTAATTGGAGCATTTTTTAGACAAACGATAGGATTAAGAATATGAGCGGGCGCTCCTGTAAAACAAAACATATTTTGTACTTTTGGGCGTAAAACTAACCGAAAAAAATGTTGCTATGTTTTCAGGAATTATTGAAGAGGCCGCAAGGGTTGTTGATATTCAGAAGGAGCAAGAGAATATACATATTACCCTAACCTGCTCGTTTGCCAAACACTTAAAAATTGACCAAAGCGTGTCGCACAACGGGGTGTGCCTTACCGTGGTTAAGCAACAGGGCGACACCTACACCGTTACGGCCATTAAGGAAACGTTGGAAAAATCAAATCTTGGCCTACTGCACGTTGGCGATAAGGTAAACCTTGAGCGCAGCATGAAGCTCGAGAGCCTGCTCGACGGGCACATGGTACAGGGTCACGTTGACCAAACCGCTGTTTGCACCAAGGTTGAAGAAGCCGATGGTAGTTGGTACTACACCTTTGAGTACGACCCAACCAAAGGCAACATTACGGTCGAAAAAGGCTCGATATCGGTAAACGGTGTTAGCCTAACCGTTGTAAACTCAAAGGAAAAATCGTTTCAGGTTGCCATTATTCCTTTTACCTACGAGGTTACTAACTTCCATACGATTAAGGAGGGAACAGTGGTTAACCTTGAGTTTGACATTGTGGGCAAGTACATCTCAAAAATTTTGAAGCAGTACGTTGAGGGTGGCATGCTCGATAAGCTAATTAAAGGGTAAGGGAAAAACAGCTATGATTTTATCGCCAAAAACCATGTCGGCAATAATATCAATTGTTGCTTCTGCTATTTCAGTGGCTACATCAATAGTAATAGCCAGCACTCATGAAGCAACGTTTTGGCCTATAGCAGCAATTGGATTTGCAACTTTTGCTGCCATGTTCTTTCTTAGCCACTTTCTTATCAATCAGTTTATTTTTGAGAAGATAAACCCCATTTACAAAACCATTCAAAGTTTAAACATTTCCCGAAGGGAGATAAAAAAGGGTTTTGAGGGTAAAGATATCCTCACGGAGGTAAACCGCGAAGTGGTGCATTGGGCTAACAGCAAAAGTCAGGAAATTGATAAGCTAAAAGAGCTTGAGAACTACCGAAAAGAGTTCCTTGGAAACGTATCGCATGAACTTAAAACACCCATTTTTAATATTCAGGGTTACGTGCTAACCCTGCTCGATGGTGCACTTAGCGACCCATCGATAAACAAAAAGTACCTTGAGCGAACGGAGAAAAGCATAAACCGCCTAATTTCAATTGTTGAAGATTTGGAGTCAATCTCCAAGCTTGAATCGCGTGTGCTAAAACTTGATTTGGAAAAAACCAATATTGCTCAGCTTGCCAACGAAGTTTTTGAGGCTCAGGAGATGCGTGCAAAGAAAAGGGGCATTAAGCTAGTTTTCGGTCAGGATTACGAAATGCCCATTTGGGTTAAAGCTGATAAGAAAAGGATTTACCAAGCGCTAACTAACCTTGTGGCAAACTCCATAAACTATGGAAAAGAGGGCGGTCGCACAAAAGTATCGTTTATGGATATGGGCGAGAGCATTTTGGTTGAAGTAAACGATAACGGAATAGGAATACCCAAAGAGGATATACCCCGCGTATTTGAGCGATTTTATAGGGTTGACAAAAGCCGATCGAGAGAGCAAGGAGGAACAGGACTAGGCCTAGCAATAGTAAAGCATATTGTTGAGGCTCATGAGCAAACCATTAACGTGCGCAGTAGCCTTAACGAGGGTACTTCGTTTGTATTTACGCTTGCAAAGTATAAACCATCAAAAGGTTAGCCCTTAAACGGCTCCCAACTTTTGGCTAAACCACCAATACCTGTTTCGCGGTAGGCAACCTGAATATCGCGACCCGTTTTGGCCATAGTTGTAACGGCCTTATCGAACGATATTTTATGCCCGCCATCGATCGGAGGCCAACGCATATACAGCACACGAGTAGGCTTTTGTTGCGGCAATGGCATTTCGCTCAATGCAAGGAATTTGCACATAGCCCAACACCGAATCGCAGGTAAGGCCCAAGTTATGCTCCATACCCATTTCGGCAGCATACTCAATTTTCGTTGGCGATCCGCCAAGTATTTGGGTTATTGCAGCAGCTGCCATTGCGCTTGCGGTTCCAATTTCTCCTTAGCAACCTACCTCAGCCCCCGAAATGGATGCGTTGGTTTTAACCAAATTGGCTATTAGCCCTGCTGT
The DNA here is from genome assembly GCA_011045955.1 of Bacteroidales bacterium. Classification (GTDB taxonomy): domain Bacteria; phylum Bacteroidota; class Bacteroidia; order Bacteroidales; family Tenuifilaceae; genus Tenuifilum. The sequence goes on along the minus strand of DSBV01000013.1, from coordinate 1,355 downwards.
GGCTAAACCCCGTAAAATTTTGGTCTCGTTTAAATGCTCATCGCGGCTAAGGTAGAAAAGAGCCTCAGGTAGAACCCCCGACGAACCACAGGTTGGAGCCGTTACAATTCGCCCTCCTGCTGCATTCTCCTCCGAAACTGCTAGGGCAAAAGCAAATAGCAACCCAATGCTTTTTATGGTGCCATGCTGGTTTAGGGCTTTTGTATAATGCGACGATGCCCTTCGGGCAAGCTTAATTGTGCCAGGCAAAACGCCCTCATTATCAATACCACGCTGTATTGTTCCTTCATGGTTAGCCAAACATCGTGAAGGAATTGCCAAATTTCAGGCCCTTCGTTATCCTCAACATACTCCCAAAGCGATTTTCCCTCCTGCTTACACCAACGGAGAATATCGGACATTTTGTTATGGCTATAAATTTTTTCGGCGTTAAGCACGCCGTACTCATCGCGTAAATTGCCCCCACCTATGCTATAAACATACCATTTATCAATGGCATTACCATCGGCTGCCATCGCTTCGAAACGCATACCATTTGGGTGAAGGAGCAATTCCTTCTTATCGTTTCAAATAATGTCCAAATTGTTGGGCATAAATGCCTTTTGCAAGGCATGATCGGTATGGTGGCCTTTGCTCGTTAACGAAATACTCCCAAACAGCGTAACCCTAAAGCTGTGAGTGTCGGGGTGACGCTCCATGAAAATTTCAGCTGCACGAACTGGGCCAATGGTATGGCTACTCGATGGGCCAAAGCCCATTTTGTATATCTCCCTAATTGGTTGCATTGAATTATGAGGTGAAATTGGTTGCAAAGATACAAAAAAGCGTTTGGCTACTGTTAACCCAAACGCTATAGGATTTATTTGAAAATCATCTGTGTTTAACAACCTCCACGAGGAGCTGTAGGCTCCTCAATCTCAACATCCACAGCATTGGTTTTTGCTTTTTGGGCTGAACCAGCAGGCATTAGCTTGGAGTAGTTAAACTTTACCTGCTCGTCGGAATAGAAAAAGAATGAAGGTGTAGGCTTTTGAATAACATACTGATTTGCCAAAGCAAAACCTCCTTTAAGATACTTAAAGCTATTTGTAAAACCATTGGTGAAAAGTATGGAAAGCGCATTTATGGCATCCACCTCATTTTTCCCGTAAATAACTTTTGTAAGCCTTGGGTTATTGTTTATATACTCAGCATACGCATCGCTGGTAATTTCATGCAAGGGGATGTTTGTGGCGTTAGGTAAGTGGTTTTTTTCGTATTCTTCGGGTGTTCTGATATCAATGAGCAGTATATCTGTTTCTTTTAGCTGCAGTGCTTCGTAATACTCAGCCAGCGAAAAGCTATGCTCATTGCTT